>JBIICE010000140.1:0-11018 GCA_044239025.1 Verrucomicrobiales bacterium
AAGAGAAGGTGGAGCCGACTGGCACAGCCGCTCGGCAGAAGCCAGCCGAGGGCGTAGCTGCTTTCGAGGCAGAGCACGCGGACATTGGGCAGGCCGAGCCGCTGGGCGCGGCGGCAGATCTTGGCAACGCGGCCGCCGAGTCGTTCGATCCCGAGGAAGTCGCGTTCCGGAAACCGCGCGGCCATTTCGAGAAGAAACGTCCCGTCGCCGCAGCCGACATCGATTTCCAGCGGCCGGGACGGGTCCGGAAAGATGGCCGCGCGGGGCAGCCGGGCAAAGTAGTCGTCGGGGATCAGTTCGTGGTGACCGGTCATGCAGGCATCCTGAGGAGTGGGCAGGAAGGGGTGAGAGAAGCGGTCGGAGTGCAAGCCCGGATGACGGATGGTCCCTGCTGAAAAAGGTGCCCTGCTGAAAAACGAGTGCCCGGCGTGGTGCCTGCTGCCAGATCATCCACCCGAAGATGAGGGAGGCATGAGGGCACCGCGCCGGGCGGTTGGTGGAACGGTCTGAAGACGAGCAGCAGACAGTCTCCCGATGGCAGTATGCGCAGTCGGGAGACGAATATTTCTGATTTTTTTCGCGATTGGTCGGTTTCTGTGTTTCCTGCAGCGAAGCTCCACGATTGCGGATGACCTTTCCGCGATGCTGTCAGTTCCGGGAAAGTTTCGGCATGGTCCATGCAGGGAGCCATGAGGAACCCGAGGGTTTGCCTTTGAGTTCCTTGATGATGAGGGCCTCGATGCCTGGCATGTGGGCGGCTCCGTAGAAAATGCAGAGGCGGCTGCCCGGTTTAGCCGCGGTGATTTCCCGGAGTTTGCGGAAGGCGACTTCGTTTCTGTCCTTGAGGATGGCCGAGCCCGATTCGCCTTCGAGGGTGGCGGTGGAGCGTTCGGCCTGGTCGAACAATTTGGCGAAGAGGGTTTTGAATTCGGCGGCTGCATTGCGGCTGAGCAGCATGCGGAGGAGGCGACCGGCGTCGAGTTCCGTGGCTTCCCTGACGTCGGCATTGTCTTCGTCGTAGTGCGCGGCCATGGCTTTGGCCCAGAGCGACATCATGGATTCGCCACGGGCCTTCTGGAGGGCGGCGAATTCCTCGGCGGTGACATCGGCGTGGACGAGATTCGGGAGGGAGTAATTGATTTTCTCGAGCTGGAACGAGAGTTTGAGCAGCGAGCCCATGGACTGCTGGAGGAAGCGGATGGGATTGGCGCGGCCCTTGGCCTCGGGTTCGTGCTGCGGTTGCTGGGCCTCGCGGAGGTCGGATGGGTTGCCGACGAGTTCGTAGAGGACGGCATCGTAGCCCGTGAAGCGTTTGTTGAGGTCCTCGTAGTAGGCGGCATCGGCGATGTGGACCGCTCCTGCGAGATCCACGGTGGTGCCGTCCGGAAGGGTGAGCGAGCGCAGAGCGACTTCGAGTCGGGCGGCGTCGCCGTCTTCGCGGAACCGGATGTAGTCCGGAGCTGTCGCTTCGGCTGAGGGGGAGGAACCGCTGGATGGCGGGGTCTCCGGTTGCGGTGGGGGCGGGGGAGTGTCGGCAGAGGCGACCGGCAGGATCGCGAGCGTGATGGCGGAGGCGAGAGAGCGGAAGGAGAGCATGGCGTGGGAAGGGTCGCTGCAGGGCGGGTCCTGTCAAATTCGGACGGCGTCGCCCCGCGGAAGGTTTCCGCGTTTTTGCGTGGCGCGAGGCTTTGACAGTTTGTCCGGGGCGGATCCTGTGGGTGGGAGATGATCTCCCTGCTGAAGCCTGCGCCGGAATTGCCCAGATCGCCTGCTGAGCAGGTGGACGGGGCGTACCGGCGGCTGCGCTGGCAGGTGTTTGCAGGGATTTTCGTGGGATACGCGGGCTATTACTTTGTGCGGAAGAATTTTGCTCTCGCGATGCCCGACATTCTGCGGGCGCATCCGGAGTACAGCAAGGCAGCCCTGGGGACGGTGATGACCGGCCATGCGATTGCCTACGGGCTCTCGAAGTTTCTGATGGGTTCGGTTTCCGACCGGAGCAATCCGCGGTGGTTCATGCCGCTGGGCCTCGTGCTCTCGAGTGGCTTGATGGCCTTGTTCGGTCTGGTGCCGGCAATTTACGGTTCGCTGCTGCTGATGGTGGGGCTGCAGGCGCTGGCGGGCTGGTGCAATGGCATGGGATGGCCGCCGTGCGGCAAGACGATGGTGCATTGGTGGAGCACCGGGGAACGCGGCCGGATTGTTTCGTACTGGAACGTGGCGCACAACGTCGGGAACGGGCTGGCGGCTCCGCTGGCCGTGCTGGGGGTGGGCGTGATCGGGCACTGGGGCGGAGTGTTCACCTTCAATGCCATGGTGGCCGTGGGTATCGCCGTGCTCATCTGGTTTCTGCTGCGGGACACTCCGCAGAGCTGCGGGCTGCCGCCCGTCGAGGAATACCGCGGCGACGCGTCGTACGCTGCCGAAAACGAGCGGACCCTCGGGTTCCGTGAGATTTTTCTGGAGCATGTTCTCAACAACCGCAACCTGTGGCTCATCGCGGTGGCGAATGCCTTTGCGTACTTTGTGCGCTTTGGAGTGGTCGACTGGATCCCGACCTATCTGCGGACGGCGAAGGGGTTTTCGATGAAGGATTCGAGTCTTGCCTGGCAGGCCTTTGAATTTGCGGCGATTCCCGGGACGATTCTGTGCGGCTGGATGTCCGACCGGGTTTTCGGGGGGCGGCGGGCACCGGCGACGATTCTGTTCATGGGTCTGACTCTTGTGGCGGTGGTCCTGTACGCGCTGAATGGGCGTGGGCCGCTGTGGATCGACATTGTCTGTCTGCTCGCGATTGGCTTTTTCTTGTATGGTCCCATCATGATCATCGGGCTGCATGCATTGGACCTTGTGCCGAAGAAGGCGGCGGGAACGGCGGCGGGATTCACGGGATTCTTTGGTTATGCGTTCGGTTCGGCCGTGGCGGGGACCGGCGTCGGCTGGATTGCGGACCGCTGGGGATGGCAGGGGGTTTTTGGAACCATGGTGGGCTGCTGTCTCCTGACGATGTACTTCAGCTGGCTGACCCTGCGCGGGGGCGGGAAGGAGGTGCGGGCGTGAAGCGGTGGGCGCTCTGGGTTGTGGCAATGCTGGGCGCACTGCCGGTGCACGGGGGCCATCCCGTGGTGATCGCGCATCGCGGGGCGAGTGGGTACCTTCCCGAGCATACCCTGGCAGCGAAGGCGCTCGCACACGCCATGGGGGCGGACTTTCTGGAGCAGGATGTCGTGCTTTCGAGGGATGGCGTGCCCGTGGTGCTGCATGACATTCATCTGGATACGGTCACGGATGTCGCGCAGCGCTACCCGGAACGGAAACGGGCGGACGGGCGCTGGTATGCACTCGATTTCACGGTCGCGGAAATCCGGTCGCTGCGTGCCGGGGAGAGAATCGACCTGAAGACCGGGCAGGCCGCCATGCCGGGTCGGTTTCCGGCCGGCAAGTCCGCGTTTCAGGTGCCGACGCTTGCCGAGGAACTGGAATTCGTGGAAGGATTGAACCGGACAACCGGGCGGCGCGCTGGCATTTACGTGGAGATCAAGCAGCCGGCTTGGCATCGGCGGGAAGGCCGGGATCTGAGTGCGGCGGTGCTGGCCGTGCTGGCGTCGCATGGCTACCGGACCCGGGAAGATCCCTGCTGGCTCCAGTGTTTTGATTATGCGGAGGTGCAGCGGCTGCGCGGCGAACTCGGCTGGAAGGGGCGGTTGCTGCAGCTGACAGGCGGGACGGTCGGTGCCTCCGGAAAAGAGGCCGCCTGGCTGCACAGCCGCGAGGGGCTCGCGGCGCTGGCGAAGGTGGCAGACGGACTGGGCCCGGCAGTGGCGAGCATTCTGGAGGGGAAATCCCCAGCGGACCGCCGCATCAGTCCGCTGGTGCGGGATGCGCACGCGGCGGGACTGGTGGTGCATCCCTACACCGTGCGCGCCGACAGTCTGCCCGCGGTGGTCGGGTCGCTCGATGAACTGCAGGCGCTGCTCTTCCGCGAGGCTGGCGTGGACGGGGTCTTTTCCGACCATCCGGACCGCACGGTGGCATGGCTGCGGGCTCAGCCGTGAACCGGCTGCCGTCGCGTCAGATTCTTCCAGAGGAAGCTGATGTGCGGGGCCGTGGCGGCGAAGAGCGAGGCCTTGGCATCGGGCAGGGAGCCCCCGGCAGGAGAGAGCAGGGCGTGGGCCGCGCCGAGCGAGGCGAGTTCGACCTGATCAAGGTTGTGGATCTCGAGGAACTGCGAGCGGGCCGCGATGATGTCGTCGGGTGCCATCCATGAACGGAGCGGCACAGGCTGGAGCGGTGTCGAAAAGATGGCGAGTCGTACGGGCTGATTCTGCGACAGCGAGCGGCTGCGCACATGGCTGATGAGGGAGGTCCAGTAGGCGTGGTCGGCACAGGGTTCGCCACCGAACCAGATTTCCGCGTCCGGGCTGATCCATGCGCCACAGCGCTGCCCGGGGGAATCGGCAAGGGTTTCCTCGTGCCACGAAAGGACGGCGAGGCTGCGGCCGATTTCGCGGACGAGCTGGAAGAGGCGGTCCGGGTCGGCCGGGAGCGGCGGACCACTGAGCAACTGATTGCGGAGCTGGTGGAAGGAAAGTGGCGCCGAGGGTGCCGGCCTCGGGTGATCCACGGGCGGCAGCGGTTCCGGCGCAGTCACGAGGGCTTCGGCCGCGTGCGGCGACTCTTCAGGGACGAGGACAAATGGGTTGGGAACCTCCGGGGTCGGTGTCGCCTGGGAATGGCCCGGAGGAGGGGAGCCGCATGCCTGCCATGCGGCCGCGGCGTGGCGCAGGACCGCCCTCGGATAAGTGCCGCCGTGGCTCCCGGAAAGTGCCGCGAGATTGAGCCGACGGAGGAAGCCCTGGGCCTGGGCGGGAGCCATTCCCGACGCCGCAAGGCGGTTCAGCACGAGTTGCTCCGCTTCCCCTGTGGTGATCGGCTGGAGCCATTGGTGCCTGCCGGAAAGCCGGTCGAGCGTGGCACTGGGAAGCGACGTCACGAAGTTCCGTTCCCAGAGGTCGTCATTGATGCTGAGGACGCAGAGCGATCGGGCGACGAGGCGGCTCAGTTCCGTGAGCACGGCTGCCGTGGCGGCAATTTCGCCGGCATGGCCATGGAGGAGATCCAGCTCGTCGCAGACCACGAGCAGCGGTCGGGTAACCGACACGATCCGGGCGAATTCAAGAAAGCGCTGACGGGAGGACGAGGCGTCGGCCGGTACGACCGAGGTGACCACCGAAAGCCCGTGCGTGGCTGGCTGGGCGAGGGCCCACGCAAGGCCGTCCCATTGCATGAAAGGGCCGTCCGGTTTGCCCTGGGCATAGCCCATCAGAGCGTGGAGCCAGAGGGAGGCCGTGGGTTCCGGCACCCCGGCCGCCCCGGCCAGCAGCGGGACCGCCGCGGGAAGGAGTCGTTCGAAGTTGGCCGCAAACCACTGCGCCACCTTCTGGCCCGGATTCTGGAAATCAAAAAGCTCCAGCGCCTGCCCGCGGAGCGCGGCCCGCGCCGCATCCGGCTGCGTGCAGGGAATCGTGCCCGAGGCAATGAGCCCGCCGTTGATCCACGCAAACAATTCCCGGGCAAGGCTCTCGATGCCCGTGATGCCATCCGCCCGCGGCCGATGCCATGTGCGCAGCGTCCGCCAGAAGAATTGTTCCCACGAAAGTCCCGTCTGACCTTCCGGATTCGCCCCGATGACCGCGGCCGGACGGCCCGGCGATTCCATGATCGATGCCAGCAGTCTCGTTTTTCCGAATCCTGCCCGCGGAGCCCGCAGCAGCACAAGGTCGCCGCCCCCGTCCGATCCCTCCGGACACTGCACCCGGTTGGCCGCCTCGCACAGCAGCGACTCCAATCGTTCCCGGGCCGCTCCCTGCAATCCCTCCACCCCACAAGCCACCCCGTATCCGTCCGGATACACATCCCGTGCAAATGGATTCCCTGCCGCTGACATCGGCGAAATCATCCCGCCATTCCCCGCAGACGCAATGCCAAAACCTCGAATTTAGATAAATTCCATAAAAACCATAATTCAGGGGCCCTGGCGCACGCCACATGGTCTGCGGATGCTGCAACTCGTGCTTGTCATGGCATCGGAAGCGGGAGAAGTGCGTCGGATAACTTGCTGTGCCATGGATCAGGTCATTCAGTTTTTTTCGCATCATTTCGTATGGGGATTGTGTCTCGGGCTCCTGTTTTTCGGGTTGTCGCTGTGGGGTCATTTCAAGACGAAGCGGGAGTTCCGGCGCTACCGGAGGCATCTGAGTGACAAGCTGGAACTAGAGGCCCGGCAGTACGAACTGATCCGGAAGGAGAAGGAAGTACTGGCGAGAGAGAACGAGAATCTGCGGCTGCGGATTGGCCAGCTGAGCGAGAAGCCCGAGCAGAAACTGGTGCGCGATCTGGAGGTGCTGACGCGGGCGGAAAAGCGCATGATGGTGCAGGCACCAGGATTCGCGGGAGCCTGGGAATCGGCGAAATCGGCCGCGCTGGAGGAACTGACGGCGGAGGATCAGGGCAAGAGTCTTCCCAAGAGATTGTTCTCGAGGATTTTCGGGTCGGGCGGGACAGGCCAGGCCTTGCCTCAGGAGGGTACGGCCGGGGTTGCGGCAGCGGCGGCGGAGTCGGCTCCGGCTCCCGAGGCAGTGCCTCCGGTGGCGGAAGCCCGCTGAATGGCGGGTGGAACCAGATTTTATGGCTGTGGCGAGCGACGATCGCGGAGGAGTGGTGCTGGAAGTCGAAGGGCTGCGCCGTGAGTTCGGGGATGGCTCGGTGGCCGTCGAGAATCTGTCGTTCCGGGTCAACCGGGGAGAAGTCGTCGGGCTTCTCGGAGCCAATGGAGCCGGCAAGACCACCGCGATGCACATCATTCTCGGCCTTGTGACCCCCAGTGCGGGCCGGGTGAGGATTTTCGGGATGGATCCGCTCAAGGAGCGCGAGGCCATTCTGCGGCGCTGCAATTTCGCGTCGGCCTACACCGGTTTGCCGGGGAATCTGCTGGTCTGGCAGAATCTCGTGGTTTTTGCGGGTCTCTACGGCGTCAGGGATGCGCGGCGGCGGATCACCGAACTCCTTGAGATGTTCGAGATTGCCCATCTGCGCGACCGACTCACCTCGCACCTCTCCGCCGGGGAATCGACGCGGCTGCATCTTTGCAAGGCATTGCTGAACGACCCCGGACTGCTCATGCTGGATGAACCCACGGCGAGTCTGGACCCGGACATTGCGGACAAGGTCCGGAAGATTCTGCGCCGGATTCAGCGGGAAAGAGGCATCGCGATTCTGTACACGAGTCACAACATGAGGGACATCGAGGAAGTCTGCGACCGGGTCATCTTCATGCATAAGGGGAAGGTGGTGACCGAAGGGACGCCGGCCGAGGTGGTGGCTGGGTTCCGGGAGAACTCCATGGAGAACGTTTTCATCCGGATCGTGCGCGGCGGTGACCTCGAGGACGCGGCTGCCGCCGGGGGAATCGCACGCGAGGCGGATTGACGGAGGCGGTTCCCTGTGATCTACTGACCGTTCATCCGAGCTACGTAATTCATCCATGTCATCGGGCAGTCTTGGCCGCAAACTTCTTCTGGTGCGCAGATCGCGCGGGCTCACTCTTGAGGACGCCGCGTTTGAGAGCCGCATTCCCGTGACGCTGCTGCGGGAAATGGAGAACGACGATCTGTCGGGCTTTGCGAACCGGGTGTATGCGAAGAGCTTCCTGAAGCTCTACGGAGATTATCTGGGATTGGATCTGCGGGGGGAACTGGAGGTCATGGACTGGAGCGAACCGGAAGAAGACACGGAGAAGTCGGGGGGGCGGCCCTTTGCCCCGGTTCCGGAGCGCTATTTTCTGTCGATACCGGCGGCGCGGCCGCGCCGCATGGGGATGGTTCTCGGCGGGGCGAGTGCGGTCCTTGCGCTGCTGGCCGCGGTCGGTCTGCGCTACTTCGAGGCAAGGCTGGCGCGGGCGGAGGAAATGGCCGCGAATCGGCCTGGTCGGGTGCAGATGATGGCCTACGAGGCTCTCGTGGCCGCCCGGCCCGGTCCGGGACTGCCTCCGGTGGAGCGCGCTGCGGCGACTCCGACGGTGGCGGCGGCGCGGCCTGCGGCGACGACGGCTCCAGTGACCGGAGCAGCCCAGCCATCGGAACAAGAAGCGGCCTGGCCCGGATGGGACCATGCGCCCGGCCTGCGTGATGAGCGGGAAGTTTCCCCGGAACCAGTGGTGGAGGCAAGGCAGGAACCGAAGGCGGAGCCGCCCGGGGAGTTTCCCCTGAGCGGGCTGGTGGTCCCGGTGGGGCCGTGAGCGTGGACGCGGAGTTGCGTGGCGTTCTGCCATGAGGGAAGACTCGCGTCATGAAGGTCGAACTGCCGTGTCATGCGGACAACATTGATGAGTTTCTGTCGGTTCCGACCGATGGGGTCATCGAGACTCTGCGGAAGCATCCCGGCGATATCCTCGTGGCAGGAGCCGGTGGGAAGATGGGCGGAACCATGAGTCTGATGCTGGCCCGTGCGGCCGCCGAGGCGGGTGGGCGGCGCCGGGTGATCGCGGTTTCCCGTTTTTCCGATGCCGCCAGCCGCAACCTCCTCGAACAGCATGGCGTCGAGACCCTGAGCGCGGACCTCGTCGACCGGGATGCCGTCAGCCGCCTTCCCGACGCGCCCAATCTGTTCTTCCTGGCCGGACAGAAGTTCGGCACGAGCGGCCAACCGGAGTTGACCTGGGCCATGAATACCGTGGTCCCGGCCAATGTCGCCGAGCGGTGGCAACGGTCGCGCATCGTCGCCTTTTCGACTGGCTGCGTCTATTCCATGACCGCCCCGGAATCGGGTGGATCACACGAGGAAAGTGCCACGGAGCCACCGGGAGAATACGCGCATTCCTGTCTCGGCCGGGAAGGGGTCTTCCGCTATTTTTCCCAGCGGCATGGCACTCCGGTGGCCTTGCTGCGGCTCAATTATTCCGTGGAGTTCCGCTACGGCGTGCTCATGGACATCGCCCAGCGCATCCTCCGCAGCGAGCCCGTCGATGTCTCCGCGGGCTGGGTCAATGTCATCTGGCAGCGCGATGCCTGCGCCTATGCCATCCGCTGTCTCGATGCCTGTGACCGTCCCGCCCGCCCCGTCAATGTCACCGGCGAAGGCATCCTGCCAGTCCGTGAACTCGCTGCCGCTCTCGCTCAACGCCTGCGGAAATCGGTTCATTTCACCGGAGCTGAACAGCCGCGCGCATGGCTGAACAATGCCGCATGGAGTCATGCCCGCTGGGGACGTCCGACCACGTCGCTCGAGGAGATGCTTGACTGGACCGCGGCTTGGGCGACAGAAGGAGGCCGGACGCTGGGTAAGCCAACGCATTTTGAATCATCCGATGGGCGCTTCTGATGGCCCCGGAAACCTGAAGGAAACACCATCATGTTCGAGCCTGGAGAGAAAGTCGTATGTGTGGATGACCGGTTTCATCCGGAAATCTCCTGTCTGTACACGGCGCTGCCGCAGAAAGACGTGACGTACACCGTCCGGGAGTGCGAACCGGGCCGCGCCAAATGGGTGAGTGCCCAGAAGGGCTGGGATTCCGTGGACATGAAGGTCCTGCTCGTGGAGCTGGTCAATCCCGTGGACCCCTCCACGCTGCTGGGCTGTCCCTCGGAACTCGGCTTCGCGGCGCGTCGCTTTGCTCCACTCGAGGAAATCGGCGAAAAGGAAGAGGCAGAAAGCGAAATGCTGATTCCGGTGGGTGCCGGGCGCTGAGGCAGCGGGCCGTCCGCCGCCCCGCACCGACTGCCGGATTCGGTCCTTCGGTTTCATTATGCGGGAGGACAGTAGTTGCGGTTTCCAATCGAACTGCTTTCCTTGCCATCATGCCCCGGGAACGAAGGCCGCAGCAGGTGACGCACGATGATCTGATCAAGGGCCTGTTGCTCTGCCCGGGGATGCTGCGGGATTTCTGCCGTGCCTGTCTTCCGGAACTCGTTGATCTGGTGGATCTGGATCGGCTCGGGTATGTCGATAAGGAACACCCGCGTGCGGGCACCATCCCGAGACGGATCGGCGACATCCTCGTGCGGGCGAAATGGCGGGGCAAGGAGGCGGCCATGCTCATGCACATCGAAGGACAAAGCCGCACCCAGCCATGCCTCACGGAGCGGCTCGTGGAATAGGCGATGCGCGATGCCGTGCGCTACCGACTCCCCGTGCTGCTGCTCACGGATGGAAAGCCGCCCGAACCGCCGGCCGGACGGATCGGGAGCCTCTTGCAGAACCGGGCCCGGCACCGGATCCTGGTTAGGAAGGTCTGGAAGGTGCGGCGGCGCCGTGACGTGCGGAAGGGATCCCCTGCGGGCGACGGGCCTGCTTCCAGAAGCCTTCGTTGCGCCGCAGTCGAAGGTCTCGACCTTCTCCTTTGTTGCGCCTCGCCTTGTGGAAGAATTCCTCGTCGCGCTTCCGGTCCGGGTGCTTCAACAGGCTCCCAGCTGGCGCTTTGGAAAAATCGCGGCCATGCACGTCGAGGACGCTGTGCGTAAGCTATCAGAGAACGAACCATTGCCCGCCGCCATGCCGAGACTTGTGAACCCATGTGTCCAGATCGGCCTGATCCATGGCCGGGAGGCAGGCGATCCCGAGGGGAGGCGGAGAGGAAACCGGGAAATGTCGCAGCGGCAGGTGGAACGCAAGTTTCCGGGTCTCGGGAAGCGGGTGTCGCCGCTCCTCGGAAAACCCGGCAGCGACGAGGTGCTCGCGTTCGGGGAAGCCCTGCTGTTCATGGAGACTCCGGAGGAATGCCTCGCCTGGCTGCGGCGGGCCTGCGGAAAGGCCTGAGTCACGGGGCTGCGATCCCGTCAATGCGCCGCTTTACGACCACGAGGGAGTCGGCTATGCGGCTGGCGTTGCGGAGTCCCCACGGCTCCCGCCGGCGAATCCCTATCCCTTTGATCTCATGAAGCGTCTCCTTCTCTCTGCTGCCATTTGTTTTCCCGCGATGCTGCTGTCGTGCTCGAAGCAAGGAACCGGAGGCGGGGCGTCGT
>JBIICE010000352.1:0-2729 GCA_044239025.1 Verrucomicrobiales bacterium
CACAAGGGTTCCCGCCGCCACAACCCCATCACCCAGCAAACCACCCGCACGTTCGTCCCGCAGTTCCGGTGCCCCGATCAGCGGATACAGCCCATTCGTCCGGAACTGACTCACCACATTCGCCGATCTCACGGGAAAATATGCGGTCCGCAGCCGCCGGATCTCATCCCACCACGCATTGGCCATCCCCTGATTCCAGGTTCCCAGAGTCGCAGCCGTCCGTCCGGTATTGTAGCGAGCCACCCCTCCCTCGAACCAACTGCCGTTCCATGTGTACACCTGATTCACGGTCCCCGTGGTGTAGGGATGCACCCGGTAGCGGTAATCCCCCCAGCGCGCCGATTCGAGGCAGATCGCATCCGGACCAACCACCCCCGTCCATTTGTCCAGACGTGCCAGATTCGCCGCTGGTGTGAGCGCCCCGCCCGGACGGATGAGATGACGCCACACCCGGTCCGCAAATTCCAGACGGTATTCCGGATTCATGACCGCCCGCGGATGAATCGCCGCCGGTGGCAGCAGTGACGGTGCACCAGACCCGAAGCTGGTCATCCCCGTGACCCGATCCTCATCCTGATGCCAAAGCAGATTCTCCATGTCCCACGGCATCGTCCGGAAGGTCCCGTTCCTCGGCCGGAGGAAATAGACATTCTTCATGTACGGAGCCGCATCGCTGGCCCCCGTGGCCCAGTCGCGATGACCGGCAAAGTGATGCCAGATCATGTAGTCCTGGAACCATGGCAGATCGAGATAAGTGCGCAGTTGCTCGTACTGCACATTGGTGAAGGCGCTCTGAAAGACCGCCACCGAGGGAGGCGTCGGCCGGTCGCTCGCGGCGGTCCCGCCGGTCCAACCGAGCAGCGACTTCATCGCGGACCACTGCCGCCAGTCTCCACTCTTCAGCTTCCCCTGATCCACCACGTCATGATCATCCTTCTTTCCGCCAAAATAACTCGCGCCAAAATCCTCGGCTTCGTCTTCCATCAGCTCATACGATCCCCAGCATACCCCATTGATGAAGAGGTTGCAGAAACGGTGATGGCTCGCGGCTCTTCCCATGTCGCGGAACGAATCCTTGCAGAAGGCTTCACGGATACGGATTCCCCGTGGGCGCTGCGACGTGTCGTTTCCCACGGTGAGCGCATCGACCCCGTTCTGATGCAGCCAGCTACCCCCGAAATCACCCCGCAGAATCAGTTTGTCCCACTCCCGCACCGGCGAATCCGGAAACAGCGGTGCCTCCAGCTTACCCGCTCCGTAGCGACCCCGGAAACGGATCACAAATCCATGCTTGGGATTCTTGAAGGGGTCACGGCTGGCATTCCCATGAAGATCAATGCCCGCTTCGATCACAAAAATGGTTTCCCCGTCGGCCTGCATCATTTCCAGCGAACATGGCTTGGTCATGTCGCGCTTGATCGATGCCGATGAATTCGGATAAAGCGGATCGAGCGTTCCGGCAGGCACGGTGCCATGCGGATAAGCTCCGAACATGTCAGCGCCTTTCATCACCAGCGAAAGCGCCGGCAGAGTCCGCAGACTGCGCTCGATGCGCTCACGGTTCGTGCTCCCATCCGGACTCGCCTTCCCGCTGTCATCGTAACGCTGTGGGTCGGCGTGAACCTTCGGGTCCATCCCGTAATCGGCCGGAATCTGCCCAGCCGTCAGATTGTTGGCCCCCGGCAGGGTCTGCGCGGAGGTGAAGGTCCCATTCGTACCCCATGCCATCGGCAGCTTTGCCCCACCCGGAGCCGGCGGCTGCGGATTCCCATTGTCCGTACTTACCGAGGGATTGTCGTACGGGGGCGACGGCTGATCCACCACCGAAGCCGGAAACAGATAGGTATGGGTGACGGTCCGGCTCGGCACCTTGCGGTCTCCAAAGGCCACCATGCGCAGCACGGTAGTACCCAGGACTTCCAGCGGTTCCGCATACAGCGCACTCGTTCCCACCGGGACACTCCCGTCGAGTGTGTACCGGATCGCCGCACCGTCATCGCGGCAGCTCAGCACCACCCGGAATGGCCCATCATGGAAGCCTCGCGGCACACTCACTTCCGGCTCGGGGGTCAGACCAGCCAAAGTGCTCGCTCCATTCGCCCGGCCCAGCGGCGCAGGCGGCACAGTTCCCGGCGGACTCCCGATATCGGACGAGGGAAGGGTGTAGAGCCCCTGCGTCACCGTCGGCGGCGAAAAGTATCGCACCTCACCGCCCGGTTCGGCCACTCCATAACTGTAGTCATAGCGCTGCTCCGGATAGTCAATCCATGCGGAAACCGGAGCGGGCGCAGGGCAGTCGGGCGCATACAGCGCCACGCTCCCGCCTGACGCATTCAGCCCGAAACCGGTGTGCAGATGACCAGATGCCGGCTTCCGGTCTTTGCCGGAGGCCCATACCACGAGCCGCGCTCCGCCGGGGAGCACCCGGTCAGGCAGAACCCATTGCCTCGGATCATCGGCACTGTCGGTGAGACTCCAGCCCCGCAGGTTCACCGGCTCGCTTCCCGGATTGAACAGCTCAAGCCACGGCGAAAGGTCCCAGTTCTCATCGCGCACCCCATCCGTATCCGCCCCTGTCAGGACGCGCGTACCGGCATTGGCCGCAAGAAATTCGGATATGATCACCTGCCCCGCCGACACCGCCCGCGTGGCACTCCATCCAGTGCCCGCAAAGGCATTGCCCGCCGCATCCACAATCCCATGGCCGGCTGACCAGCGGAACTGCACCA
>JBIICE010000141.1:0-10895 GCA_044239025.1 Verrucomicrobiales bacterium
CAGCGTATCCCCCAGGGGTTCCCGGCCCCGCCCTGCTCCACTAAACCGGAAAAAATCCTTTGAGTGGACCCGTCCACCGTTCTAAGGCATCCCCCATCAGTCAACCCCAACCGATTTCCCATTCCCACTATGTCACTGGTCGCTAAAGGTCTTGAAGGAGTCGTCGCCAACGAATCGCGTCTCAGCGACGTGGATGGAGCCAATGGCAAACTTTGCTATCTCGGCTATTCCATCGATGACCTCGTGGCCCATTGCACCTTCGAGGAAGTCGTCTACCTGCTCCACCGCGGTCGCCTTCCCAACCGGACGGAACTGGCTGAACTGACCAGCCAACTGCGCGCGCACCGCCACCTTCCGGACGAGGTGAC
Organism: Verrucomicrobiales bacterium; assembly: GCA_044239025.1. GTDB lineage: Bacteria > Verrucomicrobiota > Verrucomicrobiia > Verrucomicrobiales > V1-33 > V1-33. The sequence continues at coordinate 369 of JBIICE010000141.1, forward strand.
CCGTTTCATCGCGGGCCTTCCCAAGGATGCCTCACCCATGAATGTGGTGCGCACGGGTGTCTCCCTGCTCGGGGTCCTCGACCGCCGCGGCGACGATCAGAACCGCACCCTGAACGAGGAGCGCGCCCTCGCCATCTGCGCCCAGATCCCCCTCATCATTGCGGCCTATCACAATCACCGGCGCGGTGTCCCCATGCCGGAAATCCGCACGGACCTCTCGGAGGCCGGCAGCTTCCTCTGGCTCATCTCGGGCAAGGAACCCGGAGCAGAGGCCACCCGCACGCTCGACGTCGCCTACATCCTCCACGCCGACCATGGCATGAATGCCAGTACGTTCTCCGCGCGGGTGACCATCGCCACCCTGAGCGATATGTATTCTGCCATCACCAGCGCCATCGGTACCCTCAAGGGTCCCCTCCACGGAGGAGCCAACGAGGGCGTCATTCACATGCTCCAGGAAATCGGGGAGGAATCGGCGGTCGATGCCTGGGTCGAGGAACGCCTCGCCAAAAAGGAGAAGATCATGGGTATCGGACACCGCGTCTACAAGACGCTCGACCCCCGTGCGCCCCATCTGCGCAACATGGCCATCAACCTCACTCAGGAACTCGGGGAACCAAAATGGATCCGCATGAGCGAACGCATCGCGGAAATCATGCGCACGCGCAAAAACCTCAACGCCAACGTCGATTTCTACAGCGCCACGGTCTACTACAGCCTCGGGATTCCAACCGACCTCTTCACGCCGATTTTTGCGATCAGCCGGGCGGCGGGCTGGACGGCCCAGGTCCTCGAACAACTCGAGGACAACCGCCTCTACCGTCCGCTCACGGAGTATACTGGACCGGTGCCGCCGCAGCCCATCAAACCGATCGACGAGCGCTGATCCCCGTCGCTTCCGGCCCTCCCCTCCATGGAGGCTGAACCCGTTGTTTCCCTTCCCGTCCAGCTTCTCACCCTGGACGGAGGGACGTGTTCTCTCGCGGACCAGACCGACGACGCTGTCGCCGTCGAAGCCCCACTCGAGATCAGGGTCGATGGCCGCTCCCTTGCGGTCATCATGAGGAGTCCCGGACGCGACCGCGAACTGGCGGCCGGATTCCTTCTCTCGGAGGGCGTCATCGCTTCACCTCATGACCTTTTCGAAGTGTCCGTCTGCCCAGGCGCTGTTCCCGGAGGCGGGGTGGTCGATGTCCTTGTCACCAATCCGGGGGGAATCGATTTCGCCAGGCTGACCCGTCATGTCTTCACGGCCTCCAGCTGCGGAGTCTGCGGAAAAACCAGCATGGAGGCGGCCCTCGCAGTGCATCCTCCCCTGACACCGCCATCGGGTCCGTGGTGCGATGCCGGCATTGTCTTTGCCCTTCCGGAACTCCAGCGCGCCGCCCAGGCCTCGTTCGCCAGAACTGGCGGTCAGCACGCCGCAGCCCTTTTCAGCCGCTCCGGGGAACTGCTTGCCCTCGAGGAGGATGTCGGACGCCACAACGCGGTCGACAAAATCACCGGAGCGGCCCTGCTCGCTGGCCGCTGGCCGCTCGACGATGCCATTCTGCTCCTCAGCGGCCGTGCCTCTTTCGAACTGATCCAGAAGGCGCTCGCCGCCCGCATCCCCATGGTCTGTTCCATCGGAGCCCCCAGCAGCCTCGCAGTCAGCCTCGCCACAAGTGCGGGCATCACGCTCTGCGGCTTCCTGCGCCACCACCGCGCCAACGTCTATGCGCACCCGGAACGGCTCCGCATCACGGCCACAGCAGCGGCTGACTCAGCCAGGCCTGCACCTTCTGCCTGATGCCTGCCTCCAGCGGGGACATCTCTCCGGGCCCTCCCGCAGGGAACCTGACCGGCCTCGCGAAAAACCGCCCGGCCCATCGCCGGGGAGCCGCCAGAGCCACATCCGGAACCGGTCCCGTGCGGATCCCGCTCAATGCTGCCAGCCAGCGGTTGCACTGCCGGACCGGTTCCAACGGACCCGCCAGAACTTCCTGCTGCGCCATGGCACTGAGCGACCCGAAATCGCAGGCCACCGGAACCGCTTTGCCCGACCTCTCCAGCAGGTCCCGGAAGCCCGCGGGCAGCAGTCTCACCAACTGCCCGCGCCCTTCCGCGGTCCGCTCCTGCTCCGCTCCCGCGTCAAAGGAATCGACTGGAACGAACAGGGCGTCGTAGCCACCGGACAAATCAACCCCGGCCTCGGCAAGGGTCCGGCGGGTCTGTGCGAGCCGGCGGACCACAAGGGGACGACTCAGAACAGCCGCTTCCCAGCAAGGCAGACCAAAGCCTTCCCGCAGCGACGTGCAGACAATCCGGGCGGCCGCCGCCATGAGAGCGGGCACCGCCGGACTCCCCGGAACCCCACAGACCGCAGGCAGCAGAGGCCAGCCCTGTTCCGCGGCCGCACCCGCCAATCCGTCCCACCAGGGCCGCTCCGCCGCCGAACTTGGGCCGCCCGTCGTTGCCAGCACGCTTCCCGGATCCACGAGATTCATGACCAGCAGGGCCTCCGCAGGATTCTTGCGCCGGAGCGCCCTCGCCGGATACAACCACGTACGCCGCCCACCCGAGGCTGCCCGCAGCCATTCCCCCGCCTCGCTCAGTTCCTCTGCAGCCACCACCGGCGGCAGCACCGGGTTGCCCGCGCTCCAGCACGCCACCCCGCCAAGGCGACCGACGAATTCCGCGTCATCCGGGTTGATGCACACGTGATGCACTTTCGGATGACGGATCAGGGTTGCCGCAAGGGCCGCCCGCAGCGAACCAATGCCCTGCTCCGCAAATTCCGGCCAGCGCTCCCAGCGCCCGTCCCACCACCAGTCGTGCTGCTGCAGCCAGGCCTCGGCACCCGTTTCCTCGACCACCTTGCCCACCGCCGCCGCCAGCCGCAGCTGACGTCCCACACTCAGGTTGTGCACCCACAGCGCGGTGTCCGCCGTCACCATCCCCCGCAGTACCTCGGCCGGATCCGCCGCACGTTCCTCCGGTGACAGTTCCGACCAGTAGCCCAATGCCCCATCCACCACCCAGGAAACCCGCAGCGGAGCAAGTCGCCGGCCGATATCCTCCTGCCATGCTGAAGCCGCCGACTCGCCGGACAGCATGACCACTTCCCGCACCCCAAGGCGCTCGGCCGCAGCCGCCAGCCCGCACGAAATCACACTCCGGACCCCTCCTGGCCGGAAATGATAATGCAGAACCACAAGTCGCCGGAACATCACCCACGGGAAACGCGCGCCTTCGCCGCCGCCACCGCAGAAACCAGCCAGTCCTTGCACTCCCCCGCCGCTGCGTGCATCGCTCGCAGGAACCAATCAGATGTCCGACTTCCTCCAGTCCGCGTCCGTCACCACGCTGCCGCTCCTCGCCGGCCCGGCTGGCGGCGCATGGCACCGCGACCTTGCGGCATGGTCGGTGGAACGCCCTCTCGCCCTCGTGCTGCCGTGCCATTCCCGGGAACTCGGTTCTCCTGCCCTCGAACGCATCCGCCAGACGCTCGTCGGCATCCCCTGGCTCCGCCGCCTCGTCATCGGACTCGACAACGCCAGCGCATCGGATTTCGCCATGGCCTGCCGCCAATTCTCAGGCCTCCCCTGCGCAGTGGAAATCCTCTGGCACGATGGCCCGCATGCTGAAGCGGAAGCCTCTCCGGCCGCCGGTCTCCCCGCCGGAAAAGGCCGCAACCTCTGGCTCTGCTGCCGAGCCGCCCTCGCCGACCCCGCCATCTTCGCCGTCGCGGCCCACGATGCCGACATCGTCCACTACACCGCGGATTTCCTCGCCCGTCTCTGCTGGCCGGTTCTTCACCCGGTCGCCGGCATCGATGGCTGCAAAGGATGGTACAGCCGCCACTCCTCCCAACTCCACGGCCGCCTCTTCCGCCTGCTGGTCCAACCGCTCTGCCATGCCATCGCCGCCACGGGCTGCCTCAGCCCCTGGATCGCCTACGTCCAGGAGTTCCGCTACCCTCTCTCCGGCGAATGGTGCCTCCACCGGGCCGCGCTCCGGCAGGTCACCTTCGGAACCAGCTGGAACGCCGAAATCCGCATGCTCCACGCATGGCATTCCCTCCCCCACCTCAAGATCTGTCAGGCGGAACTCTGCCCAGCCTATGACCACCGCCACCACGACCTCGCAGGCCTCGGTCTGATGGCCTCGGAAGTCGCCGCCGCCATCTGGCAAGGCATCCTCCCGGACCATCGGCCAGAACCGGACGACGTCCTCGCCCACTGGCCCGAAGCCTCCGCGCGTGCCCTCCGCCATTCCGCGCTCACCGCAGGAATCAACGGACTCACCAATGCCTCCGATGCCGAGAATGCCGCCTCCCGCGCCTTCTCGGCCATCCTGCCGGCCGCCCTCCGCGGCAACGCCACCACCACCCTGCTTCCCCCTCCCGGACGCTAGGCAGGGGCATGGGATTCCAGCCCGCGCCGGGGCATGGGGCACGGATCCCCTGCGGGCGGCGGCCCCTATTCCAGAAGGCTTCGCTGCTCCGCAGCCGAAGGTCTCGACCTTCTCCTTTGTTGCGCCTCGCCTTGCGGAAAAATCCCTCGCCGCGCTGCCGGCCCGGGTGCGGCAGCAGACTCTTAGTGGAAAGAGGCTATTACCTAAACACATACACATGTTTAAAACGTATTTACGTATTACTCTTAAAACATCGCTTCCGAATGTCTTCAAATCAAAGAACCAATAGAATATTCCATTTTTCTCTGATGGAAATGCATCCCGTGGAATCAATTAACCGTTGCTCGGAAGTCGGAGCGTTAAAACATCTCGTTATTGCCTCTTCGACCTAACCTAAACCAGAAATAGAACTATCCATGAAAACAATCCAAGCCCTTCCTATCCTCCTTGCCAGCCTGCTGTTCGCTTCTCCTGATGTCGCCTCCGCTGACGAAATTGCGGTCCAGGGCTCCACTTCAGCGGGCGGCGGCCTGACGAGCATCGTGGGAAGTCTGAATGGCGAAGTTCGCTTCTCCGTCACTGGCACCTTCAGCGCGGTAGCAGGTGTCCGCTCGAACCTTGGCGCCGTCCTGTTCACAAGCACCGTCAAGCAACTGTGGGAGAACCCACCCTATCCGCTGGTGCGGATTGCCCGCGAGAAGCTCGCCGATGGCCGCAGCCGGGTCATTCTCGCCATCAAGACCAACAGCACCGACTCTGCCATCTTCAACGGTGGCTCGGTCTTTCTCGCGGTTGGAGGTCGCGTCATTGACGAAGACCGGGTTACTCTCCGCTGATGATAGCCTCTGGCTAGTGCCTGCATTGGCATCCATTTAATTAATGATGACTCCTCCAGCGTTGGTCTGGGGGAGTCATCACTTGTTTCTGCATTCAGCTCAGCAGATCCGCGAATCCGCTGAACAGCACGGAATTTCCCGGCGGGGCTGCGGGCACCGGGTTCCCATGGTCAAGGTATTCATCACAGACTGAGAAGAACTCCGCTTCGTCAGCCGCCCGGCGGATGCGGTACTCGAAGCTGCCGTCCGCGTCCATTCCCTGACTGATATAGCAAAGATACTTCTTCATGCGGGCGACCTGCTTGGTGGCATGGTAGTGCCGCTCACACGCCGCCGTCTCGTCCCAGAGTTCCCGGATGTACTCAAGGACATCGCGGCCACGTGGCTGCGGCCCCCGCCCGCCTTCCCACGCCGCCCGCAGCTGCGCGAAAATCCATGGATTGCGGATGGCTCCCCGACCAATCATGAGGCCGGCGGCCGCACTGCGCCGCAGCCACGCCTGCCCGGTGGGCACATCGACCACATTCCCGTTCGCAATCACGGGCATGGGCAACTGACGCACCGCCGCCGCCACCGCCTCGGGCTGCACGGGGGTCCGGTAGCCATCGCGCACGGTGCGGGCATGGATCGTGACGGCATCGGGCTGATGCCGCGCAAAGATTCCGAGAAGGCGCTCAAAACCACCCGCATCGTCAAAACCGAGACGGCATTTGACCGTGAACCGCGCTCCTGCGGTTGCCTCGCGCAGCGCCCCGAGAATGGCATCAATCCTCTCCGGGTAGCGCAGCAAACCGCCGCCGGCATCCTTCCGGCAGACCACCGGAGCGGGACAGCCGAGGTTGAGATCAATTCCTGCCACCGGATGCTGCAGCAGTTCCCTCGCCGTCCGCACCAGCGCCGGAATGTCCTGCCCAATCATCTGCGCAAACACCGGCCGACCCGTGCCATGCTCGCAGACCGACCGCAGGATGTGCGGCTCGGGCCGCGAATCCCGATGCACCCGGAAGTACTCGGTCACGAAGATATCGGGGCCGCCCCGCCGCGCCATGATCCGCAGGAAGGGGAGGTCGGTGACATCCTGCATCGGAGCCAGCAGCAGAGCCGGCCGGTTCTCTGGCAGCAGATCGCGCATGGCGGACTGTTTCAGCGCAGCGAAATGCCATCGCAAGGGCACGACGCCACTCGTAGGCTTTCCCGGCAACGTTACTCCCGCCACTTCATGATGCTCCCGCCCCCATCGGACCCACCAGTGCCTGCTGGATGGAATTTCCGCCACAGCTACGCCGAACTCCCGGATTCCCTCCACCGCAGTGTCGATCCCACACCGGTCTGCGCCCCGGCCCCTGTCGTTCTCAATGTCCCGCTGGCCCGCAGCCTTGGGCTTGAACCAGACCACCTCGCGTCGCCGGAGGGCACTGCCATCCTTTCGGGGAATGCCCTGCCACCCGGAGCCCGGCCGCTCTGTCAGGCCTATGCAGGCCATCAGTATGGACATTTCACCACGCTGGGCGACGGGCGCGCCATCCTCCTCGGAGAACAGATCACACCGGACCAGCGGCGCGTGGACATCCAGCTCAAAGGATCCGGCCCCACCCCCTACTCGCGCCGTGGCGACGGCCGGGCCGCTCTCGGCCCCATGCTCCGCGAATTCCTCATCAGCGAAGCCATGCACGCGCTCGGAATTCCCACCACGCGCAGCCTCGCCGTCACCGCCACGGGCGAAACCGTCTGGCGTGAATCCCCCCTCAAGGGAGCCATCCTCGCGAGAGTCGCCGCCAGCCACCTGCGCGTCGGCACCTTCGAATGGCCAGCTGCCCACGGCGACCTGACCGCCTCGGAGGCCCTCACCGGCTACGCCCTGCAGCGCCACTTTCCCGGGATGGCCAGCGGTTCACCTCCTGCCCTCACCCTCCTTCGCGCGGTCACTTCCCGCCAGGCCGCCCTCATCGCCCGTTGGCAACTCGTCGGCTTCGTCCACGGGGTCATGAATACCGACAACATGGCCCTCTCCGGCGAAACCATCGATTACGGTCCCTGCGCCTTCATGGAACACTACGACCCCGCCACGGTCTTCAGCTCCATCGACCGTCATGGCCGCTACGCCTATGGCAATCAGCCGTCGATGGCCCAGTGGAATCTCGCCCGCTTCGCCGAAGCCCTCCTCCCCCTCATTGATCCGGATGAGTCCCGCGCCATCGATGCCGCTAAAGAGGTCCTCGCCGGATTCGCATCCGAATTCCATGCGCTCTGGCTTGACGGCCTGCGCGCCAAACTCGGCCTGTTCACTGCGGAACCGCAGGATGAAGCGCTGGCGCGCCAACTTCTCGACCTCATGCTGAGCGAACACGCCGATTTCACCAACACGTTCGCCGCCCTCTCCGATGACACCCTCGCGGAAAATCCGGCGTTTGCCCAGTGGCTCGCTGCATGGACCGACCGGCGCAGCCGCCAGACGCAGAGTCTGCAGGAAAGCCGCGACCTCATGGCGCGCAGCAATCCCGCCGTGATTCCACGGAACGACTCCGTGGAGCACGCGCTTTCCGCCGCTCATTCCGGGGACATGACCCCGTTCGAGCGGCTTCTCACCATCTGCCGGGAACCATTCCGCCGCGATCTCGCCACGACCGCGGAGCGGCAGCCTGCCCCTCAGGGTTCCTGCTACCGGACCTTCTGCGGCACCTGACGCGGCCCCGTGAGGCTCACTTGGCGAGGAGCGCCTCGTCGATCGCCTTCAGCAGTTCCGCATCGTCCGGCTCCGTGCCCGAATCAAAGCGCTTCAGAACCGCTCCGTCCTTGCCCACCAGGAACTTGGAGAAATTCCACTTCACATCGCCCGGCACCGGTGATGACTTCCCGGTCAGGGCCTCGTAGAGAGGATGCTTCGACGCTCCTTTGATGCCCACCTTCGCGAACATCGGAAAGGTCACCTTGTACTTCGTGCTGCAGAATTTCTGAATCTCTTCCTCGGAACCAGGTTCCTGACCGCCAAAGTCGTTGCAGGGAAATCCAAGCACCGTGAATCCCTTCCCCTTCAGCTTGTCATGCAGTGACTGCAGACCCGTGTACTGCCGGGTGTAGCCACACTGCGAGGCCACGTTGACCACCAGCAGGACCTTGCCCTTGTAATCCCCAAGGGTAGCGTCCTTCCCCTCGATCGTCTTGAGGGGAATCCCCTGGAGGGCAGGAGCATCCGCAGCAGTCGCAGTGACGATTCCGGCAGCAAGAGTCATAAGGAAAGTAAATCGGTTCATGTCCCAGAAACGCCCCCGGAAGGCAAATGGCGAATCCGGATTCGCGGAACCATGCATCGGCAAAGCCATCTGAGCTTGGCAAGGCCCTAGGCCTGTGCTTGTCTTGCGGCAACCATACCCTCCCAGAACCGCTCAACCACACCTTGCTGCTCCCGTGTTTCCCCGTGCCCTCCGCCTTACCCTTCTGGGCCTCGCCGCCCTCTTCATCCTCGTCGAACTGATCGGATGGCTGATCCTCAGAACTCCCTTCGACCCCGCCCGCATCCTCGTGCTGCGCAACGAGCTGCCCGGCTCCAAACCCGAGGTCGTCATCAAATTCGACCGCATCCAGGCGCGCCGCTTCGGTCTGACCGACGGTGACAAGAAACCCGGCACGGTCCGCATCTTCTGTCTCGGTGGCTGGGGCACGCTCGCGATGAATCAGAACGACGGAGACACATGGTGGGGGCAGCTGCAGGCCAGACTCGCGGCCAAGGGCCTCCAGGCGGAAATCGCGGCGCGCGGCACCGAACGAACCCCCCTCTCGGACAATCTCAGTGCGTCAATGGCACTCATTGAATCGCTCCGCCCGGACGTACTCATCATCAATGCCGGGTTCGACGACGCCATCGCCCCGCCCTTCGATTACCGCTACGATCAGGCCGCAGTCGCTGCGAAATTCGTGCCGAAACCCACCAGCATGCGGGACCGCATCACTGCCGTTTCCCAGATTGCCCGGCTCAAGCGACTCATGAACGCACGGAAGGAAATGGGCATAGCTCAGAATGCCATCGGCCGCACCGGAGTTTTCCAGAAAACCCTCTCCGACGCCCAGGAGGGCATCCGCCGACTCCCCGCAGTCGAGGGTCTCAGCCGCACACCCGGTAAGGACCCCATTGAGGAATACCGCGACGCCCTGACTGCCGCCAAGGCCCTTGCCGCCCGCATCGGTGCCACGCTCATCCTCACGGGCGAACCCGTACTCGAGACGGCCAGCCCCGGCATCACGGAAGAACAAAGCTTCGTCGCCTACGTCTCCGCTTCTTCCATCGACAACCGCGTGGACCGCCCGGCCCGCACCTCCCCGGCATGGATCGAACGCGAAGTGCGCCGCTATGCCGATGCCGCCGAATCGTTCGCCCTCGCCGGAAATCTCCCATGGGTCGACCTCAACAACCGCATTCCCCACGACTCCGAGCACTTCGTCACGGATGTCATGCTCACGGATAAGGGCGCTGCCGTCATCGCAGACGCCCTGCTGCCTGTGGTCGAACCTGCCGTGCGCGCCAAGTCCGGAGCCACCCAAGGCTGAACTCACCACCACCAGAGCGCTCAAGGCCGCTTCCCATGATTCCCGTCTCGTCGTCAGTCATTGCCGTTCCGCCCCTCGCCCGCGACCCGCATTTCAGGATCGCGGCGGAACCAAACCGCCGCATCATGGAGCACATCGCGGCCGGGGGCATCCGCATCTTCCTCTATGGCGGCAACGCGGTCTTCTACCACGTGCGCCCCTCGGAATATGCCGGGATCCTCGCCACGCTCGCAGAAAATGCCCCGGCCGGAACCGACATCGTGCCCTCCGCCGGTCCTTCCTATGGACTGAGCCTTGATCAGGCCAGCATCCTGAGAGACTTCCCGTTTCCCACCGCCATGGTCCTTCCGCACCAGGGGCTCAATACCCCGGAGGGCGTCGCCACAGGCATCCGCCACTTCGCCGAAGCCTACGGAAAACCAGTCGTGGTCTACCTGAAGGCCGAAGGATATCTGACCCCGGCACTGACTGCGTCGCTGGTCCGCGACGGCGTTGTCTCATGGATCAAATACGCCATCGTCCGGCAGGATGAACGCTCGGACCCGTTCCTCAGCGAACTGCTCACCATGGTCGACCCGTCGCTCGTGGTCAGCGGCATGGGTGAACAACCGGTGATTCACCACCTGCGGGACCGCGGCATGGCGGGATTCACCACGGGCTGCGGCTGCCTCCACCCAACCTTGTCCGCCCGCATGCTGACAGCCTGCCAGGCAAAGGACTGGCAGGCGGCCGAGAACATCCGCGCCCGGTTTCA
>JBIICE010000142.1:0-10836 GCA_044239025.1 Verrucomicrobiales bacterium
ACTCCCATCGTGCTCTCGGTATTGCCGTCCACTCCGAGACTGGGAGCCCCCTACAGCGGCGGTCATTCCGCCTCGGTACGCTTCCGCCCGGCGAAACCTTCCGTCTGATTCACAATGCCCTGCTCCATCATCATCCCCGCACGGTTCGCCTCCACCAGATTCCCGGGAAAGCCCCTCCACCTCATCGCCGGCAAACCCCTCATCCAGCACGTCTGGGAACGATGCCGACGCTGCCGCCTCACCGAACGCATCGTCGTGGCCACCGACGATGACCGCATTGCCCAGACAGCCATGGACTTCGGAGCCGAAGTCGCCATGACCTCGCCGGACCATCAGAGCGGAACCGACCGCATCGCCGAAGCCGCCAGCGTCCTGCCCGGGAACCACGACATCATCAATGTGCAGGGCGATGAACCACTCGTGAACCCGGACCTCATCGACCTCATTGCCGATACACTCGTCCACGGTCCCGCGGCGATCGGCATGGTCACCGCCGTTCACCCGCTCCTCGGGGAAACGGAACGCAGCGACCCCAACATCGTCAAATGCGTCATGTCACGCAGCGGTCGTGCCCTCTACTTCAGCCGATCCCCCATCCCCTTCACCCGCAGCCATCACCCGGACCAGCAATGGTGGCGTCACATGGGCATCTACGGCTACCGCCGCCCGTTCCTCGCTCAGTTCGTGCAGTGGCCCCCCAGCCCCCTCGAGGTGACCGAAAGCCTTGAACAGCTCCGCGCCCTCGAAAACGACGCAACCATCCACTGCCTCATCACCTCTCACGACAGTCCCGGCATCGACACGCCGGAACAGGCAGCAGCCCTCGAAGCCCAGCTCGCAGCCCAGCTCAACTAAGCTCCTTGCCATCTGAGCGCGCCCGGGAAACGTTCCAGGCTCGCCAGCATGTCATTTTCCGAAGCCCTCGCCGCCAATCTCCTCTCGCCGCCCATTCTGTTCTTCGCGCTCGGCATCATTGCCGCACTCGTGAAAAGCGACCTCCGCTTCCCGGAGCAGTTCTACTCGGCCCTAACCATCTACCTTCTTACAGCCATCGGCTTCAAAGGGGGGGTCGCCGTTCACGAGGCTGGCATCGCCCGCGTCTGGCTCCCCGCCCTCGCGGGAATTGCCCTGAGCGCTACCATTCCCCTCTGGTGCTTCGCTTTCCTCCGCAGGGCCGGGCGGCTGCCCGTGCCGGATGCAGCCTCCATCGCCGCCCATTTCGGCTCGGTCAGCGCGGTGACTTTCATCACCGCTGTCAACTACCTCAAACAGGCTGGAGTCCCCAGTGAAGGATACGCCAGCGCCTTCCTCGCCGTAATGGAATCCCCGGCCATCATAGCCGCGGTCATCCTCGCCAGAGCAAGCACGCCGGAAGGCAGCCAGTCGTCCCTCAAGCCCGCTCTCCACGATGCCTTCCTCGGGCGCAGCGTCATCCTTCTCATCGGAGCCCTCCTGGTTGGCTGGATCAGCGGACCCGCAGGACTCCGCAGCGCCGAAGGCTTCTTCGTCACCCCTTTCTTCGGAGTCATCGCTCTCTTCCTGCTTGAAATGGGCATCGTAACAGGCCGACGCCTTGGCGATCTCCGCAAGGCAGGCCCGTTTCTCCTGCTCTTCGGTATCGCGGCTCCCATCCTCAATGGCTGCCTCGGAGCTGCTGCCGGAGCCGCTGCCGGACTCTCCATAGGCGGATCCATGCTCATGGCCACCCTCGCTGCCAGCGCCTCCTACATTGCCGCCCCGGCGGCCATGCGCGTGGCCATTCCGGAAGCACGGCCCGCCCTCTCCCTTGCCACCGCTCTCGGCATCGCTTTCCCTTTCAATATCTCCGTCGGGCTACCGCTTTACCTCGAACTGGCACGCCGCTGCCACTCCCTCTTCCACACATGAGTGTTCCCCTCCACCCGATGAAAATGGTCTGCGTCACCACCGAAGCACTCGCCAGACCCACCCTCGAAAAACTCCTCGCCGAGTGCGGCTGCCATGGCTTCACCATCCTGAATGCAGAAGGCGCCGGATCCCAGGGCACGAGACTCGGAGAAATCCCTGAAACCGCCAACATCCTCGTCAAGGCCATCGTCAACCCCATCCGCGCTGAACGCCTCATCAACCGCCTCTGGTCGGACCTCATGCCCCGCTTCGCAATGGTCGTCTGGCAGGAGGACGTCCAGGTGCTCCGGCCGGATAAATTCTGACACCCATCCCCAGCAGCCATGCGCCGGCGCCGATTCCTCACCCTGCCTGCCCTCGCCCCACTGCTCCACGCCAGCGCTTCCCCGGAACCCGGAACGGCCCCGGAGACATCGCCGGAACTTGACGCCGCGATCGACGCCATCGCTCCCGGCACCCTGAAACGTGCCAGCGTCATTCTCTGCGACGGTAACTCGGGTCTGCCCCGCAGCCGCTCCTGCCACTACCAGACCAGCGCCTCCGCGAACGACTTCTGGCCCGCCAGCACCATCAAGCTCTACACGGCCATCGCCGCCATGGAAGAAGTACACGCCCGCGGGTTTCCCCTCGATTCCCATGTTCTCTTCGAACACCGCAGCGACGACGGCACCTGGATCACCGACTGCGCCCGCACCCTCCGCGAAATGTCGTCGGAAGTCTTCCGCCGCTCCTCCAACGAGGACTATACCCTGAATCTCCGCATCTCCGGAATCGACCAACTCAACAGCCAGTTCCTGACCGCAGAACGCGGATTCCCGCACTCCGCCATCATGCGCGGCTACGTGACCGCACGTCCGTGGGTCTACCGTCGCGACGAACCCCAGCGCATCACCCTCATCCACAAGGACCGCCAGACCTCGTGGACCCACACGTGGTCCGGAAAATCATGGTCCCGGGATCGCGGTGCCACCGTCATCGACAGCGATACCGGCAACTGCACGCCAACCGCCGCACTCGCCACTTGCCTGCACCGCCTCTTTTTCCACGAAGCACTCCCCGAAGCGCAGCGCTTCCGCATCAGCAGCGAAATGGCTGACTTCCTGCTCCACGGCGGAGACGGTCTGTCCGGTCTTCAGACCACCGCCGCGGAAAGCGGGCCCTACGCTTGGGACGGTGGCCAATCTCACTTCCCTCACGCCCGCTGGTACCATAAATGCGGCATCATCTCCAACCATGCCCTCGACCTCGCTGCCATCGATGACCGCACGCACTCTGGCCGTACCGTCTTCCTCTGCGCCATGATCCAGTCGGGCAGCGAACCTCTCATCCGGGAACTCTGTGGCTCCATCATCGCATGGGCCCGCCGGCAACCCTGACCCTTCCCGGCGTTTCCGCCTGGACTTGCCGTCGGACATGGCTAAACCCGACCCTGCCATGCCAAGGAACTTCGTCTACTTCGACCTCGAAACCCAGCGCTCCGCAGGCGATGTGGGCGGATGGGAACACAAGGACAAAATGGGCATGTCCATCGGCGTCCTCTACAGCACCGCTACCGCATCCTACACCATCTACGGCGAACAGCAGGTCGATGACCTCATCGCCGCCATGTCCCGCGCCGATCTCGTCATCGGTTTCAATCACGTTGAATTCGATTACCGCGTCCTGCAGGGCTACAGCATGTGGGACGTCGCCGGCATGATGACCAGTCTCGACCTCCTCCTCGACATCGAGAAAAAACTCGGACACCGCATCAAACTCGACGACATCGCCACCGCCTCGCTCGGCACCGGCAAAACGGCCGACGGGCTTGATGCGATCCGCTGGTGGCGCGATGGCAAAATCATGAAAATCGCGGAGTACTGCTGCTTCGATGTCAAAGTCACAAAGCTTGTCCACGAATTCGGCGTCCGCCATGGCTACGTCCGCTACCGCGACCGCTTCGGACGGGATCAGACGGTCTCCGTGGACTGGCCGGACTGGCAGTAAATCCCATCCAGGACCGCAGAAGTCTGCGCTCCCCGGCGGAAGGCCCCTCTCCGGAGCGGGTTGAGCACCCCGGAGAGAGGAATCAGCCGGAATGAGGGACTCCGGAAATCATGCCCGGCCACGAGCCAGCCGGGCCCGCTCGACGACCTCCATCATCGCCTCCAGCGAACCAGTCAGCTCGTCACCGAAAAACACCCTCAGCCGCTCCAACTGGGCCTTCGGTTCCCGCAGCAGCAAACCGTGATCAACTTCCAGCAGTTCCACCTGCGGACGATCCCGCAGCACCTGACACTGCTGGTCGACATGACGATCCAGGCTGCTCATGAGCTGCGCGCGGTCCTCAGCCGTCATGGCCACACCACCCGACGCCACCGGAAACTGCCCGTCGATCACTTCCTCCACCGGCCGCTTCATCCACACAATCCGGTACTCATGCTTCGGATCAAGCTGCGGAACCAGCCCGGAGGGGATCATGATCACACGTCCCTCCACCGAATCCAGTACCCGGGGATCACTGCGCATCGAATGCATGCCATCCCATTCCCAATGCCAGTCCGGATGCTGATGCGGCAACTGCCGACGCTCCGCCGCAAGGACCGGCAGGCCACCAGCCGCGAGAATCTCCATCATCAGTCCCGCCCCGGAACCAGGGAGACCGGACACCACTGTCAACTGGTACACGAGACCCGCTGCAAGAACCGAACCCGTCGACTGCCGCACCGCCATCCTCTCCGCCGCCTCGGATCGCAGGCGCGCCTTGCGGGCCGATTCCCTTGCGAGGAACTGCCCGCGGAATCGGCACGCCAGTCGCAGCGCGTCGCGGGCCGCCTCAACTTCCCCAAGCCTGCGGCATACCCCAGCCAGCACCCTCAGCACGGAATAATCCTCCGGAAACCTCCCCAGCCAGCCACTCAGCAGTCCCCGGGCTTCATCCCATCGGCCCAGCCTGCCAAGCACGAGCGCCTGCATCACCTGGCTCCGTGAAGTAAGCACGGCATAAGGGGTCCGCAGCACCTCCAGACTCTGGTCTTCCCGCGCGGTCCTCAGCAGACACCGCGCGAGCACCAAACGGGCCGCCGAATTCCCGGGATCCAGTTCCAGCAACCGGCGCGCCGCACTCTCCGCCTCTTTCCATCGATGCCCCTTCTCGCACGCTTCCGCCAGCCCGGCAAGTCCCGCAGGACTCCCCGGCTGCAGGGAGAGAGCCATCTCATAATAAAGCATGGCCACATCCGCACGCCCACGCGCCATCTCAAGGTTCCCCATCAGCAAGGCGGGAGCTTCATCTGTCCGGAAACTCCGCACGCACGCCTGCAGAGTGGCCGCCGCTTCATCATGCAGTCCGACCGCGAACTGCTGCCTCGCCAGCAGTTCCGCAAAATCAAGTCTCTCAGGATACGCCGCCACACAGTCCTCCGCATGTGGCAGCATCTTCTCAACGTCTTCCCTGCGGTCGCCCGCTCCGCCCCATCCCACCCACGGATTCCTCGGTGCCACCACCCCTTCCGATACCATCTCCTCATCGTCACCACTGCATCGCGGCCATCCAGCCAAACCCCTCCCCGAATCCACCCTCCTCCGCTGGGAGCCCGGAAAATCAGAAGTCTCCCGTCTGCTTCGTCGGTTGAATAGATTTCCAATCATGAGTCAACAAATCGAAAGCGTGCTCAGACTCCATTCCGCAAAAGCACGGAAAAGTGGCGCGCGTCGTTATGATAATAACAATCACCGAACCATCAGATATTCAAGAAAAAAATCAGGAAACCATAAACCAGGATTTTCTGGATGGAAGATTTCACTCAGAGTCGTAAGCCGCTCAAAGCCAGTCGCCTCCGCCCCCTCACCGATGGAGTGCCCGCGACCAATCCGGCCGCGCAAATCCCGTTCATCGCGGCACCGACCACCCCCAGTTCAAGGCACAGGAATTCTCTCAAGCAGGCGGGCGACAATCTGTTCGCTGGTCACCCCTTCGGCTTCTGCCTCATAGGTGAGCAGGATGCGGTGACGCAGCACATCCATGGCCAGATCCTTCACATCCTGAGGAGTCACATACGCCCTCCCGTCGAGAAATGCCCGTGCCCGCGACGCGAGCGCCAGATTGATCGTGCCCCGCGGGCTGGCCCCGCAGCGGATCAGATTCTTCATCTCCGGGAGGCGCTCCCCGGAATGCCGGCTCGTGTGGATGATGTCCACGATGTAATCCTTCACCGGATCGGAAATGAGGATCTCATTGACCAGTTCCCGGGCCTCGGTGACCCGCGCCGCATCAATCACCTGCTGAGTGTCGGTCTTCGGTGCGCTTGTGCTCATCAGATCCAGAATCCGCCGCTCTTCCGCTTTGGTGGGATAATCCACCCGCACCTTGAGAAGAAACCGGTCCAACTGGGCTTCCGGCAACTGATAGGTTCCCTCCTGATCAATCGGATTCTGCGTCGCCATCACCATGAAGGGATCGGGCAGCCGGTAAGTGGTCTCGCCAATCGTCACCTGCCGCTCCTGCATGGCTTCCAGCAGCGCACTCTGCACCTTTGCCGGGGACCGGTTGATCTCATCCGCCAGAATCAGATTCGCAAAAATCGGACCCAGCTTGGGTTTGAACTGACCGTCGCCCGGGCTGTAGATCAGGGTTCCCAGCAGGTCGGCCGGGAGCAGATCCGGGGTGAACTGAAACCGTTTGAAGGAGACGCTCATGGTCCCGGCGAGAGCCTTGACAGTGAGTGTCTTGGCAAGACCCGGAACTCCCTCGAGGAGAATATGACCCTTGGTGAGCAGGGCCACGAACATGCGGTCCACAAGGTCTTCCTGACCAACCAGCACCCGGTGCAGTTCGTCCCGGACAAGGGGAACCCAGGCGGATTTCTCGGCAATGCGCGCCTTGAGCGCTTCAGTATCGGTGGACATCGGAGGCGGAGGGTAGCCGGGATTGCCCAGAACGCAATCCCCCTCGCAAAGTTACTTGGAGGTGCGTCGGACGGTCCCGCTCATGAGTCCGCTCACCGTGCCGCCGGACCACGTCCCCGCATAGGAATCGGCATGAATCAGCACCCGCGCCGCATAGGTTCCCCCACCCGGAACGCCGACGTCGTCCACCGTGATGACCGGCGTATCACCCGCCCATTTCACCAGAACCGGAAACGGCACGGTGTAATCCCGCCCCCCGTACTGTACCCGCGCCGTGATGATCCAGGTCTCGCCACCCGTCAGCTTCGACACCGCCAGGATCGTGTACTTGTCGGCCTTTTCCTCTCCGGGCTTCCCGTTCTCCACCACACTGAACTTCCCTTCAAGGGTTGCTCCGCTCAGGGTCTTCACCAGATTTTCCTCAAGCTGTTCCTGCGTCAGCACGGACTTGGCCGCCGGCTTGTCCCCGGCTTCGGCATGGAGTGCCTGACCCGTCAGCAGCACCGCTCCGGCAAGCAGGGTGGAAAACAATGTCTTCAGTGGTTTCATGATTTCTCGGGTTCGTCGGGATTCAGGAATCTCCCAGGGCCGCCGCCACCTCCCTGGTCCATGATTCCGGTGGCATGGCATAGGGCCGGAATGTTTCGGTGGTGCCCGCCTGCTCATTGTACAGCAGGGCCCGGTACAGTCCCAGATCCTGCGCCGCAGGCGAATCAATCATCCGCGCGGAATCATTCGCACTCATCTGGAACAGCATCCGCATCTCGAACTCGGCCATCGCCTTGCGGTTCAGATACCGGCCGGCATTCGCCGCGGTATCGATGGAAATCACCAGATGCATCCCCTGGATGCTGCCTTCGGTCACCAACTCCGTGAAGTGCGCCGCCGGATCCCCCGCGCTGTCTCCTCCCCCAAACGAGAAATCATCCTCGCTGCGCAGCTTCCGGAACCGCTGCAGTCCATGGATAAACAGAAAAACAGGCACCGCACCCGCACCGGACTCGCCGCCGCTGCGCTCCCGCAGTTCCTCCGCAAGGCCCGCCAGGATCTCTGCCGACTCCGGCCCCCGCCCCACCCGCAGACCGGCCACCGCCGACGCAATCCGCTCCACATAGGCATCATCACTGGAACCGGGCACCGCCTGATGCAGCAGAATCAGCCGGATTCCCTCCGCCGGATACTGCGCCGCCAGCGCCACCAGCGCCACCCCCATCATCACAAGCGCCGCCTCCTCCCGCTGCCCCACCATGAGGAGATGATTCCCGCTCTGTCGGTGAAACACCGCCTCGGTCGGGCCTTTGATCGAATTCGGAGCCCCGAACCAGCACCGCGGAGCCACCGGCACCGACGCCCGCGGAGCTGCCAGCAACCGGCTCAGCAGCGGATTTTCGGAAACATCCGCCGGCGCATTCCCCTCGAAGACAATCGGCTCGGACGGCACGCCGTACTTCTCCTCCGCCATCCCCCGCACCTCCCGCAGCAGGCCTTCCCGCTCCTCATCGGACAGCCATACCACCTGAAACGGACTGTTCCCCTCAATGGCTCCAGCCGCATCATTGTAGATCCCCTCACCGGGTCTCGTCAGCAGCCGCGGAGCGGGATTGTTCTCGTCCATGATGAGATAGGCGTCGGCCTCGTTGCACTGCAGCGCCACCCGGATCGCCATCTGCCCCAGCGTGGCCCGCGCGAGAGTGTAGGCCCCTCCCAGCGTCTGCGATCCCAGCAGCACGTGAATCCCAAACGCCCGGCCCTGCCGCACAATCCGGTCGAACAGCACGGAAGCCGACTGCGCGATGCTGTCGTCCTCAACGAAGAATTCCTGAAATTCATCGATGATCAGCAGCGAGCGCGGCATCGCCCCCTCCCCGCCGGCACGCTTGTAGCCAGCCACATCCTGAACCCCCATGCGCCGGAAAATGTCGCCCCGCCGCCGCAGTTCCTCATCCACCCGCTGCAGGACGCTCAAACCGAATTCACGGTCGGATTCAATCGCTATCACCTTGGCATGAGGCAGCTTCGCATCAGCATAACACTTGAATTCCACCCCCTTCTTGAAGTCGATGAGATAGAATTCCACTTCGTCGGGGCTGCATGTCAGCGCCAGATTCGTGATGATGACATGGAAAAGTGTCGATTTACCGGAACCCGTCTTGCCCGCAAAGAGCGCATGCTGACGTGTCCCTTTGCCAATCGCCAGATACTGCAGCTTGGTCGCCCCTGTCCGGCCAATCGCCACCCGCAGCTCACTGGCCGTCTCCGACTTCCATCGTTCCGGAACCGCCGGAGCAATCACCCGGAAGGGGACCTCGATGCGGTTGGAATCAATGCTGCTCTTTCCAATGCGGTGCACCAGTTCCACTGCCAACCCGGCCGGCGGGGCAGGATCGGGAGTGACCACCGCGCCAGCCGATGCCAGCACCGGATCCACCGAAAAGGCTCCGGACGAACTCCGGCTCAGACAGACGCTCGCCGCCCGCAGTTCCTCCACGGAAAAGCCTTCAGGCACCGGCCCCCGCGTGTCATGATGCAGCAGGGTGAAAACACCGCAGCGCGGGCCGCTCACCGCGATGCTCTGCAGCCGCTGCACCGCCACTTCACTGAATCCGGCAGGAAAGTCCGCAATCACCAGAAAATGATACTTCTCAGCCGTCGTGCCGGCCTCCCGGTTGTAGTCGCTGATCGTGGCATACTCGTTCCGGAGATACATCTGAATGACTTTCTCGATGTGATCATTCAGTTCCCCCAGCCGTTCCTCGATCTGATCCCGCTGGGTCCAGATCCGGCGGTTGATGAGGGTCGGTTCGTAGTCGCCCAGATGCATGAAGCCCGCAAAACTCTGACCGAGCCCCACAGGATCCAGGATCGTCAGAGCCAGCTTGCCTGGCGGCGTCACGGTCAGCAGCCTCAGGATCACATTGCTGAGAATGTCCATCGGAACACCCGCGCAGGTTTCCCCCGCCTCGAGCAGCAGTGAACCCCTTCCCGGAAACACCAGCGGGAGCGGAATCCGCACAGCTGACGGACCGGGCAGCTTCAGCTGCTGCGGCAGCGCCCCGGGAACCAACCCCAGATCAAGTGCCACGGAACCAATGGAAGCCGCCGCGGGGAATCCCGCCGGAGGTTCCCATGAATCCACCCGCATCCCGGACCAGGGCTGCGCTCTCAGTTCCGGCATTTCCTGCAACGAGGCCAACCGACGGCTCAGCGACCCCATGACTGCTTCCCATTCCCCTTCGAAGGCCACCCATGCCCTCCGCGAATCCGCCTCCTCAGCCTCCAGTTCCGCCGCCGCCGCCGCGCGTACCTCCGCCAGTTCCGGCCCAGCCACCGTGGCCATCTCCGCCTCGGCCGCCAGCCGCTTTTCATGAAGCCGCTGCGTCCGCTGCGCAAAGATTTCCTCGACCCGCGCCCCCAGCCGCTGTGTCTGATCCGCCACCTTGCGCTCCAGCCTCGTCCGCTCCGCCGCTTCCACTGCGTCAATCTCCGCCCACTCGCTCTGCACTTCCTGTGCGCAGGCCTGCAGAACTGCCGCCGCGGCTTCCTTCGCCCGCACGCAGCGCTCATTCACCATTTCACGGCATCGCCGGTAGCAGTCGCGTGCCTTCGCCAGCCCAGTGGCCGCCGCCTGCACCGCGGCATCCGACTGACGGTACGCCTCACCCTTGAACATGCGACCCGCCAGCGGCACGGCGCGGAAAACTCCGGAAACCCCAGCTTCCCCGGCCTGCCGCAGCGACTCTCCGACCGCGCGCGCCGCCCGTTGTCCCTCCGCAAACAAGGCATCTGCATCGAGTCCCGAGGGCGCATCGCCCGGCGGCAGCACCTTGCCGAGCTTCCGCAGCGATGCCTCCAGCGGAGCCAGAACCTCGCTCTCCTGCACGGAGAGACTCTCCTCGGCCCTCGCCAGATCTGCCAGCGCCGCCTCCACAGCCACGTCATGATCCCTCTGGGCCCTCCGTTTGGCCATCTGCAGGGCTCCCAGCCGATTCTCGCGGAAATGCCGTGCCATGGCCGGAAGCTTCCGCTGCATCTGCGTCACCGCCTTTGCGAGACGCTGCCGCC
>JBIICE010000353.1:0-2689 GCA_044239025.1 Verrucomicrobiales bacterium
CGCCTCGGCGCTCAGCCCGGCAATGCTTTTCTACCTCGACGGCCGGCGCAATCTGAAGCACTCGCCCGGCGACCGGCCCAACGAGAACTACGCCCGCGAACTGCTCGAACTGCACACCCTCGGCGTCAACGGTGGCTATTCCCAGCAGGATGTCATGGAAGCCGCCCGCTGCCTCACCGGCTGGACCGTGACGGGCCGCGAAGTCAAACTGGGCATTGGACGCGTCGAGTTCCGCCCTGCCGCGCATGACGATGGAGCCAAAACGGTTCTCGGCCATCCGATTCCTGCGGGTGGAGGCCCCGCCGACCTCGATGCCCTCCTTGGCATTGTCACTGATCATCCGGCGACGGCGAGGTTTCTGGCCGGCAAGCTGTGCCGCTGGTTCATCGCCGACAATCCGCCTGCGGCTGCCGTGAGCGCGGTCGCACAATCCTTCCAGTCATCGCGCGGCGACATCCGCTCGTGCCTGCGCACACTCTTCCAGACCCCGGAGTTTGCCACGTCGCGCGGCACGAAAATCAAACGCCCGTTTCACTTTGTGGTATCCGCCCTGCGGGCCAGCGGTGCGGTCACCCATGCCGGAGGAACCGTGAAACGCGCCCTCCGTGTCATGGGTCACGTCCCTTTCCATTACCCGACCCCCGAAGGCCCCGCCATGGACGGGGAGGCATGGCTCGCCACGCTGCTCCACCGCTGGGATTTCGCGGCCGCCCTCGCCTCCGGAAAGGTTGGCTGTTCCCGCGTGAATCCGCAGCGCCTGATCACCTGCGCCGGCGGACTCCCGCAGCTGCTCACGCATTGCTTCGGCCGACCACCCACCGATGGAGAATTGTCCGCGGGCCGGGAGACCAGTGATCCTCTGGCTCTCGCCCTCGCCGCCCCGGCCTTCCAGATGTTCTGAACCGACACCACCATGCAGACGATCCTCGCCCAGCAGCAGGAACCGGCCCCGGTGCTGGTCAGCATCTTCCTGCGTGGCGGAGCCGACGGGCTTCACCTCGTGCCTCCCGTGGCCGACGATGCCTACCACCGTTCCCGTCCATCCATTGCCGTCAGTCCCTCGGCTGCCCTCCGGCTGGATGAAACTTTCGGCCTCCATCCGGCGCTTGCCGCGCTCCATCCGCTCTTCCGGGAAGGTGCGCTCGGCATCGTGCACCAGTGCGGCACCGCAGACGAAACGCGTTCGCATTTCTCCGCAGAAGACTTCCTCCATCACGGGGGCCTCGAGGGCGGCGGCTGGATCGGTCGCTTCCTGCACCACAGCAGACGAACGGACGACGGCCCGCTCACGGCCGTGAGCATCGGACCCAATGTCGCCGATTCCCTGCGCGGCTCGGCCGCCGTTGCCATGCGCTCGCTCGAGGAATTCACCATCGGGGCCAGCAACCCGTCCCTGCGCCAACAGCTCGGCCAACTCTACCAGCAGAGCGGCGGCCCGCTTGGCTCCGCCGGTGCCGCCACCCTCACTGCCCTCGCCCGCATCGAATCCGTCCAGCGCCAGCAGGACAGTGCGGTTTCCGCCGCCGCCGGATATGGCAACGACGAATTCTCCAGCGGTCTCCGGCTGATTGCCCGGCTCATCCGTGCCCGCGCGGGTCTGCGCGCCGCCACCATCGAACTCGGTGGCTGGGACTCCCACTTCGCCCAACTCACCCTCACCGCCAGCCTCATGACCCGGCTCGCCGGAGGACTGGCGGCCTTCCACCGCGACCTCGGCAACGAGCTGCGCCGGGTCCACGTGGTCGTCACCACGGAATTCGGACGCCGTCTCGCCGAGAACGTGAGCGCCGGAACCGACCACGGACGGGCCGGAACATGCTTCTGCATGGGCGGCGGCATTGCGGGCGGCAAGGTCATCGCCGACTGGCCACAGGGAGGCCTCGGATCCGGACTGCTCGATGGTCCCGGCGACCTCCCGGTGAGATTCCCGCTGCACCACGCCCTCGCTGGCATCGTCCACCGCATGCAGCCGGACATTGCCACGGAAAGAGTCTTCCCGGGCCTGAGTCCCGGCGTGCTGTCCCTCTGATCCAGGATCAGCCACGGGACGCAAAGGCGGCATTGCATCCTTGCTCCCCCCGTCCATGAAGGAATTCATCTGGTTTCTCCTCCCATGCAGCCCATTCCTCTCCGCACCACCGTCATCGGTTCCTACCCCTTTCCTGCATGGCTCGAGCAGTCGGTCCGCAACCTCCGCGACTTCGGCAGCGATGACATCGCGGAAATGCAGGAAGATGCCTGCACCACCGCTGTCCAGGACCAGATCCGCGCCGGACTCGATGTCATCAGCGACGGCGAACAGGGCCGCTTCGATTTCAACCTCTCGTTCTATGGCTACCTCAGCGGCATCGAACTCGAATCGGCTTCCCCCCGCCGCTGGGGTCCGCCGGCTCACGACCAGCGCGGACGCCACGCCGTGACCGGCGAACTGAGCGCTCCCCGCGGCCTCGGAACGGTCGAGGAATTCAAAAGGCTCCAGCGGCTCGCTCCCGCCGGACCCACGCTCAAATGCAGCGTCCCCGGACCGTACACGCTCAGCGGCCGCCTCGTTCCCGGCGGTCAGTACCCCGACCGCTGGTCGCTTACCGAAGCGCTGCTGCCGGCCGTCCGTCAGGAACTCTGCGACCTCGTCGACGCCGGCTGCACGGAAATCACCGTCGATGAACCCAGCATGAGCTGCTACGGCTAC
>JBIICE010000014.1:0-39423 GCA_044239025.1 Verrucomicrobiales bacterium
TGCGGTTGGCATCCACGATTCGGGTCTTCTCAGGATGCAGTGTCAGCCCCGCCTTCGCCATCCATTCCCGCACTTCCTCCAGAGCCTTGCGGGCCTCGGACTCAGTGCGGCACAGAATGACAGCCGAGCGCAGGGAGACAGCCCGCCTGATCTCCTCTAATCAAATGCGGGCAACTATCCTTTGATGTCGGCATCCACCACCCATGGGTGTCCTGCTCCGAGCAGCTCCTCCACACGGTCCACGGCTTGCCGGGCACTGCGTCCCGGTCGAAAGCCATAACGGTGCTCATGGAAGCTGTATTGTTACCGGCTCAGCAATACACGTTGGCCTGAGCGTGCGCGGGCGGGTTTCCTGCGGATGGGGGCGGCATGATGGAGTCCACGGTTTCCGATCGTTCCGCGCGCTGGCGCGGTCTGCTGGCAAGGCAGATTTCCTCGATTTTGAGCGCCGCCGCGTTCTGCCGGCGCGAGGGTGGTAAGCGTCACCCTTGTCACCACTAGCCACGGCGAAGCAGAGATGGCAAAGGTGGCAGACTATGGCATCTTTGACTGGGGCGAGGGTCGGCAGCGGCAGGATGGTGTCGGAGGGGTCTATCGATTCTCAGGAGTTTCGCCACGTCCCGGCGGATGGGGCGGGCCTTCAGCCCTTCGGAAATGATTGAATGGGGAAACCTGGGCCGTTGGCCCAGGCTGGTATGATTCCGGGCCGTTGGCCCTCGGCGAGCGGGGCGGGACGTTGGCAGGTTCGGGTTGGTGTGATGGCGGGCCGATGGGTCCGGGAATGGAGGGCGGGACGTTCTCGTGCCCGGGCTGGTGTGATGGAGGGCCGATGGGTCCGGGCAACGGGGAACATTCTCGTGTCCGGGCTGGCATGATGGGGCGGTCGAATCAATGGACGGATGTTTCGGGCGATTGGCACAAAACAGTGGACGAATCACAGCTGTCGATACATTGCCGGGCCCGGCAGGCGTTGGGCGGCCTGAAGAGAGCATGAGCAAGAAGGAGACACCCATTACCCGGCGGTACTGGAAAGCCATCGGAGGAACGCTGATCGAGGAATTCCCGGCGGTCAAAGCCGGGCCGGGAAATGGAGCGCGCGTGGTAGACGCAGTCATTATTCCGGGCGGACCGTTCGAGATTCGACTGCCGGGCTCTGTTGAACTGACCGGCAAAGACATCGTCGTGGTGCAGACCAAAGCGTCCCGGCTCGGCATGTACCTGCTGGGCCAAGCCCTCTTCTCACGACGGCTGATGGAACCGTTCCGGCCGTCGAGCATTCGGTCCGTCGCGCTGTGCACGAAAGGGGACGCCGTTTTGGAGCCGCTGGCAAAGGAATACGGTGTCGAGGTGGTTGTCATTCCGGCAGCCGAACCGGTCGCTCCAGAGGATTTCGCTGCACCGAGTGGAGACGCTGTACTGCTCAAGCAACAACCACGCAGCCGGGGCTAAAAACCCGCCAATGATGACCACCATCTGAACATGAAAACAGAATCACCCAAACCAAGGACTTACGTTGAAATCACCGCATACTGGGGGAACGACGATGCTGAAAGCACCATCAAGGTGAGTCGGCGATGCTGGCAACGGATTCAGCAAGGGGCTGAATACGAGAGGTCGGCATGGTCTTGGTATGAGGGCAGAAGGTACCCGGTTGGCTGGAGGTTTTCCGATCGAAAAGTGTCCGTGTTTGGGACGGGCGGAGATGCTTTTGATGGGATGGAATGCGTGCTGGATCTTCCCATCGAGGAACTCATCATTCGAGTGACGCAATCGGAGTAAACCCATTCCAAGGCATCGGACGGAACCGCGGGCGCCCGGGCCACCGCACCCAAGTACCACAGGCGGGCGTTGAGGTTTCATCCATCGCAAGTGCCTGCCGACAGTGCTGCCTGGGTCGGTAAGCGGGGGCGCAACGAGGCCTTCTGGAACAGGGACCGCCGCCCGCAGGGGAATCCCTGCGCCATGCCACGGCGCAGCCGCTCTTCCAATTCTTCCCATACTCTGGATCCTCTGCTGGGTCAGATTCTTCAACAGGCTGCCAGGAAACGAACTGAGCCGAAGGCCCAGTTGAAGCCTTGGGGTATGAGGTGAGACAGGGGCTGGAGGTGGGGGAGCGGTAAAGCCTTGGTTGACGGATTGCTGATTTTCCTCCTTTTTGTAACCCATGGGCGAGGCGAACAGCAAACAACGATTTGGCGAGCGCCTGCGGCGGGCGCGGCTGATGCGAGGCCTGACGCTGCGGGAAGTGGCGGCGAAGCTCGGTGTGCAGGGCTGCCGGCTTTCCCATGCGGCGCTGCAGAAGTACGAGAAGGGGTTGATGGGGCCGGACTCGACGGTGGTGCGGGCGCTGGGGAGGGTCTTTGATCTTGATGCCGGGTATTTTTTCCGTCAGAAGAAGGTGACGCTTGCGGGCATTGAGTTTCGCAAGCTGACGACGTTTCCCGAGCGTGAGGTGAACCGTGTCCGGGAAGCGGCGGCGGATTATTTCGAGCAGTATCTGCAGATCGAGGAGATCCTAGAGATTCGGGGGATGGCATTGCCGCGTGCGGATCTGAGCCACCTCCGTGCTGATGACGAGGCGGCGCTCGGAGCGGAGGCTGAGTTGGCGGCCGGTGTGATCCGGCGGGAGTGGAAGCTGGGCGAGGACGCGCTCAGCAATGTGCGTGAAATGCTGGAGGAGCACGGCGTCAAGGTGACGGAGGTGAAGGCGAAGGAGAGTTTCAACGGGTTTTCCGGCTGGGCGGATGCCGATACGCCAGTCATCGTGCTGGCCGAATGGCTGAACGCGGACTTGCCGCGCAAGCGTCTGACCGCGCTGCACGAGCTGGGGCATCTGGTGCTGAAGCTGCCCGAGGCGGTGGCCCACAAGGTGAAAGAGAAGCTGTGTTACCGTTTTGCGGGGGCTCTGCTGCTGCCTGCGTCAGCGTTGCGCGCCCGGGTGGGGGCTAGGCGTCCGGACGGGATCAGCCTGCGCGAACGCATCGGCATCAAGGAAGACTGGGGCATCTCGATCGCCGCGCTGATGCGCCGGGCGGCCGATCTGGGGATCATCACGCCGGGTCAGCTCAAGTCCTTTCACTTCCAGAACAGCAAGCAGCGTAAGACGGAACCGGGCGTCTGGCGAGGGGCGGAGAAGGCTAACCGCTATGAGCAACTGGTGTACCGCGCGGCCGCGCAGGAACTGATCACCCGGGCCAAAGCGGCGGAGTTTCTCGGTGTCAGCCTCCGGGCGTTTGACCATCTCTTCGCGTCGGAGGCCGCCTGACCCCCCGCGCGTCCGACATGAGAATTGCCGTTCAGGATGCAAATGTATTGATTGATCTGGAGCTGGCAGGATTGTTCGATTTGTGGTTCCAGTTGGGTGTGGAGACGCACACTACGGACCTGATCAGAAGCGAACTGGAGGTGGGTGGCCATGGGCAGGCTCTGGCCTACTTCAAAAGCGGGCAGGTGCGGGAACATGGATTGAGCTTCGAGGAATTGGATCAGGTTTCGGAGCTGGAACGTGAAGTGGGCAGCAAAGCCAAGTTCAATGATTGCTCGGTGCTTTTCCTTGCGATGAAGCTCGATGCGATGCTGATCTCCGGGGACAAGGCGCTGCGGGGAGCCGGCAAGGCGCGCCATGTGGAGGTTCATGGGACGATTTGGATCATGGACCAACTGGTGGAGGGCCGGATGATGACCGGAGAGACCGCTGCGGCAAAGCTGGAGCATCTGCTATCGATGGAACGGTACCTGCCAGCCGATGAAGTCCGCATTCGCCTCAAAAGGTGGAGACAGGGCTGAATCAAGGTTATTCTAACGCATGAACGATGCCGAGACGTGAGCTGACCACATGGATCCCGCGCTGAAGACGGCGGGCTGGGGCGTCGTCGAGCGCGGCCGGATTCTCCGCGAGTACCAGATCAGCCCGGGCCGAATCAAGGGCCGGGGCTGGCGTGGGCTTCCGGAGATTGCGGACTACGTGCTGGTCTTCCGGAACATCAATCCGGTGGTGGTCGAGGCGAAGGCGTGGGAGAAGGCGAAATGGTCTGCCCTTTGGTCGCACGAGGGTTCCTGAACCACGAATCTCACGAATGAACACGAATCATGGCCCGTCGGGATGCATCGGTGGGGCCGCAGCAAAATGCCCGATTTGGAATCAAACTGTGCAGCTGGGACAACGATTCTGACACTGGGGGATGGGACGGGCCTTCAGCCCTTCTGATTGGGTTGAATGGGGAAACCTGGGCCGTTGGCCCAGGCTGGTATGGATTCGGGCCGTTGGCCCTCGGGGGGCGGAACGTTGGCAGGTTCGGGCTGGTGGATGGCGGGGCGATGGCCTTTGGCGAACGGGGCGGGAGGTTGTCACGTTCGGGTGGCATGATGGGACGGGCCTTCAGCCCTTCTGATTGGGTTGAATGGGGAAACCTGGGCCGTTGGCCCAGGCTGGTATGGATTCGGGCCGTTGGCCCTCGGCGAGCGGGGCGGAACGTTGGCACGTTCGGGCTGGTGGATGGCGGGCCGATGGCCTTTGGCGAACGGGGCGGGACGTTCTCGTGTCCGGGTGGCATGATGGGACGGGCCTTCAGCCCTTCTGATAGGATTGAATGCGGATACCTGGGCCGTTGGCCCAGGCTGGTATGGATTCGGGCCGTTGGCCCTCGGGGGGCGGAACGTTGTCAGTTCGGATTGGTGGATGGCGGGGCGATGGGTCCGGGCAACTAGGCCGGAGGGTTTGCGATAGGTTCCGGGCTCTCCTGCGGTATGGTTTCGGTGCATCGGTTGAATCTGGCTACCAGTGATTTACGTGGATGCGGAGTGCGCGGAACTTTTCTCTCTTCAGATGATTTGAGATACACTAGCCCGCTGTGGTCGGCCGGGCACGAGGGAGTCGCTTTGTCTGCCATGGTAACTGAGCCTCAGCCGCTGTGCGGCAGGGCTTCATGCCTGAGTTTCACTGATTTTACATGCAACGATGAGCAACCCAGCCCAGCCGAAGAAAGTCGCGGTCTCCTACGCGTGGAAGCAGGAGACGGAAGGTGAGAACAAGGGTGCGGTGGATCGCCTCTGTGAGAGGCTGACCGAGCGGGGAGTTCCCATCCGGCGCGACCTGAAGGATCTCAAGCACGGCGACGACATCCGGAATTTCATGCAATCAATCGGAGCTTCCGATTTCCTCTGCATCTTTCTCAGCGACGACTACCTGCGCTCCCCGAACTGCATGTACGAACTGCTGATCGCTTGGGAGCGCAGTCGGGATAATGCTGCAGAGTTCAGGAAGCGGGTGAAGGTCTGGCGTATGCCCGGGATGTCGTTGTTAAGTGATATTCCCTATCGGATGAGATGGGTCACTTATTGGAGGCAGAAATATGAGGAAATGAAACCTTATCTGGAGAATGGCGTTCGCGGCGTGTCGGAGGACACCATCCGTGAGATCAGGCTAATGGAGGAGTTTGCCCTCAAAGTGGACGCGATGCTTGCATTCATGGCGAAGACGCTGGCCCCTCAATCTTTCGAGGATTTCGAAAAATGGATCGAGGAACTGGTACCCGGAACTACCAAGGATACGCATGATCCCGAAGCTGTTTTCGGGACCGTGATTGAGGAAATCGATTTAATTCTTGAGAGGAACGTAACGGTTTCCGGTTTCCTGTTCAAGGCAATTCCCGAAAAGCTCGCACGTATTGATGGAAAGCCTTCGTTACGACCCGCGATCAGGAGTTCAGGGTTTCGTGTGGTTGACTGTCTTTTCGCTGTCGGTCAACGGATCAAGGAATTCAAAGGCACAGCATCCGACTTCGATGATCTTCAGATGGCGCTGAGTGGATTGATCGTTTTGGGTGTGGACGCTTCCTGGGTTGTGCGGAATCGGCTCGCGGCGGGCGCTGAGGTTCCGGTCAAAGATGTTATGGTCCCAATGGCGGATAATCAGACCGCTAACCTTCTACCGATTCTGGTGGCGGCTTTGGCGGGGGGGCTCAGCCAACTGAGCAGGGTGTATGCTGATAGGGCTGAGGAGAATGACCCGCGGCGGATCAAGGACATTCCGGTGGAGCTGCCAGGGGTGAATCCTGACGAGCGGGCAGCGTACGTCAGAAAGCACATTTCAGAGGCTGTGCTTCCGTCCGGCTGGAGGCAGATTTCATCGGCCAGTGACGAAGAGGCATTTACGGCTGCCAGACAAATCATAAGGCGTGAGGCAGCGAGGGCCCGGAAGCCCTACTTTGGCACTGGGCCAGGCTATAAGGAACACCAGTCGATAATACGCGAGCAAATCGAGATTCCCAGTAATGAGATGATACTAATTTTCCAAGATGATAATCTGACACCTTCGGGTTCGGTTTTTGCAGAGCGGATCGACTGTTTGTCTGAATTGCGCGACATTTTTCTGACTATTGAAGCCGGCCGGAAGCAGTTGCGTCCAGGCGAACGTGGACTTTACTGATTTATGACTGAGAAATCTTCATTAAGCGGGACTGCGCTGGAGCGACTGAGTGATCCTGGTTGGCTGGAGGGGCCGGTGGAGTTGCCGTCGTGGGACACGTGGGGGGCTGGGAGGCATCAATTTGACCGGGAGAGTCTGTGGGCGTTGCGGGCGGCGGTGGCGGCGGGGCGGCCTTTGCTGCTGCGTGGGGAGCCGGGGAT
The DNA here is from genome assembly GCA_044239025.1 of Verrucomicrobiales bacterium. Classification (GTDB taxonomy): domain Bacteria; phylum Verrucomicrobiota; class Verrucomicrobiia; order Verrucomicrobiales; family V1-33; genus V1-33. The sequence continues at coordinate 6,628 of JBIICE010000014.1, forward strand.
TGGGAAGAGTCAGCTGGCGCGGGCGGCGGCGGTGGTGCTGCGGGTGCCTTTGCTGGTGCATGTGGTGGACGAGCGGAGTGAGCGGGATGATCTGCTGGCGACGTATGATGCGGTGGCGCGGCTGGCGGAGGCGCAGGTGAGTGCGCTTTCGGCGGGCGAAGGAGAGGGCTGGCGGGCACGATTGTCCGAGAAGAACTTTGTGCGGCCGGGCGTGCTGTGGTGGGCCTTCAATTGGAAGGGTGCGGGGGATCAGGCCGAGTTGTTTGCAGAGCATTGCCGTGTGTGTCCGGAGCCTCCCAAGCCTGAGAATTGGAACGAAGAGGATGCGGCTTCGCTGGGCCCGGTGGTTTTGGTGGATGAGATTGACAAGGCCGACCCCTCCGTGCCTAACGGGTTGCTGGAGACCCTGGGGAACGAGGGTTTCCGGGTGCCGCAGACCGGCGAGCGGGTGGTCATGAAGCCGGGGAAGCGACCCCTGATCATCATCACGACGAATGAGGAACGGGAACTGCCGGCTGCCTTTCTGCGGCGCTGTCTGGTGCATCAGATGGGCTTTCCGGCGGATGATCAGGCAGCGATCCAGTTTCTCTGCGGTCGTGCGCGGGTTCATTGGCCGAGTGCAAAGGACAGCATCAGTGATTTGCTGTGCCGGGAAGTGGCGGAGTCGCTGGTGGAGGATCGGCGGCTGGCGCGCGGCAAGAGGCAGGACGGGCAAGCGATTCCCGGGGCAGCGGAGTACCTTGACCTGATCCGGGTGCTGGTGGAACTGGGCAAAGGAACGTCTGGTTCCGAGCGGGACGCGGTGCAGCGGGCGGCCCTGGAGCACATTGCGGGTTTTGTGCTCAAGAAGAATGCACCGGAGACGGCATGAGAGTGCGGGCTGCCGTGAATCGCGCCGACCTCCTGCTGGTGCTGCGGGAGGCGGGGTCGCACGGTGTCGAGCTGGCGGCCGCCTGCGGATTCGTGCCGTTGCCGCCCAAGGAGGAGAAGAAGACGGTTCCGGCCCTGCCAGAGATTCCGCGTGGGAACGATGAGCCCCGAGCCGATCCGGAGATTGAGAAACAGCCACTGCCAGAGGTGGTGCGGCGCAGGTTTGCGCCGCTGGAATTTCTGGTGCCGGTGAAGCGTGAGGACAAGGAATTGCCACCCGAGCGGGTGCGGGAGGACCTTCCGCCGGGGATCAGCGATGCCGAGTTGGCGCTGCGGAAGGTGTCGCCGTTACCGTTGCGGCCGCTGGCCAAGTGGGCGCGGCTGGGGGCCTTTCTGCGGCGGGTGGGTGGTCGGATGGTACCGGGGGCGGCGGTGGATCAGGAACGGCTGGCGAGGCAGGCCGCGCGGGGCTTGCCGCTGGTCAGGATTCCGCGGGTGGCGCGCCGGGTGTGGGCGCGGGAGTTGCTCGTGCTGCGGGATGAGACGCGGGAGATGTATCCCTTTTCAGAGGATGGCGACTGGCTGCTGCGGCGGCTGCGGCGCGAGCGGGGGAAGTCGGGACTGAAAGTGAAGCGCGTCCTCGGTCGGCCTGATCTGGCCTTGCTGGCGGGCGTCCCGCGGGACGTGCCCGTGGTGGCGATGTCCGCCATGGGGCAGCATCATGGTGGGCAATCGACGCAGGCCGCGTGGGTGGCGCTGGGCGAACTGGCGAAGCGGCGCGGGCATCCCGTCTGTGGGCTCGTCCCAGTGCCGCGGGCCTTCTGGCGCGATGAGCTGGCTGCAGCGTGGCCACTGGCGGTTTGGGACCATGGAGTGCGGCTCCCGCGTGAAGTCCGGCGTCGCAGCCCCTTGCCGCAGCGCGCTGCCGGGTCGACCGAAGTGCCTGCCGCCGCGGATTCAGCAGGGGAAAGCGGAGCCGTGGGCGACGGGAACGTGGAGTCGCTCCTGGATCTCGTGTCGCCTGCGACCTTTGTGGAAGCCCCCCTGCTGCGCGCCGTGCGTCTGCGGCTGCCCGGAGCGGATGCCCGCACCGAATGGCTGGCATGGCATGATGCGAATCATTGGCTGTCGCAGTATTCCTTCGGGTTTGTGAATCCCGAGCGAGCTGGCGAAGCGGGAGCCCGCTACGCCGAACGGCTGGAGCGCCGCAGGTTACGGTCTGCTGATGAACTCGCGGACGTCGATGCCTTGCTGGCGCGCCATCATGCGCCGCACAGCGTGGCCATTGCGGAGGAAGCGAGACTGCGCGCCATTCTGAGCGGTCCCGATCAAGGGCAGCAGAAGGCGGAACTGCAGGAATTCCTCACGCAGGTGCTCAATCGGCTGCGGGTCCTGGCGACGGCACCGGAGAGCGTGGAAGTCGAAAAGAGCGGCCTCGCGGCCTGGTTTCTGCGCATGATCGGGCGACTGCCCGCGGCGATGCTGTCTGATCCGGGAGTGGCCGATCTGCTGGCCCGCAGCCTTGCGGTGGCCCATGTGTCGCTGGGGCAGCAGGAAGCCGAGTTGCCCCGCGGCATCGAACCCCGTGCCTACGGGATGGAATGGGCCGCCGCCGGACAACGCCGCCGGGAACCCGTCAGCTACCGGCTGGACCTGATCGGCAATCAGTCTTCGGCCCGATGGATGCTGGTGCCTCCGCTGCATGGGATCCTCGGTGCCCGGCCGACTGCGCCCGCCGGGACCCGCATGGACACCGGGATGATGCCCGGCAGGTCCAGTTCCGCGGAATCCGCGATGCTGAGCCTGCCGGTGGAACTGGCAGGCGAGGGATTGGTCGTCAGTCATGGCGGAGCCGGTCGGCTCAATAAGCTCTCGGGCGGAGATGAAGTGCTCGAGATTCCCGTGCCCGATCCACCCGTTGCCGTGGTGATCGACACCGGCAGGACCCGCCTGACCATCGAGCCGAGGCGGAGACCCCGCTGGGCCGCCCGCATGGAGTACGGACACGACGGCATCACGGCCTACCTTGACGCCGAACGATCCCTCCCGCCGATCCATTGGCGTTGGTCCGAGCCCGCGAGGCAGCCAGCCAGTTCGTCATCCTCGCCGGACAGGGCCGCAGGCATCGAAAGGCACGGTCTCTGGGTGCCAGCCGGAGACCTCCCGTGGGGTCGCCTCAGCGTCGATGAATTCGGCCCGCTCGCCACCTTTGTCATCCGCGGTGTCGAATTCCGCCTCCGCTGGATCCCGCAAGGCACCTTCCTCATGGGGTCGCCCGAAGACGAGAACGGCCGGCAAGAAACAGAAGGTCCGCAGCACGAGGTCCGCATCTCCCGGGGCTTCTGGATGGGCGACACGCCCGTGACTCAGGCCCAGTGGCAAGCGGTCGTGGCTGCCGCCAGAGAATCGGCGCCCGAAGTCTGGCGAGCCCTCCGGAAGGAAGAGCGCATGGAAGAAGCACCGTCTCGTATCGGCGATCGCCCGGACCATCCCGTGGAAAGCGTCAGTTGGCACCAGAGCGATGCCTTCTGCCGCCTGCTGCGGGCCGTGCTGCCGCAGGGACCCGACTTCCGCCTGCCCTCGGAAGCCCAGTGGGAATATGCCTGCCGGGCCGATTCTCAGGGTGCCTTCTGCGACGGATCCCCCTGCACGCAGCCAGAGGGCATGGATCCCGCTCTTGATAGGCTTGGGTGGTTCCATGGGAATAGTGGCAGGGAAACTCATGCCGTGCGCCAGAAGCAGCCGAACGCATGGGGACTCTACGACTTGCATGGCAATGTCTGGGAATGGTGCCGGGATGCGTGGGACGAGGGAGCGTACCGGAAAAGGGAAGCGGGTGCCGTGGATCCGGAGGTCCCAAGTGAGAAGAGTGCTGAGCGCGTTGTGCGTGGTGGCTCCTGGCTCTACCTGGCCTGGTTCTGCCGTGCGGCCATCCGGAACAGGCTCGATCCGGTCGGGGTCTGGTTCAACATCGGGCTCCGCTTGTCCGCAGGTCATGAGCTGGGGGCGGCGGAGCCGCCGGGCGACGTCAGCGGGACGCTGACGTCCAGCCGTGTGCCCGCAGAACCACCGGCACCGGGCGCGGAGGGCCCCGGGTTCATTAGTCGAATCTTTGGAAAAAGGAGGCGGAAATGAAGCTGAAATTCTTCTGGGTACCGGCGTGGGGTGGGGGTGAGGTAGAAGAGGAGGTGAATGCGTTTCTTGTGGCGCACCGGGTTGTGCAGCTCGAGAGAGTCTTTGTGAGTCAGGGGGCCGTGCCCGGGTGGGCGCTTTGCATGGAGTGGGTTCCGCAGGATGAGGTGATGCCGCCGGCGACTGGCGGGGGTGGTGCTGGACAGAAGGTGGACTGGCGGGAAGTGCTCGACGCCGGGAGTTTTCGGATCTTTGCAGCGCTGCGGGCATGGCGGAAGGAGCGTGCCGCGGCTGACAAAGTGCCGATTTATGCGGTGGCGACGAATGAGCAACTCGCGGCAGTGGCAAGGAACCGGATTGGAACCAAGGATGGGCTTGCGGCGGTGAATGGGTTTGGGCCGGGACGGGTGAGCCGGTACGGTGACGCCCTCCTGGCGGCGTATGCGAGTGCCGTCGAGGAACCTGTGGCGGCAGCGGGCCATGTGAACAGCCAGATTTGACGAGCGTATGCGCCGCGAAGGACACCTGATGGAACGGATTGCCAGCGTTGCCGCGGTGACGCGCGCCTTTCATCTGGCAGCGCAAGGCAAGCGTTTCAACGAGGCGGTGAAGCGCTTCCGGAGGTCTTTTGATGAGGAAGTTTCCGGAATCGTGAGGGAATTGTGTGTGGGATCGTGGTCACCCGGAGAGTACAAGCGATTCATGGTGTGCGATCCCAAGCCAAGGGTGATTCATGCTGCTTCATTCCGTGACCGGGTAGTCCATCACGCATTGATGCATGCGGCAGGACCCGTGCTGGAGCGGAGCGCGGTGGCGCATAGCTGCGCCTGTCTGCGCGGGCGGGGTAATGGGGCAGCACTACGGCTGGCGATGGATGCCGCTCGTCGGTTTCGTTACTATCTGAAACTTGATGTGCGCCGGTACTTTGACTCGATTCCTCATGGCATCCTCGTGGGGTTGCTGCATGAGCGCTTCAAGGACGCCGGCCTTATGGTTCTGTTCGAGCGCATCATCGATTCCTTCCGAATCAAACCCGGGATGGGGCTGCCGATAGGGACGCTGACGAGTCAGTGCTTCGCAAACTTCTTCCTGGATGGCATGGATCACTGGGTGACAGCGTCGCCGGGGGTAGCGGCGGCGGTGCGGTACATGGACGATATTGTCCTTTGGCACGATGATGCTAGTCGGCTTCAGGACGTTCGCGCGAGACTAGCGGAATGGCTGCAGGAGAACCGTGGTTTGGTATTCAAGGAAGCAAGCGGGCCGCGTCCGTGTGCCGAGGGGTTGCCCTTTCTGGGGTACCGTATTCTCCCCGGCAGGCTTCTGCTCGCGCGGGCGTCGCGGCGACGTTTTGCAGCGCGCCTGCAGGGGTATGGCGATGACTTTGCGGCGGGGCGACTGACGGTACAGCAACTGCAGCGGCGGACCGATGCTTTGCTTGCCTTTACGCAGCCTTCCTGCTGCCATGAATGGCGCGGAAGAATCGTATCCCGGAATCTCCGTTATGATTGAACATTCTCGAAGACCTCAAGTGCTGAACGCGTTGTGCGTGGTGGCTCCTGGAACAACAAGGCCAGGAACTGCCGTGCAGCCATCCGGAACAGGAACAATCCTGACAGGGACTGGAACAACAACGGGCTCCGCTTGTCCGCAGCTCACCCGCCGTGCAGAAGCACGGTGGCTGACCCGGTTTTCGAGACCCTTCGGCACGACCGGAGGGGAAACCCGGCCTGTGGTGGCTGGTAGCGGTGCCCGCAGCCACCAGTCGAACGTCACCGCAGGCCCATTCTGCTTCTGTGGGCATGAGTGAGATTCCGCGATTTGCGCCGTCATGGGCCGAGGTGTTCGGGGAGGATGACCTGGGAATTTTCGCCGAGTGTACCATTGGCGGGGTGATGTTTCCGTGGCGTTGGATTCCGCCGGGGCATTTTCAGATGGGCTCGCCGGGGGATGAGAAGGGCAGGTTTCCGGAAGAAGGTCCTCGGCATTGGGTGCGGATCACGCGGGGGTTCTGGATGGGGGAGACTCCGGTGACGCAGGCGCAGTGGAAAGCCGTCATGGGGCGTAACCCATCAAAGTTTCCCGGTGACGATCGGCCCGTGGAACAGGTGAGCTGGTATCACAGCCTTGATTTCATCCGGCGGCTCAACGAATGGATTCCCGGCCTCGGGGCGGCCCTGCCGAGCGAGGCTCAGTGGGAATATGCCTGCCGGGCGGACACCACCGGAGCGTTTCATGACGGCTCGCCGTGCACAGAGCCTAGGGACATGGATCCCGCCTTGGATCGCCTCGGATGGTTCTCGGAAAACAGCGGGGGTGAGACCCATCCGGTGCGGCAGAAACGCCCGAATGCCTGGGGGCTCTACGATCTTCACGGCAATGTCTGGGAATGGTGCCGGGATGCCATGGATGAAGGAGCGTACAGGAAACGAAGCGGAACCACCGAGGATCCAGAAATCATTGGGGAATCTGGTGCTAGACGCGCTGTGCGTGGTGGTTCCTCGGACTACCTCGCCATGTACTGCCGCGCCGCCTTCCGGCTCTGGTACATTCCTCGCTGGGTCTGGTTCGACCTCGGGCTCCGCTTGTCCGCAGGTCAGGAGCCGGGGGCGGCGGAGCCGCCGGGCGCGGAGCGCCCCAGCGCCGCCGACGGCTGACGAGGCTGCGGTGAGCCATCGGATTGGGTGTTCCGCCTTCCCATGCAGTGTCAGGACAGAGGGGCCTTGCTGGGCTGAGCGTTGGGCCGGTTGGTGCTGGAGAGGTGTGGGGAACCAATCCGGGCCGTTGGCTGTGCGGGTTACGCTTTGGCGGTGCTTGTGCTGATCATGCGGATTCCGGCGGGAGCCCTGCGAAATGGACGCTTTTCATGGTTGGGTGACTGCGTAACCTTGGATCTTGATGAGCGTGGCGAAACGATTCCTGATCCTCTCTGCCGATGGCATTCATGCGGAGACTGCTGCCACCGCGGAGCTGCTGGCCTCCATGACGACATCAGCGGGCATTCAGGAGATCGGCGCCAGACTTTCGGCGGCCCTCGTGGCAGGCACAGCCAAACCAGCGACCAGAGGAAAGCAGCGTTCTGGCAAGAGACGCGGGAGCGCGGGCATTGAACTGATTGCGAGCATTGCCGAGGACAGTGTCAAATTGGTCAGCGGCAGTGAGGAAACGATGGCGGCGCTGCGGCAGAAGCATCCGGGCCTGCGGGTCGTGGAGGAAACCTTTTGCCATCCCGCCGTGTCACCGCGTCCGGTGCTTCGCTCAGCGACCCCGCCCGTCGCCGCGAAAACGCCTCCGCGCCGGGGTCTCCGGGCCCATGCTGCTGCGTCCGCCAGGCCTGAGACGGGCAGGGGAAAGCGCTGGACCGTGACCGTGGTGAGGGCTGACAACCAGAAGGCGGTGCGCGGCGCGAAAGTGCTGGCCTTCACTGACTTCGCCGAGGGCACGGGCGCGGAAGCCACCACTGCCGCGAATGGAATCGCGAGGCTGACATTCCCGCGGAGCGTACGCCGGGTGGAGCGCCTCTACGTCTTCTTCGAAAAGCCCGGTCTCTGGGGGCATTTCGCCGAGGGTCAAACCGTGAAGAGCGCTGGCCTCACCGTCGCACTGACGCCCATTGACCTCTCGCAGAGCGACAGTCTCCGGCATTTCCATGACACGGGCGACCTCGAGGCTGGCCGCGGTGTGCGCGTTGGCGTCATTGATTCCGGTGTCGCCACCGATCATCCTGATATCGTTGTCGCCGGCGGAAAGAATTGCCTTCCCCAGCCTAAAAATCCGGACGACTACGGGGCCGCTGGAGACTGGCATGGGACGCATGTCGCCGGAATCATCGCCGGACGCGGCACCGCGCCATCAGGAGTGCGCGGCCTTGCTCCTGGCGCGGAGATCCGCAGCTACCGCGTCTTCGGCAAACGGGGAGAAGGCAGCGGATCAAGCTTCGCCGTCATTGCCGCCATCAATCAGGCGATCGCAGACCGTTGCGACCTCATCAACTTGAGTCTGTCATTTGGGGGCAGTGACCCCGCGGTGGCTGCCGCCCTGCGACGGGCGAGGGAAAGCGGATGCCTCGCGGTCGCCGCCGCTGGCAATGACGGACGCCAGCCGGTTTCCTTCCCGGCATCCAGTTTGCATGCCGTGGCGGTTTCGGCCGCTGGACGCGTGGGGACCTTCCCGGCGACGGCGGATGTGGCCGCGGACATTGCTGAGCCCCGCGGGAATGATGCGAGCGACTTTCTCGGGGCCTTCTCCAATCAGGGTATGGAACTCGACTTCACTGGTTCCGGTGTGGGCGTGGTGTCCACGGTGCCCGGTGGATATGCGCCGCTCAGCGGCACCTCCATGGCCTGTCCTGCCATCTGCGGGGCCATGGCACGCCTGCTGGCTCAGAACAAAGCCGTCCTCGACATGCCGCGGGACGCCGCCCGTACCGATGCCATCCGGCAGCTGGCGGTCGATGCCGCTGAACCTCTCGGGTTTGGCAATCTTTTCGAGGGTAACGGAATCATCAGGTGATTGCTGCCATGCCACGCTATACTTTGTTTTATGACGGGGATCGCCCAGAGCAGGCCACTGCCGAGGACGTCGCCAGCATGATGAAAACTCCAGGCCTGCAGGTTCTGGCTCAGCAGCACGGACTGCTGCTGGTGTCGGTCGAGGAAAACATCATGAGCGAGATGCTGTCGAAATTTCAAGGCTGGGTCGCCAGCCGGGAACAATGCGCTGTCCATCCGAAACCCAGACGCCCGGCCCTCAGGGCTGCCCCCAAAAAGTGAAGATCCAAAGCCCGGGAGCCTGCCGAGGATTCAGGATCGGCCGCGGATCCTGTGAATGCCGTGGATGGCAGGGACGGCGCAGCGCCCCAGCGCGGTCGATGGCCTAGAAGCTGGGGGAAGCAACGCCCGGTTTTATGGTAATTTCTGCTTTATTCGGAAATCGAACCTTTCATCCCGTCGATTACGGAAGGGGCAAGTAACGGTGCGACAGGGGAATCAGGAAGGAAGAGAAAGATTCTCAGACAAAGCATTCGGTTGGTGGCAACTGGCTGGATCTGTTACGTTTGCGCGTAGCGTCGAAGATAATTCTATGCAGTGGAAGTGATTGTCGCTATCCGGTCCGGCGAACCGCTGAGGTGCTTTCAGATTCACTGGTATCATTACGAATCGGAATCCATCCGGCATAACCACACGGAAAAACCATGAAACGAACCGAACGGAAGACTACTGTGAATCGCGGCATGTCGCTGCATCTTGGACTGAACTACATTGATCCGGAGCACTACGATGGATGGGATGGAGAGTTGTTTGGATGCGAGGCGGATGCGAAGGACATGATGTCGCTGGCGAAGTCGCGTGGATTTGCGGCGCGCATGCTGCTGCGGAAGCAGGTGACGGCGCGGGCCGTCAAGGAGGCGATTGCCAATGCGGCGGCCAGTCTCAAGAAGGGCGATACCTTTCTGCTGACGTATTCGGGTCATGGCGGGCAGGTGCCCGACCGGAACGGGGATGAGGGGAAGTTTGGCGACAAGGCTGATTCCATGGACGAGACATGGTGTCTGTATGACCGGGAACTGATTGATGATGAACTGGCGGCGCTCTATGCGAAATTCCGGCCGGGCGTGAGGATTCTGGTGCTGTCGGACAGTTGCCACAGTGGCAGTGTGGTGCGGGGTGATAGGGAGCGTTTGCCGGCGGGTCGCGTCCGCATGATGCCGCGGGCCCGGGCGGCGTCGGTCTACGAAAAGCACCGCGGGCTGTACGATGCCATTCAGGCCGGCGTGCCGGGCAGCGAGCAACTGAACATCAAGGCGACCGTGCTGCTCATTTCCGCCTGTCAGGACCGGCAGTTCGCCTCCGATGGGGACCAGAACGGTCTCTTTACCGGATCGCTGCTCAAGGTCTGGGCCAAGGGGAGCTTCGCTGGAGGGTACCGGCACTTTCATCACAGGATTTCCGCGGAGATCAACGACCCCAAGCAGACGCCCAACTACTTCCGCATCGGTGCGGCCAATCTGGCCTTTGAAAACGAGCAGCCCTTCACGGTCAATCCGGGTGATCAGAAGGTGAAGCCGGCAGCGAAGCCGGCAGCCAAGACCGCGCCCAAGCGGACCACCCGCAAGCCAGCGGCACGGCCGCCGTCGGTGATGGACAAGGTCCTCGAGATTCTCACCCACTATGGGTATGCGAAGCCCCAGCCGGATTCGCCGCTGACGAAATGGTTCGAGCGCATGGAACGGGATGACAAAACCAAGGCGGTATCAGGTCCGGGTCGCCTTGCGTTGCTGGCAGCCACCTTCAATGAGAACTTCGGGGTGGGCATGACGAAATCCAAGATGCTGGGCGGCCACTTTCCGACGCCGCAGGCCATCGCAGACCTCGCCTGAACCCGCATCCTCTCCATCCCGTGAAGACAAGACTATTCATTCTGTTGTTAGCTGCGATCCTTGAAGTCCGTGCGGAGTTCCGCCCGGTGGCATCGTTCTCCGTGGATGATGCCGCCCCGGATGACGGGAGGCTGAATCCGGCCATGACCGTGGAGCTGTGGATCAGCGACGACGAAGGGAAGCCGGTGGCGAAGCGGGTGGTGCCCGCGAAGTCAGCCGCCGTCAAGGGAACGGGATGGACGCTGGTGCACGAGGAAGCGGGCAAGTCGGTCGTGCACAAAGTCGAGGGAGTCCGGCGGCGGCCCTCGTCGGGTGATCTGGTATCGCAGCTGGTGGCTCCGGTACCCGAGCTTGGTGAGGCGGACCCGTCAAAGGGATCGTGGCGACTGAAGATTGCCGGGAGCGCGGCGTCTCCGGCGCTCACGTACCTTGACGAAGCCGGCCAGCGGCAGGTGCTGCCGTCCCTTGATCTTCCGGTCGCGCCGCTGCCGGAAGGCGACGCCGAGGGCATCGAGGCTTTCAAGGCAGTTGAACCGCGGATCTCTGCGGAAACTGGCTCGGATGGCGGGCTCTTCGGCTTGTCCCTCGGCTATGCGAGCGGTTTCGGCATCAATGACCGCAACGAGATCCTCGGCTTTCATGCGGAACTGGAAGGCAACTTCACCTTCGAACCGGACGACGCGCCCACCCTCTACGGTCGCTACATGGGCAGCGCCGGCCTCCTCAAGGGCGTGGCCTTACCATTCAATCGCATTGCCAGCGGCAGCCTCATGCTCGACCTCAATACCCGCTTTGAATCCGATCAGCAGACCGATAACTACAATGCCACCGTGGGCGTCGGCTGCTGGGGATTCGTGAGCCTTCCCATGCTCGAGGCAGTCGCCTCCGGGCTCCGCCGCCTCGTCAATTTCGGTGCGCCCTCGAAGGACACAGCTTCGGTCCTCACGCTCTATGCCGGATACGACTGGATGGCAGCATCGGAACGCGACCCCGACTTCGTGGCGCTCGGGGATCAGCGCCTGCGCTTCCGCGCCCGCTACCGTCTGCCCCTCTTGGAAAAACTCCGGCTTCCCATCGTGACGTCCGCCTTCCAGATCGATGGTATTGCTGACTTCTCCGGAATCTACGACATCGACGAAGGACGCTTCCTCCCCGAGTGGCTCACCTCCCTCGAATTCACCCCCGCAGATACCAAGGGAGCCAAGGTCGCCTTCGTCCTCACCTACCAGGCCGGCCGCATCCTCCCCACCTTCCTCGAGGAAAATGCCCTCCTCGCCGGACTGAGGATCAAATGGTGAATCGCTGCCCCGCCGTCCCGCATCGCCAGTGGCTCAGATGCGGGACGGCAAGGCGGACTGTGCCGTAAGCGGTCGGTCCACTGACGCCCTGTCAGTCCCTGGCATGATGGTTTAATGGTGAAATCCCCAGTTACCGACTAATACGAAATGCTTGCACTACGCATCCGCGGGAGCGGCATGAAAGGTTTCGGCGTAACAGGAAAGATTGTCAGCGGAGACTTGGCGCCAGTAGGGAGGAATCGTGTCCTGGATACCCTCATCGGGTGACGCAACGCAATGATAACCAACGAGCCATGCGGGTCTTAAGCGGTTCCCGGAAGTGCCGTGGCAGTGTGGGGTGATGATGTCTGTGGCCGGGTCGTGGATCATACAAAAAAGGAATCAAAATGATGATGACAAATGCTTTGGTGGTGATAGAAACGGGGCGCCGAAAAGTATTATGAAGATGATGCGGGCACAAATTGAGGGTACCGGGAACGGGCTGCGGGTGGGGCTGGGTGTGCCGCAGCCGGAGCCGCGGATCAGCACATTTATCATGAAGAAGCACATCGCCACTGTCGTTGCTGCGTTTAGTCTGTCGGTCTTCGTGCCTGCAGTTGACGCGGCTGTGTTCACGATTTTCGACAACACGTTTGCGCCGTCGCAATGGTCCCTTGAGGGGCTTGCGGGCAGCAATGCGGGGACAGCCTCGGCCTCGGTAATCGGAGGCCTTTCCGGCAACGGGCGCGAAGTGCGCATCGGGGGCTTTGGTTCGGTCACGTACCAGATCGAGAATTACAAGACGAATGCCAGTTTTTCGCCCGCACTCGGTTCGGCTACTGGTTTCACCCTGCAGATCTGGCAGCAGGTGACTGGAGGGAACGGGACCTTTCAGAGTACGCGCTTCGTGGCGTCGCAGGGTTCGTCGTTCTATGCTTCCTCCATCCGGTGGGAACCCCCGATCTTCTCCGGCAACTGGCAGAAGTTCGAGACCGCGGTGGCTCCTTCCGATTTCACCCTGATGCGCGGGGACGGTCCAGCCACCTTGGACCTTTCCGAGACGGCGGCACCGATCCGTTTCGGGTACATGAGTTTCTCGCAGGTCTTCATCCCGTCGCCGGCGACGCCGAGGAATTCGTTCTTCAATGTCGATGTTACCTACACGCCGATCCCGGAGGCAAGCACCGGCGGACTTCTGCTGATGGGCTTGCTCTGGAGTGGGCGTCGCCAGCGAGTGGATTCCTCTGCGGGATAGCAGCCGATGCCAGTGTGAATTGGCCGTCCCCACCTGAGGCGACCCCGGCCTACATAGTGCGCGGGCCTCTTCGCAATTTCCCAGAAAATGTTACACTACGCATTGCCGTAGTTTGTAGAAATAGGGCGAGGGCATGCGGCGACGCTGCGCTGGGGAGCCTGGCGCAGTAAGTCTCCCGATGCACAACGGCTGTGACGTCCGGAGGGCGGAGGAGTAGTGGGTGAAGCCTTGACAAGTCTCACAGGATCTGGGGTATGCGACGATTTGAGATCGCCTTTCCCAATTTCGCGGGGCGCTATGCGCATCTGTCGCGGCGCGTGTTTGTCTCTAGGCAGAGAGATTTTGGGATGACAGGATAGGATGTTCCTGTAGAAGCAGTTGTCGAGATGATTGCCGAGTTTCCTTGTTCATGGTCTGCGTGTTTCCGGGATGGATCCGGAAGGTGTTCTGCATGGCCCGCCATGCGGTTGGTGCGAACAATCATCCGGAGCGATGCCGGCCGCGGCCCGCAGGCGAACCAGCCGACGGGCGCAAGCACCCGAGGGAGGGGCCGATGATTCCCGGAGTCACTGCGGCCATGACGGATGCCGAATGGCCGGAAGTGTTCGGCACCCGGAACGAGGTGCCCGACCGCATCGTGGACATTCCCGATGGCAAGGGCGGTCTGCTCGGCATGGCGTTCCGCCCGATCCCCGCCTGCCCAGGCGGATTCCTCATGGGATCGCGGGGGGTGGCACGTCGCGAAAGACCCCGCCATCGCGTAGTGATTCCGCGGCCTTTCTACCTAGGAACGTTCCCCGTCACGCAGCGGGAGTTTGCCTGCTTCCGGCCGGAGCATGAGAACGCCTTCGCCGGGAATCCAGACCATCCGGCGGAGAATCTCAGCTGGCACGACGCGCGTGAGTTCCTCGCCTGGCTTGCCAAGGAAGCGCGCAATCTGCCGCGGGGATTCGTTCCACGCCTCCCCTGCGAAGCGGAATGGGAATATGCCTGCCGAGCCGGAACGGACGCGGAATACCACAGCGGAGACGGCGAAGTTGCTTTGGAGGAGGTGGGATGGTACGACGGGAATTCGGGCAAAACCACCCATCCCGTCGGCAGGAAGCTGGGCAACCCATGGGGACTGCACGACATGCACGGCAATGTCGATGAATGGTGCGGGGACGTCTATGATTCCCGGGCGTATTCCAAGCGGGGTCACTTGTGGCTCGCCGAGGCGTGGAGCGAGGAAGCTGCTGGCACAAGTAATATAGACCAACAGCACCGCGTAGTGCGGGGCGGATGTTGGTGCTTCGAGCCGGTCTGGTGTCGCGCGGGGGATCGCTTCGCAAGGCTGTCGCGCGTACGTGTTGGGTTCGTTGGCTTCCGGGTTCTGCTGTCACCACCGCAGTTCGGTGATGCCCCCACGCTGCACACTTGATTGAACTTCTTCAAGGAGCCGCCATGTTTCCCTTCACAGTCCGTCATCCGATCCCGCCCGTGGAACTCGCTCCGGGGATTGCCATGAGCTTCGAGGTGATTCCACCCGTCCCGGCGCAGGAGGCAGCCCTCGCGAGCGGCCAGCCCCTCTCGTTCATGATGGGATCTCGCGATGGCCCCAGCAGAGAGAGCCCCCGCCACCGCGTGGTCATCCCGCAGCCATTCTACCTTGGCACGTTCCCGGTCACGCAGCGGGAATTCGCGGTCTGGACGGGCTCGAAGGCTTACGTGACGTGGTGGGCGGCCAACCAGCACTTGCTTCTTGGTGACAGAAAACCGCATGGGAACTATTACGCCGGGAAAAAGCATCATCCTGCAGAGAACCTCAGCTGGTACGAGGCAATGGGCTTCGTCGCATGGCTCAACGCCATGGCCCTGCTGCCGCAGCATATGAAAGACTTCCGGGCCCGCCTTCCCTCTGAAGCGGAATGGGAATATGCCTGCCGAGCCGGGACGGACACCGAGTACTACAGCGGCGACGGCGAAGCTGCCCTGGAACAGATTGGATGGTACGACGGAAATTCGAACTCCTCCACCCATCCCGTGGGTTTGAAGCCGGGTAATCCGTGGGGACTGCACGATGTACATGGGAATGTCATGGAGTGGTGCGGGGACGTCTATGATTCCCGGGCATACTCCAAGCGGGGTCACCTGTGGCTTGCCGAGGCGTGGAGCGAAGAAGCCGCAGGGGACGATGCCGAGCGTTCCGATGGGGTGCCGCGCCATGTGGTGCGGGGCGGGTCTTGGAACGACGACCCGGACTGGTGCCGTGCGGCGAGACGCGCGAGGAGGCACCCGGGGCTCCGAATCGGGGGCCGTGGCTTCCGGGTTTTTCTGGGCCTCCCCGGTCCGGCGGAGCCGGAGCACCAGCTGGGCGGCGCAGGCCGTGAGGGAGCGGGAGGGAGGGACGACCGACCGGGCGACCGGAAGGCCGGAGCCGCCCCGCGCCGCAGGGAAACCAAACGAGCCACGCCCCGGAAAGCACCCCAATCCCCTTAATGCCCGGCCCCGACCGCGCCCATCATCAGCCATCTAACCTCTGTCTCAGCCATGAAATCGGATTCCCCCATCGACTACATCTTCGCACCCGACCACACCCCCGAGTGGAGCGACTGGACATCTACAGGCATTCACGTGACCCGCATGGTCATTGGAACCCAGGGATCTTCCATGGACCTCGGTCACGTCCCCGATCTCGCTGCCCTCTTCCCGAACCTCAAAGCCCTTCACCTATTCGGTCTAGCCGACCTATCCACCATCCCCAGCCTCCCGCCTCAGCTCGAGATCCTCGACATCCGCAACTGCCCGGACCTCACCACCATCCCCCCACTGCCCGAGACCCTCGCCGACCTCGTCCTCGACGATCTGCCCGCACTGTCCTCCCTCTCCACCAGATCCGCCAACATCGCCCTTCACGACGTCGCGATTGTCAAGTGCAGCGCGATTCCAGAGGGGCAGATTCATCAACTGCTCAGCGAGATCCTGAGTTCATCCCGTGGCCGCACCCTCGGCTGCCTCGATCTCAGCGGGTGCCCCCAAATCACGACTCTGCCAACGGAGTTGCCCAACTTCACAAGGATCATCCTGAATGACTGCAAAGGGCTCAGCAGGCTACCCGGGCAGATGCCGCCAAAATTGGCACGCCTTGACCTCGCCAATACCCAAGTCTCCGAACTCAACGCTCAAATCACGGATACCATCGACTACCTCGACCTGAGGGGATGCCGGCGACTTGGTCGCATTCCCAGTCGATGGTGCGAGAGCGTAAGGCCATCCTCTTCGGGGGAAACAGACAGAAAAGGCACGCGTACCCTCTATCTCAGTGGATCGGCGGTCAAAAGCCCACCCGCCACACTGCACGGCACCGGTACTCAGAACGTCGCGCAAGCGGTGCGTAACTACTTCCGCGAAATAAAGGAGGTCGGAAGTGGATCATTTCGGCGGTGCAAAATCCTTCTCCTCGGTAATGGTTACGCCGGGAAAACCACGCTCAGCTTGTCTCTGGAGGGAAAAGAAAATACCAAACATCCCGGGTCAACCCACGGCATCAGGCTCGTCAACTGGCCTAAGCCAGGGACCCGGGATAAAGTTGACCGCATGATCTGGGATTTCGGTGGTCAGGAAATCTACCACAACACCCATAGCATCTTCCTCAAGACCAATGCCATATTCGTCATTCTGTGGGACGGAAAAATGTGCAAGCCGGCAGAAAACAAACATCAACACTGGCGCCCCCTGAATTACTGGATTGACTACATCGTAAACTACGGCCCATTCGCTCCCCGAATCGCGATAGTCTACAATCAATGGGAAAAAACCAAAGATAAACAAACCGAGATCAACACGAAACCCGATGAACTAAAACAAAAACTCGAAAAAAAGATCCAGGAATTAACCGAACCGCGCAGAATTAATTGCGAACTCTTCATCCTGGATGCAGAAAAGAAGGAAGGCGAATACGATGAATTTTCCGAATGGGCGGAGCGATCGACCCAAGAACTGGCCCATGATCAGGGGGAGGAAGTCCCATGCTATTGGGAAATCGCGGCTGCCATCGTCGACTACTGGACCGCGAAGGACGAACCAAAGGAGATGAACGTCGAGGACTTCGTGGAGACCATGGAATCCGTCTTCCGATTGATTGCCGAGGGCAGCGGACCTGAGCCTCGGTGGTTGGCCAAGGCCGACATCAAGGGTGTCTCTCTGGTGGAGGCTGCCAACGGCTGGCGAAACCGCTTCACGAAGTTTGCGAGATTACTTAAAGAGAATAAATTTACGCTCACACCAAAGAGAATCGAGTTTCTACTCGATTTTCTCCATCACTCCGGGCTGGTCTATTGGAAACGGGAAAAATTCCAGGACAAAGTCATTATCAGCCAACGATGGGCGCTCGATGGAATCTACACGATTCTCTCTCGGAAACAAAAACATTTCAAAATCCTCAAACAGGCTAATGGCGTTTTCAACTATGAACGCATTGAAAGCTTCTGGGAAATTGGTCAATACAGCCCCGAGCAGAAGCGGCTTCTCATGAATTACATGGAGCAAGCCGGAGCCTGCTTCGCGATCGTGCCCGAAAACGAACGGCCCGGCAGAGATACTGTCTATCTGAGTCTCGCTCACCTCAGCTCAATGGCTGAACGCGAGCTTCATCCCAATTGGGACGAGGAGCAGGCGAAGAAAGCGTTTCCATCGAAACTACTTCACCTCGGCCACTGGCATGCGATACTCCGTGCGCTGGGCCAGGATTACGGACGGGAGGCCAAGTACGCGAGTGACGGATTTGTTTTCCACGGTAGGGAGAAGCAGACGGTGATTGTATGGGCGGAGATCCATTCCGATGGCATCGGAGGGTCGATTCATCTGCTGGTGAGGCATCCTAGGGCCGAGCGCCAGAATGAAATAGAGCGAAAAATGGCAGCCCTCATCCGCCGGGAAGTTCCCCTCGATGACAAGGCTGACCCCGAGGGCTCGGAAGCACGGGATTCTGTCGGAGGCTTACCGGCAGGAGAGGCAGACCGCCGCCCCCGCGTCTTCATTTCCTATGCTTCACCTCCGAAACCCACGGCACACAACAAAGGCGTCATACGTCAATACAAGGAGTCTCCGTTGTTCGTCAGGGAAACAATCAAGAAGCTGACAATCCCGGGGGGGTCTCCAGGCGAAGCAATCAGATTCAAACCAATCTTTGATCAGGACAAAAAGGAAGGTATGGCAATCCGGGACTTCGTGGAGTTTTGCAAGGAATGCGACTGGATGATCATGATCACCAGTGATCGTTACTGGAAATCACCGTGGTGTCTGTATGAGTTTATTTCCACGAGAGATTCCAAGGGGAGTAAGCTGTTCGGTTTTAGCACCATCGCGATAAAAATAGAAGACTGTGGAATTGATGATCCAAACAGCAAAAGCGAATACAGGAAATTATTTATGGAAACGCATCAGAGACTAATTCAATACAGAAACAATTTATCTAATTTCTTACATTTAAGCAGTGAAGAAAAAGAGGTTTTTGATAAGCTGGAAAAAATGGAGGATAGTAGAGTTGAGTACGTTCGTTCCTCTCTCGACAATGCCCTGACGCGCTGGTGGAACGAATGCTGGAACCGGGCTGACCAGCGGTGCAATTGGAGCGATGGAAAAGACGCCGTTAGGGAAATGATAGAGACGAACCTCCAGAAAAAGAACAGCCGGCCATGATTGGAAGCGGCAGTATGGCCGTGGGACGAGCGGCACCCGGGGTCACAGAGCTTTGTGCGCCCGGGTGGGCTGACATTTCAAGGAAAGAACCGGGAAAGGGCCCGGGACTCAGACAGCAATTGCGCGAGGAGTCGCGCCGCAGAATCCTAACGCTTAAGAAAAAACATGAGTGATCACGCGAACAATGCGAGTAGTGACGACAGTTCCCCTGCGACCGATCCGCCCGTCACTGCGAAGCCTTCCATCACCGCGGAGGACCGGTTGGCGGCGCATGAATTTCTGACGGAGATGCGGACGCGGATCGCGTTGGTGAGGATACCGCATCAATTCGGGGTGAATGAGCGGGCGTTGGAGAGTTTGTATGAGTTGTTTGGGCTGGGGAGAACGCTGATGCGCAAGTATCCTCGGGCGAGGGTGTTTGGTGAGGGAGTGATCCGGTGTTTGAATGAGGACATGCGGAAGGTGACGGGGAAGTGGCATTGGGCATCGGATCGGGGGGAACTGAGTTCGCGGGATGGAGGGGATGAATTTCTTGCGGATTTCGCCGAGTTGCGGGAGAAACTGGTAGGGTTTTCGGAATGGCTATATGAGATTGCCTATCCGGGTGAGACGATGCCGGCCGTTTGCGAGGACGGGGTGATGGCTGGGGAGATTGGGGTGTTGATGCAATCGGTTCCGTACGGCATACCTGCTGCGGAGGCAGTGAATGGCGGGATCCGGGTCAGCGTGGATGAAATCAACGAGAGTGAGCGGGCCGAGGTAGAGGCTCGGCGTCGTGCGGGTAGTAGTGCAGCGTCAGGGGAACGGAAAGCGGAACGGAAAGAGGAACGCGAAGCGGGAATGGATGCGTTTGGGTTGGCGCTGTCTGGCGGGGGGATTCGGTCGGCCTCGTTTTCGCTGGGGGTGATTCAGGTATTGGCGGAGAAGGGATTGATGCCGCAGGTGGATTTTCTGTCCACGGTATCCGGGGGAGGGTACACGGGGAGTTTTGTGACGGCGGAGATTGGGGGGCGGGAGGCGGATCCGGTTCCGCAGGGGAGAGAGGTATCAGATGGGTCGGAAAAGGCGAGATCGGCTGGTCACGGTGAACGGTGGAAAGTCCTTGCCTGTCCGGACGGTCCTGACAGCGGACCGTTCCGGACCATGCGGCATCAGGCGCGGTATTTGATAGGCGACCGGCTGTGGACGACATGGGGGATGGTGACCTCGACGGTGGCAGGAACTCTGCTGAACTGGACGGCTCCGCTGGCGGTGATCTGTCTTGTGGCGGCGTTGACCACGTGGCTAAGAAATGTGTCGCCGGTGAAGCCGGGTTGGCCGCTGGTGCTGTGGTCTTCGCTGGTGGCGGTGGGGCTGAGTTCGCTGGGGTACTTTGCATCGCATCGGTACGCAGGGAGGTTCAGCAAATGGGCAGGCCGGACCCTGGGTTTAACGGTGCTGTTCGGACTTTGCGCAGGATTGGCCTGGGTCCTGAGCCGGATCTATGCCGGGGTATTCATGAACAGAGGATGCTTCTGCATGAACAGAGATTATTTCTGTGACTGGCCGGATCTGGTTTCGACCGTGATGGAGTCGCCCGCGTGGATCAGCGGGTTGGGGATTGGCGGTGTGAGTCTTGGGGTGATTTCGGCACTGATCCCGGCGGTGGCGCGGTTTGTGCCGTTTCTGCCCCGGGTGGATGTGCGGCGGGCGGTTCTGAAAGTGGCGATGTATGCGGCCGGGGTTTTCCTGCCGCTGCTGGCCGTAGCTGTCTATCTGTTCCTTGTGGCGGTGGGATCGGTGAAGCAGTTAGTAGATGATTTGAGTGGGCTCCAGGTTCTCGCGATTCTATCCGGCATCCTGTGGTTGATTGCGTTGTTCGTGATCAACATCAACACCACCGGTCCGCATCGGCTCTACCGCGATGCCCTCAGCCGGACCTTTGTCGAGGGAGGCGGGAAGCGCGGGAATGGGGTCGCGCTGGAGGGACTCAATCCGAGCCAGCTGGCACCGTACCATCTGATCAATGCGGCGGTGAACCTGCCTGGTACCGAAGAGCCGGCGAACCGGGAACGAAGCTGCGATTTCTTTGTCTTTTCCAAGTGCTGGATTGGATCGCCGGTGGTTGGGTACCGGAAGACTGGAAAGTGGAGCATGAATGGACAGCCTGCCGATCTGGCGACGGCCATGGCGATTTCCGGGGCTGCCGTTTCGAGTCACATGGGCATTGGTTCGATTCGTCCGCTGCGGTCGCTGCTGACGCTGCTCAATGTGCGTCTGGGATTCTGGATCCGGAATGCGGCTGCCGGAGAGGGAGGCAAGTCATGGTTCAAGGCGCTGGCAGCGAAATTTCCGGCAAAGCACCCGGGTTTCCACTGTCTGCTGCGGGAGATTACCGGGCTTGGCATGTCCGAGAAGGCGAGGTGGCTGAATCTGTCCGATGGGGGGCACATTGAGAACATGGGATTGTACGAACTGCTGCGGCGGCGCTGCAAGTTCATGGTCTGTGTGGATGGGGAATCCGACGGGGCGTACGGCTTTCAGGGATTGATGAATGTGGTGCGCTATGCGCAGATTGATCTGGGGATCCGGATGGACCCGGATCTCAGTGATCTGCGGCCTGATGGGAAGACTGGCCTGAGCCGGTCGCATTACCATCTCATGCGGGTACACTATCCCAACGACGGGAACGAATCGGCAACCGAGCCCACGGGGCTCCTGCTGTATCTGAAGCTATCCGTGACCGGGAACGAATCGGAATTGATCCGGAGGTACCGTGCGCGGCATCCGGAGTTTCCGCATCAGACGACCCTCGATCAATTCTTCGATCAGGAACAATTCGAGGCGTACCGGCAGTTGGGTGTGCATGTGGCCCGCGGGGTTTTCGCGCCGAGCCTGATGGACAGCGGCAGTGGCGGTACGCAAAACGCCCTGACTGTCGGCGACTGGTTCAAGCAGCTGGCCATCAATCTGCTCTTTTCTCTGAGCGAGCATCGTTCTCCCGGCGGCGCTGCCGAGGGAAATGGCGCTCCGAACCCCTCACCAGAAGCACCCGCACAACCAGCATAACCAACCTGATCAACCGAACCAACCATATGAAATTCAAACGCACCGCTTTGCATACAACCTCCCCGCGGGGGTGGGAACTGTCCTTGAATCTTGGGCTTATGAGCCAGTTGGCGTATGTTTCCCTTGGCTCGGCCGAGGCGACGGCCCTCGCGTGGGGATTCACGGGCGCGCGGGTGCTCGACAAGGGTACCACGCAGGGATTGGTGGCATGGGACAGCAAGTGCGTGGTGGTCGCCTTCCGGGGCACGCAGGAATATCCGGATTGGATCACGAATTTGTCCACCCTCTCGAAGAAGCGGCCCTACGGGAGGCTGCATGGCGGATTCTACCGGGCCTTCGACGCCGTCCGTCCGGCCCTCATCAATGCCCTTGGGGTGGGACTGAAGCCCGGCAAGCAGCTCTGGGTCACAGGGCACAGCCTTGGTGGCGCGCTGGCCACCGTGATGGCGGCGGAGATGCACGGCGTCCTCCCCATCAGCGGTGTGCATACCTTCGGCCAGCCACGGGTCGTGAACGGGGAAGCCCAGACCTTCCTGCGCACGCACTACGCCGGCCGCTTTGTCCGCTTCGTGAACAATGGCGACCCCGTGACCGCTGTGCCGCCGCACTTCGACCATGTGGGTTCGCTCATCTGGTTCGATGCCACCGGCGCGCTCAAGCCTGCCGTGGGCACGAGGAGTGCGCGGGGATCCCGGGAGACTGTCATGGGAGACGAGGACTTCAAGAAGCTCAAGGCACAGATGCGCGCCCGCCGGGAAGTCCTTGTAGAGGAATTCGAAGACGCACCAGCCCACCCGGCGCAGCCCAGTACCAACAGCCGGACCACCCGCGGCAACATCATCCCCTTCGCCGATCACAAACTCGCCCGATACCTCGACCTCGTCGCCCGCCACGCCTCCGCCGGAACTGCTTACCCACGCTGAACTCATGATCCGCGAAATCAAAAAGCCCTCGCTGGCCGTCTCCACCGTCTATTTCGATGACGATGACAAAAAAAAGGCCGAAGAACTCGGTGCAGGACTTTACAATGTCCTGACCAGGCCAACGGATGAGCCACTCGGCTACGGTCCGGGCATTCCGGTCTACAGTGGGGTGCAGGCGGACAAGGTCGATCTGACACTGGCGGAACGCGTCGTCCTGATTCCGGTGCTGGGGCATGGGGCCTACCACAGTTGCAAGGAGCGGGCGAAGAGCCTGGTCCAGAAGTGGAAAAGCGAGCTGGGGGAAGGCAGGGTGCTCCCCCTGTTTCTCTGGAGCAGCTGGCGTTATGAAGAGGGAATGATGGAGATTGCACCGCTGCTGGTTGAACTGCTGGGTGGCACTCGGCAGGAGACCATTGACGAGATCGTGCTGGCGCTCATCCGGCTTCTCCGCACCGAACCTGGAAAGATTAGTCTCTTTCTATCCCATGCGAAGCGGGATATGAAGTTGACGGGGAACGCGGTCGTTGCGATTCGGGATTACGCACGGGAATCCACGACGGCTGGTCCCTTCTTCGACGTCAACGAGATTCGGCCTGGTGTTGGCTTGAATGAGCAGTTGGAAGCCGCCATTCAGAACAGTGTTTTCGTTTGTCTGCGTACTGACGGATACAGCACGAGGAACTGGTGTCTGGAGGAATTGCTGGGGGCGAAGCGTTTCCGTGTGCCGACCATCACGGTCGAGCTTCTGGTGCAGGGGGAGCCACTAAGTTCGCCTTACGCCGGCAACGCTCCCACGCTGGTCTGGAACGATAAGGAGAGCACCGCGAAGGCGAACGCGCAGCGGGTGGTGTCGCGGGCCTTTGTGGAGTATCTGCGGGCGCTTCATTTCCGGCGGGAAGCGGAGCGAATGAAAGAAGCCTATAAGCTACCGGAGGACACGATTGCGCTGTGCCGTCCTCCTGAGTTGCTGGATCTGATTCAGGGACCGGTGAAGCGGGTTCATGCGGAAGTGGTGATTCATCCGGATCCTGAGTTACCGCCGGCTGTGCGGAACGTGCTGGCCAAGGCGCATCCGAAGCTGAGACTGGTGACGCCGGCGACTGCGTTCCGGGCGCTGCTTTCGGTGGGTTCGAAGATGGCCTGTCCGCTGGAAGGCGTTCCGGTGGGGTTGGGCATATCCGACATTCAGGATACGGACCGGGGTGTTGGGATCACGCCGGAGCATGTGACTGATGTGGCGGTGCATCTGGCGCGGAATCTGATCTCAGCCGGGGCCCATCTGGTGTATGCGGGTGACTTCCGCAGATTTGGCTACACGGATTTGTTCAGCCAATTGGCGGGTTCGTATCGTCAGACGGTCGGCAGCAATACGGTGCTGCATTGCTATCGTCCGGCGCACGAGGGACTGGCATCCGTTCCTGATGGACTGAATCTGGAACTGCGGTCGCTGGGACGTCGTGAGTATGCTGATCTCGCGCGTTTGAGGCGCCCGGATGGGGATGACGCTGAGAGGTTTCCAGATGCCCTGTATCATGCCGACATGCGCAGGGTGATGACCATGGGAATATCGGCACGTGTGCTCATTGGAGGGCAGACGCTTCCGGGGATTGAGGAAACCGGGCAGACTGGATATTCCGGTGTGTATCCGGGAGTGATGGAAGAGGCCTGGTGGAGTCTCAAGGCTGGTCAGCCACTCTATGTGGTGGGCGGGCTGGGCGGGGCTGCGGCCGACGTGGCCTCGCTGATGGCGGGTGGAACGAAAGCTCATGGATTCAGCGATGCCAAATGGGTGAAACACGAGTCGTATCAGAAGCGGGCCAAGGAGTTTCGAGCAGCCCTGAAGAAGGTGAATCTTGACGGTCTGCCGGGTTCGCTTGCGGAGCTGGCGTCGGAGATTCAGAAGATGGCAGCCGGCCTCAGGAAGAAGAAGCCGTCGTGGAATGGTCTCAGTGCCGAAGATAACGCGGAATTGCTGTTCAGCCGGGATCCTTTGCGGATTGCCGTGCTGATTCAGAAGGGACTGACCGAGGTGGTGAGCCGGAAGAGGCAGGGGAAGCTGGAGATTGAGCTGATCAGGGGGAGTGTGGGGGCGGCGGGGCCTTTGGATGTGCTGGCCTTGCCCTTGTTTGCGGGCAATCCGCTTGGCTGGGAAGTCGCCACGCTGGATCAGGCCACCTCCGAGAGACTGCGGGAGGCACATAGCCATGGAAGGTCGCTGGTGGCTGCGGATTCCAGTACCTTCCCGGCGGATCATGTGTACCTCGCGTCGCTTGATGCACCGACGGACGGAGAGAGTCTTGCGGAAGCAGTTGAGGGGGCGGCCAGGCAGTTTGCCGCGCGGGTCAGCGCCCTGAACTTTGAGCGGGTGGGCCTTGTCACCTTCGGGGGAAATCTGACTTCCAAATGGATGGAAGCCAGCATCAAGGGCATGGTGAAGGGTTTGGCTCCCCTGCGTGGGAAGATTCAGCTTTACTGGTTCGAGAACAACCCGGATCGCTTTGAGGAGATCCTGAAGATCCTTAAGAATAAGAAGAGGGACATTTCCGTGACCACGCGGGAGATTCCCGATGAGGGGCAAGCGGGGCTGCGGGTCGTGCGGGATCAGATGCTGGTGATTGTGCGGTGGAGCCATGACCAGCTGCATACCCTGGTGCTGCCGCCTTCAGGAACAGCAGTGGCCCGGGAACATGCCGTGTCCTTCCGGGCTGAGGACATGAAGGCGCTCGTCCCAGGGAAGCATGGCGTCCCCGGAGGAGCCGAGCTGAAGGGCATCACGCGGCAACTGGCCAAGCTGCTGTTCGGCAAAGCCGCAGAGCAGTTGCTGGAACAGTGCAAGGATGCCCCGATGACCGTGCTGCATGACGTCGCCGCGTCGCAGCTTCCTTTCGAAGTGCTCACCCCTGGGATTCGGGCTGAGGCCGCAGAGCCGACCTTGAAGCGCAACCTCAGCCGTCGCCTTGCGGTGAATAACCTGCCGTTGCCGCGCCTCTTCCCAAGGCCACCGCTGCACCGATCGCTCAAAGTGCTTCTCGTCATCGATCCGCTCGGGGATCTTCCCGAAGCGAAGAAGGAAGGACAGAAGGTGAAACAATGGCTCTCCGGAATCGCCGGTGTCACCGTGGACTGTCTCATCGGCAAGGCGGCGAAGAAGAAGGCATTCCTCGAGATGGTCACCTGCGCCGATGTGCTGCACTACTGCGGACATGGCAGGTTCGATGGCACCGGTGACCATGAAAGTGGTCTGGAACTGCAGGATGGCATGGTGACGCTGGCCGACCTCAAGCGTATCGAACTCAGCCTGCGCCTTGCTTTCGTCAATGCCTGCGAAGTCGGCCGCGTCCGCGGGAAGGGAAAGATGGTCCCTGCGGCTTCCTTCGCCGAGTACTTCCTGCGCTCGGGCATCGAAGCGTTCCTCGGAACCTACTGGCCCGTCGATGATTCCGCCGCCAAAGAATTCGCCACCACGGTCTACCAGGAACTCGCCAATGGCCAGACCCTCGATGAAGCCGTCAGACTTGGCAGAGAGGCCCTCCTGAAAATCAACTCCCCGGAATGGGCCAACTACCTCCTCTACGGTGGTGGCAATTTCCGGTTGGCCAAATGATCGCAGGACCCAAGCCGCACCCCACTCAATGCCATGACCGCTGACTCCATCCTCCATCCCATTCCCCCCATCGAACTCGCTCCGGGGATTTCGATGAGCTTCCAGGTGATTCCGCCGGTTGCGGTTCAGAAGGCTGCGCTCGCGGAGGGGAAGCCGCTCTCGTTCCTCATGGGGTCGAGGGGATACCGTCCGGAGGAAGAGCCTCGGCACCGGGTCGTCATTCCAATGCCATTCTATCTGGGGACATTTCCAGTGACGCAGGAGGAATTTGCGTGTTTCCGGCCGGGGCATCGAAATCGCTTTCATGGCAAGCCAAGGCATCCGGTGGAGAGTGTCAGCTGGGACGACGCGCAGGGCTTCCTGAAGTGGCTGAACGGGAACCGGAAGCTACCGGGCGGTCTGAAGGCACGCTTGCCCTGCGAAGCCGAGTGGGAATATGCCTGCCGGGCGGGGACTGAAACGGAGTACTACAACGGAGATGGTGAGGGAGCGCTGAGCGAAGCGGGATGGTATGAAGGGAATTTCGTGGAGAGCACTCATCCGGTTGGAGAGAAGATTGGGAATCCGTGGGGATTGTATGACATGCATGGGAATGTATGGGAATGGTGTCAGGACGTGTACGATGCGACCGCCTACGCGCGACGATGTGATAATTGGATCGCAAGGACATGGCTGCACGTCGACGCCCCGAGGAGTCCTGATCGGAGCCTTCGTGGTGGTTCGGCCGCCTACCCCGCGCAATGGTGCCGAGCGGCTCGGCGGGAGAAGCATGGTCTACCCTCCATTTTGTTGGTGTACGACGGTTTCCGGGTCCTTCTCAGCTCAGCCAGCGGCACCGATCGCGAAGATGGTTATGTGCCGGATGACCGAGATCAATCCAATTGATTTCCCCGAATGAAGTCAGGCAGCATCCTCCACCCCATTCCTCCCATCGAACTCGCTCCGGGGATTTCGATGAGCTTTGAGGTGATTCCGCCGGTTGAGGTTCAGGAGGCTGCGCTCGCGGAGGGGAAGCCGCTCTCGTTCCTCATGGGGTCGAGGGGATGGGAGCATGACGAAGAGCCCCGGCACCGGGTTATCATTCCAAGGCCGTTTTACTTGGGAACGTTCCCGGTGACGCAGGAGGAATTTGCCTGTTTCCGGCCGGAGCATGAAAATCGCTTTCATGGGAAGCCGAGGCATCCGGTGGATAACGTCAGCTGGGACGATGCGCATGCCTTTCTGCGTTGGCTGAACGGGATCCGAAAGCTACCGGATGGTCTGAAGGCGCGTTTGCCTTGCGAGGCCGAATGGGAGTATGCCTGCCGGGCGGGTACCGACACGGAGTACCACAACGGGGATGGTGAGGGAGCCTTGAGCGAGGCGGGATGGTATGAAGGGAATGCCATGGAGAGCACTCATCCGGTCGGAGAGAAAATCGGGAATCTGTGGGGTCTGCATGACATGCACGGGAATGTGTGGGAGTGGTGTGAAGATGTGTACGGTGCGACCGCTTACGCGCGACGATGTGATGCTTGGATCGCAAGGACATGGCAGCAGGTCGACGCTCCGAGAAGTCCTCATCGGAGCCTGCGTGGTGGATCGGCCGCCTACCCGGCGCAATGGTGCCGAGCGGCTCGGCGGTATAACCAACATCCCCACCCCATTTTGTCGGTAGGCGACGGCTTCCGCGTCCTTCTCAGCTCAGCCAGTGGCACCGATCGCGAAGTTGGTTATATACCGGATGACCGAGATCAATCCAATTGATTTCCCCGAATGAAGTCAGGCAGCATCCTCCGCCCCATTCCCCCCATCAAACTCGCTCCGGGGATTTCGATGCGCTTTCAGGTGATTCCGCCGGTTGCGGTGCAGGAGGCTGCGCTCGCAGAGGGGAAGCCGCTCTCGTTCCTCATGGGGTCGAGGGGATACCGTCCGGAGGAAGAGCCTCGGCACCGGGTCGTCATTCCAAGGCCGTTCTATCTGGGAACGTTCCCGGTGACGCAGGAGGAATTTGCGTGTTTCCGGCCGCAGCATCTAAATCACTTTCATGGGAAACCAAAGCATCCGGTGGAGAACGTCAGCTGGGACGACGCGCGTGAGTTCCTCGTATGGCTTGGGAAGAAGGCGCGCGATCTGCCGCGGGGATTCGTCCCGCGTTTGCCTTGCGAAGCGGAGTGGGAGTACGCCTGCCGGGCGGGGACTGAAACGGATTACTACAACGGGGACGGTGAGGGAGCGCTCCGGCAGGTGGGGTGGCACGGCGAGGGCTTGGAAACCGGCGGCACTCATGCTGTCGGGGAAAAGAAAGAGAAGCATCCGTGGGGCCTGCATGACATGCACGGGAATGTGTTGGAGTGGTGTGACGACGTGTGGGATGGTAAGGCGTACGCCAAGCGGCGTGGAGGCTGGATGGCCCGGGCATGGAGCGACGCCGATGCGGGCGCAGACGCCGAGCGGGATGATGGAATGCCTCTCCGCGTGTTGCGGGGCGGGTCGTGGAACTACGTCCCGGACTGGTGCCGCGCGGCGTTCCGCGACTGGAGGCACCCGGGCAACCGCTGCAGGGTCCGTGGCTTCCGGGTTTTTCTGGGCCTCCCCGGTCCGGCGGAGCCGGAGAAACCGTCAGGCGGGCCGGAGGCCGTGAGGGAGCGGGAGGGAGGGACGACCGACCTTGCGACCGGAAGGCCGGAGGTCCGCCCGGTGAAAATGGGAACGAAGCGGGTCAGTGAATCGGTGAAGGGATGAAGTGTATGGCGTATCGTGTGTTTCAGTATGCGTTGCCGGGGGCTTGTGATCTGGGGGATCTGAATGGATTTCTGGCGTCGCAGCGGGTGGTCGAGGTCCGGCAGCATCTGGTGAGCGGGGTGCAGGGGGCGACGCTGGTCTTTGTGGTGCAGACGGATGGGGGCGGATCGGGAGCGGAAGTGCGTCCGGGGGTGAAGAAGGTCGACTGGCGGGCAGAATTGTCGGGCGATGACTTTGCGGTTTTCTGCCGTCTCCGTGACGAACGGAAGCGGATGGCCGAGGCCGAGGGAGTGCCTGTCTACACGCTCTTCAGCAACGAACAACTGGCGGACCTTGCGAGGCGGCGGCCTGCGACCCTTGGGGCGATGGGGGAGACCGGCGGGGTCGGGACCGCCCGTCTGGAGAAGTACGGGGCGCGTCTGCTGCCCATCCTTGCCGCCCTGCCCGCGAGTCCCTGAAATCTTTCCATCCACAGACCATGACCGCCGCTCCCGACGATCCACTGCTGATTTACGAAACGAAGAAGACCCCGGACTGGCCCCGCTGGGGCGAGGCGGTCACCACCATTCATCTGGGGAGCCAGGATGGTGAGGCCGTGGCGATCACCCTTCCCGAGGATCTGGCGGAACGCTTTCCTGCCCTCACGTGCCTGCGGCTCTGGAATCTCCAGCTGACCGGCCTCCCCGCGTTGCCCGCCAGCCTGAGGGAACTGGAAGTGCGACGCTGTGCGCAGCTGCAAGGGCTGCGCAACCTGCCCGCCGGCCTTGAAGTCCTCGTCCTCGAAGATCTGCCGGGAATCACCGAGCTGCCCGGCGAAGCAAAATTTCCCTCACTCTGGGACCTCGGTCTCGGCGGCAGCACCGGGATCCGCGCAGAGGGGATCAATGAATTCCTCCGCCGCTGTTCCGCCGTGCGCTGGCTCGACCTCGCGCGGTGCACGCAGATGGAGGAGATTGAACACTGGCCACCGCCTACGGAGCGGATTGTGCTCAATGGCTGCGGGAGACTGCAGCGGCTTCCACCTGAGTGGCCGGCTGAGCTGCAGCGGCTTGACTTGGCCAATGTTGGGGCGATCAGGCGGCTACCCGAATTCGGAGTGTGGCCTGACTACCTAGACCTTTCGGGGACCGAGAATCTAAGCGAGCTGGATCGACCGGAAGGAGTACGGACCCTGCTGCTGCAGGGGTCCGGCATTCTCGTGCCGCCCGCTACGGAACATGGATCGCAGAGAGGCGAGAACGTGGCACAGCGCACCGAGTCCTATTATGAGGATACGGATGAGTTCGGGAAGGGACATGTGAAGCGCTGTAAGCTGCTGCTGCTCGGGAATGGATCTGCCGGCAAGACAAGCCTCGCGCTCGCCGTCAGGGGTATTCCGGAGCCAGCGATGCGGGCGAAGGACCTCGGCAGCACTCATGGGGTGCAATTCTTCGATCTGGATAAGACGATCCTGATTAATGGGCAGAATTCCCGGGTGAAGATTCACATCTGGGATTTCGGAGGTCAGGAGATCTATCATCAGACCCACCGGCTTTTCATGAGCAAGGGGGCCGTCTTCATGGTGCTGTGGAACCCGAAGCAGGATAACGGCACGCCGTCTGTGACTGACGCTGGATATCTAGACATCTGGCGACCGTTGCGCTACTGGCTCGACTTCATCCACCTTGCTTGCCCATGGAAGCCACGGATCCTGGTGGTTCGCAGCCATTCCCGGAAAATCAGTGCCGAGGACCGCAGGAAGTTTGCGGCGCAGATTTCCGGCGCGCATGAAAACGTGGAATTGATTGCCGTAGATACCCTGGCAAAAACAGATCTCGGTCCACTGCAGGAATGGCTGGACAGGAACGTGAGGGAAGTCGTGGAAACGCAGGGAACCGCCGTGCCGTCGTATTGGCAGATTGCGCAGGACATGGTCGGACGATGGTTGCCAACCCTGAATCCGGAGGCTCCGCATATCCCTCGGGCTGCAGAGTTTGATGACATGAGCCCTGATGAATTCGGGGAGAAGCTGATGGCTGAGGTGCGGCGGTTGGTCGCCATTCCGGGCAGCCACGTGGATTCGAAACTCAGGAGAGCGGTGTCAAAGGGACGTTTCAATCTGCAGGAGAACGACCGCCTGCGGAGGACTCTGGAATTCCTGACGAACAGTGGCTGGCTGTACTGGAATGACAAGCTCTTCGAGGAGAGAGTCATCATCGGGCAGCATTGGGCCCTCGACGGGATCTATGCGGTGCTCGACCGCAGCCCAAAGAGCCGGGTCTACGAGGAACTGGAGAAGTCGAAAGGACAATTCACCCGCAGGGACCTTGATGAATGGGTTTGGGGTCGCGGGGACGGCAAGAAAGGTCACAGCGTCGAGACGCAGAATCTGCTGTTGTCCTTCATGGAGCAGGCCGGTGTGTGTTTTCGGTTGGTGTCCGAGCAGGATTCCTACTGGCAGGAAGCGGTCTACAAGGCGTTCATGCATCTTCCCTTTGAGGAGGAATTGAACCTGATCAGCGAATTCATGGAGAGGCACCCGACGTCCGGCTACTTGGACCGGAGTATCTCCCGATCGCTCCTGCACCAGGGGCATTGGAATGAATGGCTGCGCACCATGGGAACGATCTACGGAACGGATGGCAAGTACGCCCAAAATGGGTTCGCGCTCCGCACAGGGGAAGGTCAGGATGTCTGCGTGACCATGGATTTCACGCGGGACGAGAACGGTAAGCCTGCGGGCCTTGGGGGCACCATTACTGTGCGCGTGGCAGGCGAGCGTGCCGGGGATCTGCTCAAGGCGCTCGTTGCCCACATCGAATCATTTCTTCCGACCGAAGGCGTCACCAATGCTTCTGCCCACTCTGGCAGGTCCGACGGATCGCCCCGGCCGGCCGGTGAACCGCCCAACCGCGTGCGCCTGTTCGTCTCGTATACGTGGAATCCAGAGGGGACCGACCATGCTGGAAATGGCTACATTGATGAGCCGGTGGCAACGGACTACGAGGCACCGGTGAATGCCATTGAGGAGGCTCTGATGCCGTACGCGCATATCGTGAAGTTCGTGCGTGACTCAAAAGAGATAAAGGCAGGTCAATTAATCACGGAATTCATGAAGCAGATCAAGAGTTCCGAGAAGGTACTGATTGTTTATGGCGACAAGTACTGGCGCTCTCCATATTGTGTTTATGAACTGACGGAGGGCCTAAGGTCAAAAGGGCTAGAGGAACGTCGATTCACGAATGTGTTTCGGTTCGTGTCAGTGAACGGAATGAAGCTGGGTGTGGATTCCCAATTGGGGGTGATTAGGAAGTTCTGGCGGGAATACAAGGCCGGTAGCTTTCCGATTCTCATGAAGAAAGTTGCGACTGCCCGCGGTCTCAAGGCAGCAGTCGCTGATCTGGTGGAGAATTCCCTTCCGGTGATTCTCGACTTTTCTGACTTGCACCAGGAATGGAACCCCAAAAAGCCGGATGGGACCATTCAATGGGTCAAGGATTTCCTTGGCATCAAGCCCTAACACGACGAGTTTTGATGAAGGCACTGGTGCATGAGACGCCGACCATGGAGCCGGACGCGGCGGCCAATCATTCCCAGCCGTCAGGCTTTGGACTGCTGCGAGGATCGCAGCTTTTTCGGTCTCGATGTTTCCCGGTGGTGGGTGGGTTGAGGTCCCGCGCGGGGCGCTCAGGGAAAGCGGTGATGCTCACCGCAGTCCAAAGCCTTCGGCTCTCTGCGGTGAGGTGGCCGGGTAGTTTGTGGGAGGGAAGCCGGGATGGCTGGTCGGGGGACGAATACGGGAATGGTTGCCGAAGAACGAAGCCGTCAGGCTTTGGACTGCTGCGAGGATCGCAGCTTTTTCGGTCTCGATGGTTCCCGGTGGTGGGTGGGCTGAGGTCCCGCGCGGGGCGCTCAGGGAAAGCGGT
>JBIICE010000354.1:0-2677 GCA_044239025.1 Verrucomicrobiales bacterium
TCCCCTGATAGGCCCACCCACTGCAGGGCACCCGGCTGGGAAATCACAGTCGGCGTCGCACCCGGAGTCAAAGTCTGCGTCACACTCACAGGCTCCATCGTGTCATCCGCTGTCTGCGGCGTTGGTGGCCTCATACCGCTCTTCCGGGACGGGGCGCTTCAGTTACCTGCTCAACTTGTTTCCGGCGCAGCGCAGTTCCCTGCCGATCGTGGTCGGCTCATGCCCGGGCTTGTGACGAACCTCCAACTGTGCTTTCACCGTTACGGGAGGTGTCTGTGGTTCTTCGAGGTCAGGGGATGGTCCCCTAACTTGCCTTGATCGGCCTGCGGACTTCCTCACACCAAGCCCCTTTCGCAGGGAAGTTGAAGCCGCACCCTGACAAATCTCCGCCTTCTATGTCTTTTTATCCTCTCTCCTGCCAGTCGGCAATGCGCTCTGACTGCCATCTCCTGCGGTGGCTGGCCATGGTAATCATTGCTGCGGTGATTGATCCGGTGATGGCGGGCACGGAAACCCGCTTGCTGGCATTGAGCGGACTGCCGTCCGGGACGACGCCGCAGTTTTCTCCCGATCAGACAGCCTATGTTGCCAGCGTGGACCTGCCTTTTCTGCCGCTGACTCCGATGGCCATGGATGCGGAAGCGGCGGTCGAGGTGCGCGTCAATGGAGGTGCCTTTACCCGGGTGGCCGCTGGTCCGCCGCTTTCCGCCGGGCAGAACTACCTCGTCGCACTGAGGATCGACGGACGTGTCGAGCAATGGGGAACCAACTACTTTGATGGGACCGTGTTTCCGCCCTTGGACCTGAACGACGCGGTATCGGTGGTCAGTGGCTACGCATTCAACATGGCACTGCGGAAAAACGGGACGGTGCGGGTGTGGCGCGCTTCATCCGTAAACATGCCGGGGTGGATTGCCGCCCAGACGGGGGTGTCGGCCATCTTTGGAGGGGTCTATGACGCACACTTTGTCAGGAACGACGGCACCCTCTCGAGCTGGGCACCGATTCCGCTTCCCGCGGGTGGAGTCTCCCGGGTGGTTTCGGTCTGCCAGAACACCAGCCTCAGCGTGGCTGCGAAGAGCGATGGCACGGTAGTGGCCTGGGACCGGAACGGCCTTGCTCCGTCGATGGTCCCGGCGGGCCTGTCAGATGTCACCATGGTGGCGTGCAGCGAATTCAACGTGGCTGCCCTCCGAAGTGACGGAACGGTACGGATGTGGTCGCTCCAGCCAGGCGGGTACCAAGCCGTGCAGCCGCCGGTGGGGCTTAAAGACATCGTTTCGATCTGCGGGAGTGGCAGTTGTTTTCTGGCACTGGGCCGGGATGGAAAAGTGACCGCCATCGGCACTGGTCCGGGAACGCTCGTACCCGCTGGTCTGCGGAATGTAACGGCCATTGCCTCGCCCGGGTACTGTGCCGCGCTCAAGGCCGACGGCACACTTGTCACGTGGGGCCGTGTTCCGTACGACAATCGGCCGCCGCCGCCGGACAATTATTTCGTGGCCTCGCCGGTCACCGTTCCAGTGAGCCTGGCTCATGGGCCGAATGTGGTGGAGGTGCGGGTCACCCCGCCTTACGGTCTTCCCGCCCGCACCTATACTATCCAGGTCAATCGGACGCCGAGTGCGGCGCTGCGTCTGCTTGTTCCGGACCGTGGCGAACTGACGCCGTCGTTCTCGCCTGAGGTAACCAGTTACCGCATGTCCCTGCCTTTTGCGAGCGATGGGATCCGTTTCCTGCCGGTCACGCGTGCGACCGGAACCACCGTGCAGTGGAATGGGGCACCGCTCACCGCGGATGTCCACTCGGGGCTGCTGCCATTGACTCCGGGCGAGAATGATTTTGTCTTCCAAACGCTCAGCGACGACGGAAGTGCCTCGCGCGAGTACCGGGTCAGAATCACACGCGAAGCGCCCGGCACCACCCGCACTCTGCGTTTTCTGGCGGATGATGGCGGGCCGCTGACTCCGGCATTCTCCCCGGAACGTCTGAACTACGTCCATGCGGCACCAGTCAGGCAGTCACGGCTGCGAATCTGGCCCAGGGTCGGAGCCATATCCGCCCGGGTCGATGTGCGTGTGAATGGCGGGCCCTTCAGCCGGGTGTCGTCCGGCAATGCTTCGGCGGTTGCCGCCGTGATTCAGGAAGACGGGATGCCCTTCTGGTGGAACCAGAGTGACCTCACGGAGAAGTACACAGCGACCGGTCCGGTAGTGCCCTGCGGGGGGATCATCAGCAGCGTCGGAGGGGATCTGGCAATCCGGACCGACGGAACCGTGCTGAGCCGCAACAAGTCCGGAGGCAAGTATCATGAGGGGCTCCGCGGAGTGGTCGAGCTGACCGGAGTGCATCCGGCCAATGGCAATCCCCACATTACCGTGGCTCTGCTGGAATCAGGAAGAATTCAGGCGTGGGAAACGGCAACCGACAAGCCGCTCAGTATCTTTTCCGACGAGACCCAGCTGGTGACCATTTCCGGTGGCCGGTACCTGACCGCAGTGCGCCGCGACGGCACGCTCGCCATCTGGTCGCCCCCGGTGGATCCCTATCCCCTGATACCACTCAACCCGGCTCCGACCAACCTTGTCAGCTGCTACAGTGCAGCGCCGGCAGCGGTGCTGCGCAGCGATGGCACCTCGATTGTGTGGGGACCGCATGGCGGTAATCCGGTGTACAC
>JBIICE010000355.1:0-2674 GCA_044239025.1 Verrucomicrobiales bacterium
TCCGGCCAACCGTGCCGGTCCGGGGCCTCGATCCTCTCCAGTCTCCCCAACGCGGCAGGCACAGGGTCCATCGCCCGCCCTGCCTTGTCGAGGAACCGATACCCCAGCGCAGCGGCCATGCCCGCCCCGCCATCATTGGTCGCACTGCCACCGATTCCAACAATCAGATGCCGCGCGCCTGCCCGCATCGCCGCAGCCATCAACTCACCGGTCCCATGGGTCCCCGCATGCCATGGATCGCGCTCCGCCGGGGCGACCAGCCTGAGTCCGGATGCTTCGCTCATCTCAAGCGCTGCGCTCCGGCTGCCTCCGAACCAGACCCAGCGGGCCCGAACTTGTTTCCCCATCGGACCCCGCACCGTTTCCTCGCGCCACTCGCCACCTCCAGAATGCTTCAGCACCTCCGCGGTTCCCTCCCCGCCATCGGCAATCGGACAGATCCGCACCCGCCACGCGGGCCAGCACTCGAGCAAACCATCCCGCACTGCCTCGGAGGCCTCCCCAGCGGTCAGGGTACCCTTGAATTTGTCACAGGCTATCAGCACTACCATCGGCTTCATCGCTTTCCCCCTGACCACAGCCGCACCCCCGCCGCAATCGCGCAACCATCCGCTCCCCACCGTCGTTTCCCTTGGCTTCCCGACGCGCCACCAGTTTCCCGACTTTCCCCACTGC
Source organism: Verrucomicrobiales bacterium (assembly GCA_044239025.1). GTDB lineage: Bacteria > Verrucomicrobiota > Verrucomicrobiia > Verrucomicrobiales > V1-33 > V1-33. The sequence continues at coordinate 676 of JBIICE010000355.1, forward strand.
CATGCCACCTTCCATCACGACCCGACGCGGAGACCGCGGAGAAACCGACCTCCTGCTCGGCCGCCGCGTCCCGAAACACCACCCGCGCATGCAGGCGGTTGGCGATGCCGATGAACTCAATGCAACGCTCGGACTCGCCCGGCTCCACGTCGCCAGCAGCGAGATCCGCAGCATCATCGCCCGTGCCCAGCAGGACCTCGTCGCCATCATGGGCATGCTCTCCGCAGGCCCGGAGAACGCCGAACGCTACCAATCCTCGGGATTCGCCACCATCACCTCGTCAGATGTCGACCGGCTCACCAGCGAAGCCGCGGTCCAGGAGGCGGCTTTCCCCGACGGCTTCAAGGGCTGGTCCACACCCGGTGCCAGCGGCGACCACGGCTCCGCATGGCTCGAAATGGCCCGCTGCGTCACCCGCCGGGCCGAACGCTCGGCTTCCGCTCTCGCCAACTCCGGGCAACCCGCCCCGCCCGTCGTCATCGCATGGCTCAACCGCCTCAGCGACCTCCTCTGGCTCTGCGCCCGCCGCGAAGAATCACCCGGTACCCCGTGAAACCACCGCATCACCCGCCAACGGATATGCCCCCACGCATGGCTTCCTCATGGGAACGGCCATTGCCATGAGACGGTTGATCAACTTCCGCCTGCACCAGGGTGTGGAAGCAATCCCGCGAAAAAAATCCTGAACGGGGAAGCATGGCGGGAACACTGCCGGCTGCCTTCCGGGAACGACGGGCAGACCGCGCACTTTCCGCCACCATGCAGCCGCACCCTGCCCGAAAAGTGGAGCCCCACCCTGGCCGCACAAGCAGCCTGCCCACCAGTGGCCGCACTTCCGTCCCCCGCTGCCGGATGCCATGCGCCCGCCGCCCAGCATCTCCCGGCATCTCATAAAGCGGAGGGAAGTCTCTTGCATTGGACACGAGCCCACCCAATCTGCCGCTCCCCGCCCCCGGCGCCGCGACATGAAATTCGCCATCCTCGGAGACATCCACGCGAACCTTGAGGCCCTCGATGCCGTCATGGCAGATGCCAGCGCCAAGGGGGCAGACCAGTTCGTGTGCATCGGGGACATTGTCGGCTACAATGCCGACCCGCACGAGTGCGTCAGCCGCATACGCGAACTCAACTGCCCGGTCGTCAAAGGGAATCACGATGAGGAAGCAAGTGCCCTCACGGAAATTGTCGGCCTGAATCCGCTCGCCCACGCCGCCCTGGAATGGACCCGCCGGCATCTCACCGAAGATGACAAGGACTGGCTCCGCAACCTGCGCATGGTCCGCCAGGTACGCGATTTCACGATCGTGCACGCGACCCTCGACACCCCGACCAACTGGGGCTACGTGATGAATCGCTACGACGCCGCTGCCAGCTTCCAGTACCAGTTCACGCCCGTGTGTTTCTTCGGTCACACGCACACGCCAAGGATCTTCACCAAAGGCCTCAGTGTGTCCCTCGAGTCGGCCGACCACATCCGCATCGCTCCGGGCAGGAAGTACTTCATCAATGTCGGCAGCGTCGGCCAGCCACGCGACGGCGACTGGCGCAGCGCCTACGCTCTCTACGATCACGACTCCGGAGAAATTGCCATCCACCGCGTTCCCTACGACATCGCCACGGCTCAGCGGAAAATCCGCGATGCTGGTCTCCCCGGGCAACTCGCGGACCGCCTCAGCACCGGCAAATAAACCGGCCACGGCCAGCATTCCATGATCAACTTCCTCCGCGGCACCCTCGCTCAGAGCCTCCCGGACCGCGTCACGATCGACGTCGGCGGCGTCGGCTACGAAGTCTTCGTTCCGCTCAGCACGTACGACCGCCTTCCGGCCCAGGGAGCAACGGTCACGCTCCTCACCCACTTCCACGTCCGTGAACAGGAACAAACCCTGTACGGCTTCGCCAACGAACAGGAACGCGACCTCTTCCGTCTCCTTCTCCACCGCGTTACAGGCATCGGTCCCAAAATGGGCATCGCCATCCTCAGCGGCATGAGCGTCTC
>JBIICE010000356.1:0-2668 GCA_044239025.1 Verrucomicrobiales bacterium
ATGTCCGGTCCAGGCGGAAACATCACGTCATGCCCGCGGCCCGCTCAGGGCAGCACCGCGCGCAAGCGGAGGAAGCTGCGCACGGCAGCCGCCGCCGGTTCCTCATAGGTCACCCTGAGGAGCCCATCGGTTCCCGGAGCCACGGCCACCGCCCCGGGAGGCAGAGCGGAGCCACTGCCATCGGTCCAGTCAGTTCCTGCCGCTGCCTTCCGGGCCACCGTGACCCATCCGGTCAGATCCGAACCGTTCACGATTTCGTAGCTGACCCCCTCGGCTCCGTACCCACCGGGCTGAGCGCTCGCAGCCAGTTCAAAGCTCATGGAGAGCCGTCCCTCCGGCGAACGCGCCGCGAGCGGCAGGCGGTCCGCGCCGTGGGGCCGCGCCGCGGAGCGCGGGTCCGTGCCCATGGCGAATTCCATCGCATTGTCGAGTCCATCGGCGTCGGTATCGGCATGAAGTTCCGACGGGCTCAGCCCATTGGCGGCCAGCCATGCGGGGAGACTCCCGGGCGACAGCACCCAGCTGTCGGGTGTGCCGTAGAGCTGAGACGATGCCCTCCAGCTCGGATAGGAACTGTAGTCGGCAATGCCAATTCCGCTGCTCACGGTTTCCAGACTGTAGCCGCTGCCGTTGGTGTTCTGCCAGGTCGCTTCGTAGCGGAAGGAAAGCACGTTGGCATCCCATGGCGAGGGCAGACGCAGGGTCAGGGTCTCTCCACTGTTATCAAGGGAGCCACTGAAGGAACCGGCCACGTTCAATCCCGAACCATAACGCGAGGCGAACGCTGCCGGATTCCGCACGAGCACCAGTTCGGCCCCGGGAGCCAGCGTGGCTCCGGTCAGGAACTCGAAGCCGATGCCCTGCACGAACCGCACGCCGCTCAAGTCGAGGACCATCGCACCATTGTTCACCAGTTCGATGAACTCGTAGTCGCTGCCGCCGGACGGGTTGTACATGATCTCGGTGATGCGCAGGTGATTGAGCACATTGCCGGCATTCGCGTAGCCAGGATCGGAACTGCCATTGGCTGCGCCCGCAGTCGGCAGCACAAAGTAGTCGAGGCCTCCCACGCCGCCCGTAGCCACCCGCCCCTGGCTCACATCGGTCACCTGCGGGAAGGTCCGCACGACGTCCTGAAGCCGACCACCCGCTCCGTAGAGCAGCAGTTCCGCCGTCAGTCCATCAATCTTGAATGAGGTGTGGCTCGGACCCGCCGCGGCATCGCCATCCGCAAGCAGCTTCACATAGCCATTCCCGCCAATGAAGCTCAGTGGCGGAAAGGCCGGAGCCGCACCGAAGCGCGCGTCCGTAAGCACCATGCCGGTGAGGCTCGCCGGGAAGGGCGCAAGATTCGCCAGTTCCACCCAGTCTTCCCGGTAACGGATCCCGCCGGCCGCCAGCCATTCGTTGATCACAATCTGCGACGCATCACTCAGGCGGCTCGCCACATTCGGAACGATCCCGTGGGTCGGATTGCACAGCGTCCATGCGGCCGGAGCACCGACGCGGCCGAGGGAATGCCCGACCGGCAGCGGACCGAACACCACGGAATCCCGCAGCGTCCCGGCGGCATCAAAAAGATAGACCGCGTCGCCATCGTTATCGATGCGGAACCCGGTCAGCGTGACCACCACGGGCGAACCGGCGGCCACGGAACCCGTGAGAGGATGCTCGCCGGGCGTCACCGCGCTGTCGCTCAGGCTCCAACCGGTCAGATCGAGCGGAGCGGCTGTCCGATTGATCAGTTCCACCCACTGCACTGGCAGAGTCGGCGTCGCCGCTCCGGTATCTCCGTGAATTTCGCTGATCGCCATGACCGGCAACTCGCTCTGCACGGTCCATGTGCGCACCGTGGCGGCGGCCTGCGGCAGTCCGTCGTAAAGACGCGCGGGGTCGCTTCCCTGCCAGTTTCCAGCCATGTCCTGACCGAGCACCTCAAGGGTATGCACTCCACTGGCCAGACCCGAGAGGCTCAGGGTGGCCTGACGCACGGTTGCCGTGGTGCCGCGCGGGAACAGTCCGCCCGCGCCAATCTGCACGGGCGCACTCCACGTTCCGCCATCCAGTCTCCACCGGTAGGCCACAATCCCCGGACCACCGACCGTGAAGGCTGCCGTGCTGTCGGTCACCGTGCCGGACGGCCCACCGAGCACGTACGCCCATTCGGGAATTTCGGCACCGTAGCTGATTCCGCCGGGTGCCGTGCCACGCGCCAGTGAATCCGTCCGCAGGGCATAATCCTCGGTGGCTGGATTCACGAAGCCGGGCGCGCCGGCCTGATTTGGTCCGTAGGTACCGCTGAAGAATCCGCCGGGATGGTTCGGCCCGATGACGGGATCGGCAATGCGGTCGAGCAGGTTGTGGAAGAACTCGATCTTGGTGGTGACGTCATTGACGACCACATTGTTGACCTTGCGGGCGTCGGGGCCGCTGAACATGTGCGGCACGTTGCTCACAATGTTGAAGCCCATGTAGGCTCCGTCCCCATAACTCGGATTCGTCCCATCCTGCGGAATGAAGAAGTTGACGGGCGCACACACGACCTGCTGGGTCACGGTCTCTCCCTGGAACACGTAGTCGGGATGGATGTCGGCCACCGTATTGTGCTCGAAAATGGTCGCCGTGTTCAGCTTGCAGTTGATGACGTGGTCGAGGTCGTAGCAGACGT
>JBIICE010000143.1:0-10725 GCA_044239025.1 Verrucomicrobiales bacterium
TGGGTGCTGTAGAAGAGCTGGCCGGGGAGTGCGGCGATGTTGTCCCTCGCCTCGCTCACGACCTGCGGGATGGCATCGCTTTGCTGAGATGCGCGATCGCGCTCGTCAGTGTGGAGTGCCCGGCGGGCATAGTCCTTCGGGAGGACACCCTTCCGGCGCGGGTTGTCGCGTCCGTAGCTACCAGCATCGATGTCGTTCCATCCTTCGCATGCCTGCAGCCAGGGCCTCGCCGCACAGCCTGATTTGGCGGAGGAATCTTTCGTCTCGGGAGACTTGCGGCGGGCAGGCATGGTTCGGAAGTAACGCTTTACTGGTCCCATTTCCTATAGCTTGAGCCCGCCGCTGTCACCGGAAATCCTCGTCATTGCCGGGCGCCATGGGGACGGACAGGAGTCGCCCCCGAAGTCGGCACCCCCGCGATCATCTTTTGGCAATAGCGGGAACTGCCGACGGAGAGACGGGATAGAACGAATCATTTTCCGGCACTGCGGACGACCGCATTTGGAACCCTCAGCGGTGCAGGGTGGGCAGAGCTATCCTGACATCGGGGGCTTGGGGCTGTTGACAGGCCACCCTCGTGGATCAGGCACGCCTTTGCGCCACCGCGGCCCTTTGCCAGTCGGAAGACGGTGCTGTTTGTGTTGCGGAGTTGATCAAGCGTGGCGCCCACCTCAGGTTGAGTCATCGCGCCGTCGGTGATGCCGGCAGCGGTCGATGCGGAATGTGAGGCTGCCCCGGTCCTTGCAGCATTTCGTCAGTGGCCCGTGCTGAAGGTTGCCACTGGCGTTGGCGTTGGCTCTGGCGATGCCCCTTGTGTGGCAGTTCCGGGTTTCCCCGAGGGAGAACCCCATGATGATTGGGGTGGCGGAAGAGGTGGGATTCGAACCCACGGTAGAGTTGCCCCTACGTCTGATTTCGAGTCAGGTGCCTTCAACCACTCAGCCACTCTTCCGTAATTGCTGCGGGCGTAGAGACATAGAATTGGGCTGGGTCCACGTAAAGGGGAAACATTGGGATGGTTTCCGATGGTGGGTGGGGAGAGTCCGGGGTGCACCTGAGGGAGGGGAGGCGGGCGCTTCCTTTTCCCGTTTTATGGCACGGGTGAACTGCCTGGGAAGGGGGATCCCTTATGGGGGATGGTGCGCGATACAGGGTTCGAACCTGTGACCCCCACCGTGTCAAGGTGGTGCTCTACCACTGAGCTAACCGCGCGGACTGGCCGGATTGGCTGAGAGGTGAAGGCATACAGCAGGCGGGCGCAGGTGCAACTGGATTTTGAGTGGGGCGCTCCGGGTTACTCCGTGTAGGCGAACTCGTTGGTGTTGATGAGGATGCGGGCGAGTTCGGGGGCGAGTCGGTCATCGGGGATGCGGTTGGCGATGGCGGATTCCTCCGGGGAGGGAAGGCGCTGGAGGGTGAGTTGGAAGGCGCGGTTGATGAGGGCGGGGCGGTCGTTGCCGCAAGCTGCGGTCAGGCGCTGGGCGAGCGCGCGGGCGGCGAGGGTCGGGAGTTCGCCATTGAGGAGAGTGAGGGCCTGAGGAGCGACAGTGGACGACTGGCGGCGGTCGCAGGCCGCGAAGTTGTCCGGTTGGTCGAAGGTTTCCATGAACGGGAGTCGGACCGAGCGTTTCTGGACGAGGTAGATGCTGCGGACGAGCTGCCGATCCCTGGGTGAAGGGTACCAACCCTTGGTTTTCTCGGCATTGTCGTCGAGGAAGGCGGGATTTGCCTTGAGGATATGGTCTGGGAGGGCAGGCCAGACAGGAGGACCGCCCGGGTAGGGTTGGAGGAGACCGCTGACCGAGAGCAGGGAATCGCGGAGCATTTCCGCCGTGTGGCGTCGTGGGGAGAAGCGCCAGAGGAAACGGTTCTGGCGGTCGCGGGCCGCGGCTTCCTGGTGTCCCTGCGAGCAGGCCGAAGCCTGCCGCCATGTGGCCGAAGCGATGATGCGGGCGATGGTGTGGCGGGTGGACCAGCCGTGGGCGATGAAGTCGCTGGCGAGCCAATCGAGCAATTCCGGGTGGGAGGGAGGCGAGCCGCTGTGGCCGAAGTCGTGCGCAGTGGAGACGAGGCCCGTACCGAAGAGGTGTTGCCAGAGTCGGTTGACGGTGACGCGGGCGGTGATGGGATTCTGCGGGGACGCAAGCCAGCGGGCGAGGTCCGATCGGGCCGAGGCCGTGGCTGTGTGGTACGGATGGGAAGCGAAGACCGAGGGGATGCCCGGTGAAGCCGGGGGCCCCGGGTGGTCAGGGTCGCCCTGTGGGAGCACGTGGATGGGGTCGGGCGAGGGATGGGGTTTCGTGATGAAGCCGAAGGTGAGCGGGGAGAGCCTGCTGCGTTCTGCGGCGATCAGTTCATCGAGGGCAGCGAGCTTCTTTTTGTCCGGCTCCGACTTGGCCTCGGCTGCCTTTTTTGTGAGCGATTCCTTTTCCTTTTCTGCGGAAGCGATGCGCGCTTCGCCGGGGGCATTGCGCGAGCGGATGGCCGCGAGTTCGCCGGCGAGGTTGAGGGGGCGGTCATCGGCGAAGGCGACCGAGGCAAAGTGGGCGCGGAAACGGTAATGGTCCTCGACGGTGAGGGGATCCGTTTTGTGGTCGTGGCAGCGGCAGCAGGACATGGTCATGCCGAGGAAGACCGCGGCCGTGGTTTCCGTGAGGTCCGCCCTGTGAGCCGCGAGGGCCTTGTGCTGTTCGTTGAAGAGCTTTGCGGAATTGTCCCATGGGCCGAGGCGCAGGTAGCCCGTGGCGGTGAGCGCGTCCTGTTCCTGCGGCGACACGGGCGAACCCGGGACGAGTTCGTCGCCAGCGAGTTGTTCGAGGAGGAACGTGTGGAAAGGTTTGTCCTGCTCGAACGAGCGGATCACGTAGTCGCGGAAGCGCCATGCGTGCGGGCGGAATTCGTCCCAGTCGTAGCCATTGCTGTCGCTGTAGCGGACGGCATCGAGCCAGAGCCTTGCGAGGTGTTCCGCGGCTGCGCGGGACGGCAGGAGAGCGGTGGCTGTTTCCTCCGGGGAGAAGGCGAGGGCGTCCGGGGAGGGAGGCAGACCGGTGAGCGAGAAGTGGAGTCGGCGGACGAGCGTGCGCTGATCAGCCTCCGGGGAAGGCGTCAGATTTTCCTTCGCGAGCCGGTCCAGAATGAAGAGGTCGATGGGGTTGCGGGGCCATGAGGAATCCGAGGGTGGCGGCGCAGGATTTGTGATCGGCTGGAGCGACCACAGATTCCGGCGCGAAGCGACCACCTGCGGGGTGTTGGCATCCTGCGCCGGCAGCGAGGCCAGCGTGGCGGATAGGATCAGGAAGGCAGCGCGCATGGCCGGGGCGTGGTGAGGGAAAGGACGGGTTGGAGCGGTCGTATCTTACATCCGTGCAGAGCAGGGGAACGAGACGACGGTTTCTGGCGACGGCCGGCGGTGGGCTGGGCGGGATGGCTTGGCGCAGTCTGGGGATGCCATGGGGAGGCGGGGATCCGTGGGCGGCGCGGCCCGGGGTGCGTCCGGCGCGGGCGAAGTCCGTGATATTTCTCTTCATGGTGGGTGGGCCGTCGCAGATTGACACCTTTGATTACAAGCCGCAGCTGGCAGGGCTGGATGGGAAGAAAGTGCCCGACAGCATCCGGAAAGCCGTGGAGCAGACGAGGTTCCGGAATGTATTTCACGGGTGCCGGGAAGAGATCATGGCGAGTCCGTGGAAGTTCCGCCAGCATGGTCAGAGTGGGCTATGGGTGAGCGAGTTGCTGCCCGAGACGGCGCGGCATGCGGATCGGTTGTGCCTGATACATTCCATGCAGGCCGAGAGCAACAATCATGGACCTGCGAGCATTCAGCTGCATACCGGGGACATCAATGGAGGGAAAGCCAGTCTGGGGTCGTGGGTGACCTACGCACTGGGCAGCGAGAACCGGAATCTTCCTGCCTATGTCCTGCTGTTTCAGGCCGGGCCGCTGGGAGGAGCGACGAATTACAGCAACGGCTTTCTGCCGCCGGCGTTTCAGGGGACCCGGTTGCGCGACGATGGGGTGCCCGTGGCCGATCTGCTGCCGCCGGATGATTTTGCGGGAGGGCAGGGGGAAGCGCTGCGGGCGGTGGGAGAACTCAACGCGCTGCATGGGCGGGAACGTCCGTTTGATGAAGAACTCGCCGCGCGGACCGCTTCCTATGAACTCGCGGGGAGGATGCAGCTCGCGGCCATGGAAGTCGGCGACATCGGAAGCGAACCCGCGTCGCTGCGCACGGCCTATGGGATTGACGACCAGGACGAGGCGAAGGCGGGATTCGGGCGCAAGTGCCTGCTGGCGCGTCGGCTTGTCGAGCGCGGTGTGAGATTTGTGCAGGTTTACGACATGGCCGACAAGGATGGCTGGGACGGTCACAGTCAGCTGCGGAAGAACCATGAACGGCATGCCGCCGCCGTGGACCGCGGGGTGGCCGCGCTGCTGGATGACCTCGCGCAGCGGGGCCTGCTGGACGAGACCCTCGTGATCTGGGCGAGTGAATTCGGGCGGACACCGATGATGCAGGGCGATGCCGGGCGGCAGCACAACTGTGCCGGTTTCACGGTGTGGATGGCCGGGGGCGGGGTGCAGGCCGGGATGCGGTATGGAGCGACCGATGAGATCGGTCTGATGGCCGTCGACCGTCCCGTGCCCTTCCGGGATCTGCATGCGACCATTCTCGAGGCCCTTGGGCTCGATCATGAAGCGCTCGCGTGGGAAGTGAACGGTCGGCTGGAGCGATTGACCGGCGTGCAGAACATGGCGCGCGTGATCCCCGGGATTCTGACCTGAGGGCGTCGGCCCTCTCAGCGCGGGGCCGCATCACCGGCCGTCGCGATGGCCCCGGCCATGGGTTGGGAGCGCGGGGAGCCGAGGAAATCCGTGGCTTCGAGGAAACGGGGATCCGCAGTGCGCAAAGGGGCGTCGCGGGCCGGAGAGGCATCGTGGCGCGAACCGTCCCATGAAATTCCCGGGAAGTCATCGGCGAGGCTGCGGCCGCGGTGCGATCCAGCGTCGGGACCGCTTCCCGCTATGACATTGCCCGTGATGGTGGCCCCCTTGTGTCCCGAAGGAAAGAAAAGGGCGTGACCGTCGCGGGAATAGAGCACGTTGTTGGCGAGAACGAGGCCCGGTCGGTCGTTCCATGAATTCCCGCGGAAGGCGTGCGAGCTGCTCACAATGGTATTGTGGACGACCGTGAGGTCCTTGGTTTTCCCCTGATGGTCCGTGCTGGCGAATCCCGCGTTCTGTCCGGCGATGAGGACATTGTTGCGGACGATGGCTTCGCCCTGGACCTGCATGACATGGTCGCGGCTGCGGTGGCAGAGATTGCGCTCGATGATGTTTGGTTTGCGCCCGCCGGTGCCGTAGACCGTGATGCAGGGATAATTGGTGTCGTGGATGTGGTTTTCCGCGATGAGATTGCCCCACGATCCCTGTTTCACTTCGATGCCGTCGCCCTGGTCACCGAAGCAGTCGTGCACGTGATTTCTGGCGATGACGCTTTCCGACATGACGAATTTGCCGTCATTGGCACCGAGGTACATGCCTTCCGCGTGGCCCGCTCCATGGTGCAGGTGATTTCCGGTGAGGAAGAGGCGGCTGGTGTCGTGACTGTTCGCGCTGAGGCAGACATCGCCGGTGTGGTGAATGTGGCATTGGTCGATCCAGACATCCGACGCCGCCCCGATGCGGAGCCCGTGGCTGCCATGGGTGATTTCAAGGCCGCGGAGGCAGACGAAGGCGACCGCCCGGGACTGTCCGAGATTGACGGTATTCTGGCGGGCGTCGGCTCTGGTGAGCACGACCGTGGCATCCCTTGCCGGGGCGATCGTGATGGGCAGCGTGCGCGTTCCCGAAATGGTGATGTCCCAGAAGTGATCGATCGAATAGGTTCCGGACGCGATGGCGAGGTGGTCGCCGGGTTGGAGCGAGGCGATGGCTTGCACGAGTGCCCTGGCGTCGCCCGAGAACGGGATGGTGCGTTTCGGGGGGATGTCCGCCCATGCGGGGCGGTAGGGATCCGGAGCGGCGTGAGCGGAAGCAGCGGCGATGGCAAGGAAAGCGGCGGAGGAAAGGCGCATGGGAGGGAAGGAAGCCCGCGCCACGGCCGCTGTCGTGTCCGTTTTGCCGTAGCGTGTCCGCTCAGGACCGGCCGCGGTAATTGAAGAGGTCGGGCATCCCCGGTACCGTGACCCCTTGGCTGCGGCAGTGGGTGCTGACCGCGGCAAGGAGCTTCTTCTGGGCGCGGGCGGTGAGGGCGCGGCCCTTGCGGGCCTTGGCGACCACCTTGTGCGTGAGCCCCGATCCCGCTGCGGCGGCCACGATGTCGTGATTCGAAAAACTGTGCGACGTGAGGAAGGCATCGATCGGCTGCAGGCCGACATCCATTTCGGCGGGAGACGAATCAGCAGACGAATCGGGAGAGGAATCGGAAGAAGACATGAGGGAGAGAGAGCCTTTGCCATCCGCGGCGCGATCGGCAAGCGTAGTCCGTGCCGATGTTGAGTGAAGGAATTGTGGTGCGGGCGAGCCGTGCGGGCATTGAGTTGCCCGAGGCCGGGGTATGGCTGGATGGGCACCGTGGGGGGAAGTGTTCCGTGGTGACGCATGCGCACAGCGACCATGTGGCGCGGCATGCGCAGACCGTTTGTTCCGAGCCGACCGCGCGGCTGCTGCGGGACCGGTTCGGGGTGACGGGAGAGATCGTGCCGCTGCGCTGGGAGGAAGGCTGGGAATGCGGCGGGCATCGATTTGTGCTGGTGCCGGCCGGGCATGTGCTGGGCAGTGCGATGGTGCAGGTGACGCGGCTGCGCGACGGGGCGTCACTGCTGTACACCGGGGATTTCAAGCTGCGGGGGGGATTGAGCTGCGAGGCGGCGCGTCCCGTGGCGGCCGATGTGCTCATCATGGAATGCACCTTTGGGTTGCCGCAGTACCGCTTTCCGGATTTCGGGGTCGTGCGTCAGCAGATTCTCGACTGGTGCACTGCTGCGCTCGGGCGGGGCGAAACCCCGGTGCTGATGGGATACTCACTGGGGAAAGCGCAGGAGATTCAGATGCTGCTGGGCGGGGCCGTTCCGGTGGCGGTGCATGCGACCGTGGCTGGGATGAACCGGAGTTACGAAGCCCTTGGCTGGCAGTTGCCCGCATGGGAGGAAGTGAAGCCCGGTGTGGAGGGTCGGGTCCTTGTGGTGCCGCCCTCCGCAGCGCGCGGTCAATGGCTGCGGCGGCGCCGGAGGGTGGTCACCGCCATGGTGAGCGGCTGGGCGCTGCAGAGCGGCGCAAAGTTTCAGTATCAGTGCGACGAAGTTTTTGCGCTGAGCGATCACGCGGATTATCCGGATCTGGTCCGGCTCGTGGAAATGGTGCGGCCGCGCCGCGTGTATGCGACGCACGGCCCAGCCGCGGAGTTTTCCGCCCTGCTGCGCGGAATGGGTTGGGAGGCGTGGTCGCTTCAGGGGAGTGATCAGATGGAATTGCCGCTGCCGGGGGCCGGGGAGGAAGCAACGGTGACCGAGGTTGACGGTCCTGCGCCGTCCGGGGAATTTGCGGGTTTTGCGGATTGCTGCGATGAGGTGGCGTCCCTCGCCGGACGACGCGAGAAATCCGCGAAGCTGGCGCAATGGCTGCGGGGCATGGCGGCCGATGAGGAACTGGCGATTGCGGTGCGGTTTCTGGCGGGCCGTGCAGCCGAGACGCGGGGAGAACTCGCCGAACTGCAGGCCGGGCCGGCTGTGATCCGTCAGGCATTGCTCATGGCGACGGGGATTCCACTGGTCGAGTACCGGGCGGTTTCGCGGGTGCAGAACGATGCCGGAAGAACCGCGAGGATTGTGCTCGAGGGAAAGAGCGTGCCGCGGGAATGGTCGCTCCGGGAAGTACAGGCACTCTTTGACCGGCTGCGCTGGGCCTCCGGAGTGGCCGGGAAAGTGGCTTTGCTGGCCGAGGCCTTCCGCGGCATGGCTCCGCGGGAGGCGCAGAGTCTGGTGAGGATCCTGACGGGAGACACGCGGCTTGGAATCCGGGAAGGATTGCTGGAGGAAGCCGTGGCCGATGCCTTCGGGGTATCCGGCGAAGCCCTGCGGGAAGCACACATGCAGAGTGGCGATCTGGCAAGGGTGGCCGTGCTCGCGCGGGCGGACCGCCTCGGGGAATGCGGCATGCGGGTCTTTCAGCCCGTGAGGGTCATGCTGGCGAGTCCCGGTGAATCCCTCGAAGCCGTCTGGGATCGGATGGATTCGGGCAGCGATGGGTTGTGGCTGGAAGGGAAGCACGATGGGGTGCGGGCGCAGGTGCATGTTTCCGGGGGACGGTGCGCGATTTATTCGCGGGACCTCCGGGACGTGAGCGGACAGTTTCCGGAACTCGTGCGCGCCGCGGGCCTGATGGGCGACGAAGTGGTGCTCGATGCCGAGGTCATTGCGCCCGGGCTGAGCGGGCGGGCCGACTTCGGGGCCCTGCAGAAGCGGCTGGGGCGGAGCGGGCCCGACCTGTTTCTGGAAGAAGAGATCCCCGTGCGCTGCGTGGTTTTCGATCTGCTGCGGCTCAATGGCGAGTCCCTGCTGCGGGTGCCGCTGCGGCAGCGGAGAGAACGGCTCGCGAGCGTGCGCCTGCCGGATCGGTTCGGCTTGATTCCCGTGTGGCGCGCCATCGACCGCAGCGGACTGGAACGTGCCTTTCTGGAAGCCCGCGAGACCGGGCTCGAGGGACTGATCATCAAAGACCCGGAAAGTCCCTACGCGGCCGGCACCCGGGGAAAGAGCTGGCTCAAGCTCAAACGGTCGCCGCTCAGCCTCGATGTGGTCGTGACCGCAGTGCAGCAGGGGCATGGCAAGCGCAGCCATCTGCTCAGCGATTTCACCTTTGCGGTGCGGGATGAACGCGATGGATCGCTGCGCAACATCGGCAAGGCCTACAGCGGGCTCACCGATGCCGAACTGGAGGCGCTCACCGAGCATTTCACGCGTCAGACCCTGAGCATCGACGGACGGTTGCGTCTGGTGGTGCCCGATACCGTGCTGGAAGTGACCTTTGATTCCATTCAGCCGAGCGGGCGGCACGACAGTGGCTACGCGCTGCGCTTTCCAAGGATCCGCGCCCTGCGGCCCGACAAGACGCAGGAGGAAATCGACACCATGGTCGAGGCCGCGCGGCTGGCTGAAGTCTGCGGGAAAGTCGGTCGTGATGCCGGGATAAGCGCGGCCGTCCGCGATCGTACCGTGGAGCCATGAAAACCTACTGCGCCGCGGGCTGGATGCTGCTGATGATGGCTGGACCCGTGATGGGCGGGCTGCGGGCAGGAGCGGCCCGCGTGGTCATCAGTCCGCCGGCGGGGGCCGCCATGGCGGGGTACTATCATTACCGTGCCTGCGACGGGGTGATCGATGACATTCATGCGTCGGCTCTTGTGCTGGACGATGCCAGCGTGCGGGTGGCGATGGTGACGCTCGACCTGATTGATGCGCCGCGGGCGCTGGTGGAAGAGGTGCGCAGGGGCGTCGACGCAGCCGGCCTGCTCTCCGGGGGAAATGTGATGATTTCCGCGACGCATGCGCACACCGGACCCGTGCCGGGGCGACTGCTGCGGACGCCTGATGCGCCTGCGGATTCGGCTGATTCCGTGCATGGCCGCTACCTCGCGGGATTGCCCGGGAAAATTGTGGAGAGCGTGCGGGAAGCCGCCGGCCGACTGGCTCCCGTGGTGGTTTCCGTGTCATCCGGGGAATGTCCTGACACTTCGTTCTGCCGGAGATTCTATCTGCGCGATGGCACTGTGGCATGGAATCCCGGGAAGCTGAATCCGGCCGTGATGCTGCCCTGCGGTCCGGTGGATCCGGAAGTTCAGGGAGTCTTTTTCGAGCCGCCGCACGCGCCGGGTGATCACGCTGCGGCGCTCGCGGTCTATGCGAATTTCTCCATGCATCCCGACACGGTGGGAGGCACAAAGGTTTCGGCGGATTACCCTGGTGTCGTCGCAAAGCTGCTCGCGGGCTACCATGGCAAGGACAGCGTGGTGCTCTACGGCAATGGAGCCTCGGGAAACCTCAATCACATCGATGTCCAATGGGCCCGCAGACAGAGCGGGATCGAGGAAGCGCACCGCCTCGGGACGCTCGTTGCCGCTGCTCTGCTGCGCGCGGACAAGGAACGACGCACGGTCGCCGATGGCCCGCTTCAGATGAAATCAATGCGCGTGCCGCTGGCCGTCTCTGCCATCAGCCCCGAGGCCGCTGAAATGGCAAGGCTCACGGTGAACGGAAAGCGCACCCCAGCGCCGGGATTCATGGACCTCGTGCGCGCCAACCGCCTGCTCGATCTCGAACCACTCCATGGCGAACCGATTTCCGCCGAAGTGCAGGTGGTCACGCTGGGACGCGAAATCGCATGGGTGGCCTTGCCCGGCGAAGTCTTCAGCGAACTCGGTCTGGCCCTCAAGAAGCGCTCGCCGTTTGCGCGGACCCTGATCACGACCCTTGCCAATGGCAGCGTGGGCTATGTGCCCGACCGCCGCAGCTATGCGGAAAAGGCCTATGAAGCCGAAAGCGCGCGGGTCGAACCGGGCTCGGGCGAGCAACTGGTGGAGTCGGCCGTGCAGATGCTCGGGGAACTGCATGAGTCGGCGGCGCGATGAAGCGGGCCGGGGAAACGGGAGCGGTCCGCCTTCGCTCGCTCGATCAGTTCCGTGGCTACACGGTGCTGGCGATGCTCGTGGTGAATTTCCTGGGCGATTAC
>JBIICE010000015.1:0-38987 GCA_044239025.1 Verrucomicrobiales bacterium
CGCCAGTTCCCGGCGCTTCGCCTCGGTCTCGGGACGCCCTGCAAGGTTCGTCCACTCGTGCGGGTCACGGCGCAGATCGTAGAGTTCCTCGCTGCCGTCCGCATAACGGATGTAGCGCCAGTGGCGGTCCCGCACGCTGTGATTGCCCTGGTTGTGGGACGTGATGGCCGGGCGTGTCCGCACCGCCTCCGGATCGGTCAGCTGCGGCCTCAGAGAAATGCCTGCGAGTCCGTCCGGAGCCGTCAGCCCGCAGAGATCCACAAGGGTCGGAAAAATGTCGAGCAGTTCCGCGGGTTGATCGCACTGTCCCCGCCCGGCAATGCCCGGGCCAGCCAGCAGGAGGGGAACCCTGGTGGAACGTTCCCAGAGGGAATTCTTGCCCGTGATGTGCTTCTCTCCCAGATGCCAGCCATGGTCGCTCCAGAAGACCACAATCGTTTCCCGCGACCGGCCACTGGCTTCGAGCGCCTCCAGAACCCGCCCGGCCATGGCATCCATGGCGCTGACCGAGGCGAGGTAAGCGCGCACCAGTGGACGCCATTCGGCATGACGCCGCAGGGGTGCCAGACGCGGCTCGGGGAGCTTCCAGTGCAGGAACCAGGAAAACGGCGGCGTGTCCGTGCGGTCGTCTTCCTTCACCGCGGGCATCTGGAGCGATTCCTCCGGATAGAGATCGAACCACTTCTGCGGGGCAAAGCAGGGCACATGGGGCAGACGGAAACCACAGGCGATGAAGAATGGACGGTCCGAAGGAGCCGACCGCAGGGCCGCCACGGCCGCCGCCGCAATCTTCGCATCGGCGTTCTCCTCGTCTGTGGCTGGAAACGGACCCCAGTCCATCACGGCCATCGGCGATGGATACCGTGAAATCCGCTGCGGTGACCTCGGCATCCCGGGAGCCGGACCCACCGCGTCGAATTCCAAAGCCATCTCCCGCCGGTCGAGGGCGCCGTCATGCCAGATCTTTCCGCAGCTGAAGGTGTGATAGCCGGCTTTGCGGAAGACCTGCGGCAGACTGGCGCGGTCCTTGAGCGCTGCCACTTTCCGCGCGCCGGGCTGCAGCCCGTGAATCCCGCTGAACGAGGGCCGCAGTCCAAGGAGAACACTGGTGCGCGACGGATTGCACAGCGGCGACTGACAATGCGCATTGCGGAAGACAACGCCGCGCGCCGCCAGCGCATCAAGGTGCGGCGTCTTTACCTGCGGATGCCCGCCGAGACAGCCCAGCCAGTCATTCAGATCGTCAGCGGCCAGAAAGAGAACGTTGGGAGGCCCCGCAGCCAGCAGGCCCACCGACAGCCACAGGAGCAGCGCAGGCAACGAGCGTTTCATGACAGCAGGGCCCCGCTGATCAGTTCGACGGCTTCGACGGCTTCTCCGCTTCTCCGGGGGTCGCCACTACGCGCACCACGGTGGAATCGGCATCCGCGCCGAGATACTTCGCAGCGAGCGCATTGAGTTCCTGCAGGGTCACGGATTTGAAGTCATCCATCATGGTGCGCGCCCAGTCGAGCCGCTCGGGGCGTGACTGCGACGGCAGCACCACCGTGCCCAGCCAGTAGGCATTGCTGCGCCTCTGTTCCTCGAGCATGGTCAGGATCGGCTTGCGCGCCCGGTCCAGTTCATCGGCTGTGGCCCCCTTGGCCGCCAGTTCCCCGCCGATCTCCCGGGCAATCGCTCCAAGCTTGGCCGCGTCCTTCGCATCAGCCACCATCATGGCCATGATTTGTCCGTAGCCGTCCCACGTGTCGCTCATCATGCTCGCCACATCCGGGCTGTAGCTGTCGCCCAGTTCTTCCCGCACCTTCTTGCGGACCCGGTCGGAAAAGACTTCCGCGAGCAGGGACAGCTTCCGCGAAAGCTTCACGTCGCTGCGCCGGTCCGTCGTCGGCCAGTACACGAGCACATTGCTCTTGGGAATCCTGGAACTGAACTTCCATTCCTGGACCGGAACCTTTGCCGGGAAACTGACCTTCCGCAGATCAGCGTGAGCGCTGCGTTCGGCCGCCCGCGACGGCAGCGCCCCCACCGTGGCAGCAGCCGCACGCACCACTTCATCCACGTCCAGATCGCCCACCACCCCGATCTCCAGATAGCCGGATGCAAGGGCCGGCCCCAGCCACGCTTTCATCTCGTCAATGGTGCGGGCGGCCAGTTCTTCCTGCTCCGGAAAGACAAACCGGTAATCGTTCCCATGGGTGAAGGCATCGACCCTGGCCTGCAGAATGCCCTCGGGCGTGTGCTCGACCTGGTTGTAGATCGCAGGCAGACTCGCCTGGAACCGGCTCAGTCCATCGGGCCGCCATCCGGGCGATGCGAGCGAGGCCGCGAGCAACTGAAACTGCAGCAGCAGGTCGCTGCGGTTCGTCTGCCCCGCAAAACCAAAGCTGTCATCGCCGATGCTGAAATTGATATCGACCGTCCGTCCCGCGAGGATCCGCTGCAGGTCATCGATACTGTGCTTCTCAAGGCCACCGGCCCCGAAGTTCATCCTCGTGAAGAGCGCCAGACCGGGCTGGTCCTTCGGCAGCGTCAGTCTCCCGTCGCCAAACGACGCGGCCACCTCGATGACGTCTTTCTTGAAATCGGTCTTCCGGATGTTCAGCCGCACGCCGTTGGCAAAGGTCAGCTGTGTGATCCCCAGATCCGCCACTTCCTTCCGCTCCTTCACCGCGCCGGCCGCTCCGAAATCCGTGTAGGCAAAGGCTGACTCGGACGATTCCTCGGGTGCCGCGACTTCCTTCGCCCGACTCGTGTTCCAGGTGTCCGTGATCTGCTTCGGTGCATTTTCCAGCTGGAGATTCCCCGTGATGAAAATCCGGATGTCGTCGGACGTCCAGTCGCTCCGCAGCGCCTCATGACAAAGCTCGGGGGTCACCGTGGCCAGTTCGGCCCGCACCCACGCCGCCGCATCGTCCGGATGCAGAAATACTTCCTGCTCGGAAACGGAACGCGACAGCGCATCGGCGAGTTCCCGCGACTTGCGCGTGGGAGCCTGGCGCGCCGCATTTTCCGCCGCGGTGGCAAGATTGGCGGCTGCTTCGGCGAGTTCGGCCTTCGTGAAACCATGCTGCACCGCCCGCCGGAGTTCCTGCTCGGCCGCCATGAGCGCACGGTCCCAGTTCTCGGGCTTCGCGAGCGCCTGCACCGTCGCACTCTCCACGTAACGCATCCAGTCCTCGTGACCGGACTCGGCCGCCAGAAACGGAGCCTCGGGTTTCTTCGCCCCGATCTCGAATCTCCGGTTCAGCATGGCATCGGCCAGGCTCCGGATCATCTTCTCGCGGCGCGTCGCCTTGCTGTCGCCCCGCTTCCGCGATGGCCGGTTCGTGTCGATCCCGATGGTCACCTGCCCGGCTTCCTTTTCCGTATGCAGCTTCACCTGCAGTCCCTGCCCGGTCTTCACGGGTCCAGTGTCCGGCTTCTTCGCAGGCAGCGCCGGTGCCTTCAGGTCGGAAAACTGACTGACAATGGCCGCTTTCCATGCCTCGGGCTGCACGTCACCAGCCACAATCACAGTCATCAGGTCAGGACGGTACCAGCGACGGTAGAAGTCCACAAAGCGCTGCCGCGGAGCCTTCTGAATCACGTCCTCCGTGCCGATGGGCAGCCGCCGCGGCACCAGCGAATCCGGCAGACTGAACTTGAATCCCTCGATCATGCTCCGGAATTCCACGCTGTCCCGCGCCTTCTTCTCGCTGATGATGACGCCGCGCTCCTTCTCGAGTTCCTGCGGTCCGATGATCATCCCGTCGGCCACATCCCGCAGAAACAGCATCCCGCGCTTCATCAGGTCGGCATTGCCTTCGGGCAGTTCGAGCTTGTACACGGTCTCATCAAAGGAGGTGTGCGCATTGGTGTCGGCACCGAAGGCCATGCCGAGGCGCTGAAAGAATTCCACCATCTCTCCCGCCGGGTAGTTCTTCGTCCCATTGAACGCCATATGCTCAAGAAAATGCGCCAGGCCCTGCTGATCGTCTTCCTCCATGAGCGAACCGGCCTCAAGGTGCAGCCGCAGACTCACCCGCTTCGGAGGCTCCGCATGCGGCAGAATCTGATACCGCAGTCCATTCGGCAGGCGCCCGAACACAATCTTGGGATCCGGCTTCAGATCGCTGGCCTCGTGCGGCCACACGGGCACCACGGGAGATTCCTGGGCACCCACCAGTACCGGAAGGGCCAGCAGCGAAGTCAGACAGAGCATCGGTTTCATGAGAATCAGGGAATGGTTGGCGTCAGATCTCGCGGGGTCCGGAAACGGCCCCCGCCAATCGCCGGATTCTGCCCGGCCCCGCGCCCGAATAAAGCCCGATCTTTGCCCGCAGGGACGATTTCCCGCTCTTCCACGCCATGGCACCCTCCCCTGCAATTCCGGTGGCAGCCGACCCTTCCCAGTGGCATCTGCACGTTTCCCGGTCCTGCCGGACAAGGCCCATGCCCATCCTCGACGTCAGCAATCTCCGTGTCGCCTTCCACACAAGGAACGGCATCGTCCGCGCCGTGTCGGGCGTCTCGCTCTCCGTCCCCAGAGGCGCCACCGTCGGCATCGTCGGGGAATCCGGCTCGGGCAAATCCGTCACCTGCTTCGCGCTCCTCGGCCTCCTGCCGTCGCCCCCGGCACGCATCGAAGGAGGCTCGGCCCTTTTCGGTGGTCAGGATCTCCTCCGCCTGAAGGAACCGGAACTGCGCCGCATCCGCGGCCGCCGCATCAGCATGATCTTTCAGGACCCCATGACGTCGCTCAACCCATGCCTGCGCATCGGTTCCCAGATCACTGAACCTCTCCGGATCCACGAAGGGCTCAGCCGCCGCGACGCCGAACCGCGCGCCATCGAAGCCCTCGCCTCGGTCGGCATCCGCAACCCGGAGGAACGCCTGCGCCAGTACCCCCACGAATTCTCGGGCGGCATGCGCCAGCGCGTCATGATCGCCATGGCCCTCATCACCAGACCGGAACTCCTCATCGCGGACGAACCCACCACCGCCCTCGACGTCACCATCCAGAAACAGGTCCTCGACCTCATCCGTGAACGTCAGCGCGCCCTCGGCACTGCTGTCATTCTGGTCACCCACGACCTCGCCGTGGTCTCGGAAACCTGCGACCACGTCCACGTCATGTACGCCGGCCGCATCGTCGAATCAGCCCCCGTGGAAACTCTCTTCCAGTCCCCCCGCCACGCCTACACCCGCGCCCTCATGCGCAGCGTCCCGGCCCTCCAGCCCAAAGGGGCCGTCCTCCACACCATCCCGGGCACGCCGCCGGACCTCGCCCGCCTGACCCCCGGTTGCGCCTTCCGCCCCCGCAATCCCGTCGGCGGACACCGCTGCCTCACGGATCACGACCCGGAACTCGTCGAAATCGCCCCCGGCCATTTTGTTCAGAATTGCCCGGGCTGCCTCGAAAGGGGGGCCGCATG
Source organism: Verrucomicrobiales bacterium (assembly GCA_044239025.1). Lineage (GTDB taxonomy): Bacteria > Verrucomicrobiota > Verrucomicrobiia > Verrucomicrobiales > V1-33 > V1-33. Next base: position 5,418 of record JBIICE010000015.1, read on the forward strand.
ACCCCTCTCCTCCAGCTCGAAAACGTCCACGTCCACTTCCCTGGCCACCGCGGGTTCTTCGCTGCCAGCACGCCACCCTTCCGCGCGGTCGACGGCGTTTCTCTCACCATCGCCCGCAGCGAAATCCTCGGGCTCGTCGGTGAATCCGGATGCGGCAAAACCACGCTGAGCCGCGCCATCATGCAGCTCCAACCGCTCACCTCGGGCCGCATTCTCCTGGAAAACCGCGACCTCTCGGCCCTTTCGGCCGCGGACCTGCGCCGCGCCCGACTCGACTTCCAGATGGTCTTCCAGGACCCCTACGCCTCCCTCAACCCCCGCCTCACCATCTTCAGTACCCTCGCCGAAGCCATCACCGCGAGACGACCCCAGCTGAACGGCCCGGATCTCCACCGGGAAGTCGCCACCCTCATGGAACGGGTCGGTCTCGCCACCTCCGCCGCAGCCAGATACCCGCACGAATTCTCCGGTGGGCAGCGCCAGCGCATCGCCATCGCCCGCGCTCTCGCACCCCAGCCCAGACTGCTCCTCGCGGACGAACCGGTCAGCGCACTCGATGTCTCCATTCAGAGCCAGATCCTCAACCTGCTGCTCGACCTCCGCCGCGACCTCGATCTCACCATGCTCTTCATCTCCCATGACCTCGGCGTCGTCCGCTTCCTCGCCGACCACGTCGCCGTCATGCAGTCGGGCCAGATCGTGGAAACCGGCAGCGCCACCGACATCATGACCCATCCCCGGCACCCCTACACCCAGTCGCTCCTTGCCGCCGCCCCGGGCCTCAGCCGCCTCGGCAGGCTCGAGGAACCCACCCCGCCCTCACATTGACAACCCCCGCCCGCGGAACCATGATCCTGAAGCCCTTCCCGGAACGGAAACCCAGCACGCCATGAAGCGATTCGGCATCAAACTCAATAACGGGAAGCTGATGTGGGTCACCGCCGACTCCGTCGAATGCCGCGACGGTGCTGTTCTCTTCCTCCGCCACGCCAACGGTCAGCACGAAATCATCGCCGGATTCTGCCTCAGCCAGGTCAACCACTGGGGCGTCACCGACGCCTTCAGTCACGAGTCTCCCTGACAGCCTACGGCCGCCCGCGCCACGCCCCCACCATGAACTTCCGCAGCATTCTCCTCGCCACCTTCGCCACCGCCACTGGCCCGCTCGCAGCCCAGTTTCCTCCCGGATTGCCCCCGATTGAGCCGGACCCTCCGGGCGCACCGCTGCCTGCCCCCGGCCCCCCGCCTCCCGCAAGCGCCATGGAGGCCACCTCCACCTTTCGCGCCATCACTGGCATGACCCGGCTCAATCAGGTCGTCGAACTCCGCGGCACCCGCGGAGCCCCCACCCCAGCCATCTGGACCATTGTCGTCCACGACCCCGCCAGCCCCACCAGACTCTCGGAATACAATATCCGCGGACCGCGCGTCGATGACCCGAAACCGTCGAAGGATTTCTACCCGACCCGCGCTCCGGAAGGCTACTTCGACTTCGCCAAGGTCACGGTGGACAGCCGCGCGGCCTTCCGCGCCGCCGATCGCGAAGCGGGCATCGCAAGGATCGGATTCGACTTCATCGATTACCGCCTGCGCTGCCGGGAATTCAGCGACGATCCCATCTGGGACCTCACGCTGCGCACGAGCGACGGCGTTGCCCTCGGAACCATCGCCATCTCCAACAAAACCGGCCGCGTTCTCCGCGCTGTCTGGATGCGCCCCGGCCCCCGCGGAGCACTCGCCATCGCCGAGGACAGCGCCGAACCAGGCGCCCGTCCCCTCAGCACCCAGGTCCCTGTCAACCCACGCCCCACCAGTCCGGCCGCCACCCCGAGGACGGAACCATCGCCGCCACCCCATCCTGCGGATCCAAACCCGGCAGAACCAGGCCCCGCCCCGGCAGAACCCGCCAGCGGATTTCCCCGGCCAACCGCCCTTCCGGGCGAACCACGCTAACCAAGCTCAGCATTTCATTTACGTATGGCCACCGCCGCCTCCGCCCCCTCAAGGAACCTCTCCGCCGCGCCATGGCTGCCGATCGCAGCCTGTCTCGCCCTCCTGCTCCCGCTCTTCGTGCGGTTCTTCAGGAACCTCTGGCTGCGTGAGCCCTATCAGTTCTTCCCTCTCGCCATCGCCGGCGGCATCCTCCTCGCCATCCGCGCCCGCTCGGAAGACGACCCCGGGCCATCGGCGCAACCCATCGGCCTCTTTCTCAAAGCCCTCCTCTGGCTGCCACCCCTCGCCCTCGCCGCCACCTCGATTCTGCTCCGCTCCCCCTGGGTCGGCATGATCGCCTTCTTCGCCGCCGCCATCGCCCTCGCATGGTCCACGGGCGGCTTCGCCAGACTGCGCGCCTACGCCCCGGCGCTCACCATGCTGGCCATCATCATTCCTCCACCCTTCGGAATGGAACAGGAACTGACCCGATGGCTGCGGTCCCAGGCCGTCGAATGGTCCAGCCGGATACTCAACGCCGCCGATACCTTCCACATCCGCAACGGCAACATCCTCGACCTCCCGATACGCGAAATCATGGTCGAGGAGGCCTGCGCCGGCATCAATTCCACCCTCTCCGTCGCCGCCGCCGCTTTCTTCTACCACCTCTGGATGCGCCGCCCCCTGTGGTGGCTCGCCATCACTCTGCCGCTTTCCCTCGTCTTCGTCTTCGCTGGAAATACCGCCCGCATCGCCGGAGGCAGCCTCCTTCTCCAGCACACCGGAATCGACCTCTTCAAAGTCCCCTTCCCTCACGAATTCGTCGGACTCTGCGTCATCGCCCTCTGCCTCTTCCTCATCGTCAGCCTCGATAACCTCCTCCAACTGATCAGCCGGCCGCCGGACGACGCCCCCATCGCGCCACACACGGCCACCCCATCCCCGCAAGGCCCCTCCCGTCCGTGGCTGCCCATTCTCGCAGTCACTGCCATCCTCGGGATCGGAAACCTGCCATTCATGTACGCCGCGACTTCGCGGGGCCTCGCCGCCAGCGAGAATCTCGAGCACCTCCCGCAGCCCACGGTCTTCTCCCTGCCCTCCTCGCTCGATACCTGGGAAATCGTCCCGGAAAATCCGGAGGATCCGACCAATGTGGAAACCTCCGGAGTGCGCAGCCGCATCTGGCGCTTCCGCAGGGGCAATGAAATGGCGGTCGTCGCCCTCGATTACCCCTTCCATGGCTACCACGACGTCTCCATCTGCTACGGGGGCAGCGGCTGGGAACGGGTCAGCCGCATCCCCATCCCGCTCGGCTCGTTCCCCGGTGACGCCGTCCGCAGCGAACTCCAGCGCCGCGCCGATGAGCACGGTCTCCTCATCGTCAGCACCGTCGACTCCAAAGGGAATTTCGTCGAGAACAATGCGCTCACCGGCACCTTCTCGGAACGCTTCCGCGACTCCATGGACATGAACACCACCTTCCGCGTCCAATGCTTCTGGACCGGCACGGAGGGTGCCACGAAGGAGAACTCCGAAGCCCTGCACCGCCTCTTCCTGAACGCCCATTCCCAACTCATCGGCCAGCTCCGCCAGCACGGTCTCATCCCCCCAGCGTGAAAGCTCCCACCGCCAAACCCCGACTTGCATGGGACCGCATCCTCCTCGCGGCTCCCTCGGCAATCGTCGCTCTCAGCGTCGCTTCCCTCCCGCTCATTCTTCCGGACAGCTCGGAAAAATTTGAAGCTTCGGTCGATCCCGACTCCGCCGCGGCGTTCCTGCTGTCGCCGGAACCGGACTACCGCGCCGCCATGATCCACGCCCGCATGGCATCTCCGGGCACCGATCCTGCCAACCTGGGCCGCGAAGGACGGACCCTCGAAGCACTCGCCCTCCTCGCCTCGGAATTCCAGCTGCGCGACGATTCCACCCGGTGGCACCGCGAGGGTGTCGCCCGCTTCAAGCGCTTCGCTGCCGCGCCCGACTCACCACCAACCGCTCCTTTCCTCGCGCCATGGGTCCTCTTCGGACGGCTCTCGCAGGACGAATGGCGGGAAATTGCGGCGGCAAGGACCCAGCTCCCGCAGGACGATCCCCTCACGACCGCATGGCTCGCGGTCGTCTGCGGGAACACCGATGCCGCCCTCCCCAAACTCAGGGAACTGGCCGCTTCCTCGCATCAGGCCTCCCTGCTGGCCGCCATCGCCGCCCACGCCCGCCAGGACACCGCCCTGCGCGACCAACTGCTCAGCCCGCTGCTCGCAGACACGGCCAATCCACCACCCTCGGCGACCGAAAAGGCCGCCGCTCACTTCCTCAGCGGAAACTGGCAGACGGCATGGCAACTCGCCTCGGATGCCCCGGAGTCGGAGGAACCAGTCCGCTCCGCTGCCCTCGCGGAGATTGCGAGCCGCTGGCTTCAGTCCGGTGAGTTTACTTCCAACACGGATACGAAGGCCAAAGCCATTCTCGCCGTAGGCCTGCGGGCCGCTCCCGCCCGCCCGAACCTCGCCGTGGCCGCTGCCCGGCTCGCCTTCGAAGGGCCGCCAGTGACCCCGGCCGCCGGAGAAACGGAAGCACTCGACCTCCTCCTCGGCGCGTTTCAGGCGGCGCAACGCAACGACTCCGCCCAGACCACGGAACTTCTGAAGCGCGCGGTCTCGCTCTGGCCGGAATCCGTCCTCTGCATCAACCGCCTCGCCACCGGAATTCCGAAGGAGTCCCCGTTCCGCGCCGCCATCGATCTGGTCGCCACCTCAACGGTGCGCCCCTCGTTCACCAGTCTGCGCAGACGCACTCTCTCGACCGATCAGGTTCCACCGGCCACTGCGCTGCTCTGGCGGTCGGACGGTTGAAGCCCGCCAACCCATTCCCATGCGCGCGGGCCGGAAATGCGTCCTCTTCGTGGCACCGGTGCCGCCACCAGTCCATGGTGGTGCCCTCGCGATGCAGTACCTTCTCGATGAAACCGCAGGCGACCCTTCCCTCGCCATCCTGCATGTCGATTCGCGATTCGCAGCGAGCCTCGCGGACATGCAGAAATTCCGGTTCGCGAAACTGCTCCGCATTCCCCGCTACTGCCTCGCCATGCTGCGTCACCGCCTCGCGGGCGGAATCGACGCCATCGTGCTCACCCCCACCTTCCACTTCAGACCGTTCCTCAAGGATGCCGTCTTCATCTGGTGGTGCTCCCTCATCCTCCGGAAACCGCCCGACGCGTGGCTCCATATGGACTTCCGGGCCATGCACTACGATTCCCTCCCGGCCCCCGCCCGCTGGTTGGCCCGCGCCACGCTCAAGCGCTGCCGCCGCTTCCTCGTCGTCTCCCCACGGCTCAAATCCTACCTCCCTTCATGGATCGATGCGGCCCGGGTGGACGCGATCCCCAATGGCATCCCGGCACCGCTCCCGCCGCGCCAGCGGCCCGCCGATGCTCCGGTCCGTGTCCTCTACCTGAGTAATCTCGAGCAGGCCAAGGGTTGGCAGATACTTCTCGAAGCGGCCCGCCACGTCTGCCGCCAGCATCCCACCATCGAATTCATCTTCCATGGCCGACCCGCCTTCGGCCTGATCGACGACGACATCCACCGCACCATCGCCAGCGACAATGCCGACGGCCGTATCCGCTTCGCCGGCCCGGTCTACGACGATGCCAAATGGCAGGCGCTCGCCGACGCCGACATCTTCGCCTTCCCCTCGTTCCATGAGGCCTTTCCACTCTCGATCCTCGAAGCCATGGCCGCAGGTCTCCCCATCGTCGCCACGGACGTCGGTGGCGTCCCGGACGCCTTCTCCCACGGCGACGGCGGCTTCATCGTGCCGCCGCAGAACGCGGACGCCCTCGCGGATGCCATCCTCCGGCTCGCCGGGGACCCGCAGCGCCGCCTCGCCATGGGGTCGGCCAACCGCCAACGCTACCTCTTGGATTTCACCATCACAGCCTTCGGTCAGCGCTGGAAATCATGGATCGCCGCCCACACGGACTGATCCAGCGCCAGACAACCATTCCCCAGCAAGCAAACCGCCGCGGCCGCCTCAGCGCCCGGACGGTTTCACGCGGATCCCCAGATGACTGCCGGAGGGACGCTCGCGGCCGGGTATGCCAAGGTGAATCGGACGATTCACAACCTTGACCTTCCCCTCGTCACCATCCTTGCCGGCAATCACCATCGTGGTGGTTCCGCCGCCATCCAGATTGATGGCGTCATCGGCCCCCAACCGCTTCAGCCAGACCGCCATCTCGGGCGTCGTGCAGCCTCCGCTCCACGTCTTCTGCCGTCCATCGACCACCAGCAGCCACAGGGTCCGGCCATCGGCAGAAACCCCCGCCCCGGTCCGCGGATGCAGATTGCGGTCGCGCCCCACAACCGCGCCATCGCGCAGAATCACCGCAAAACCGGAAACCGCCGTCACTGCTGTCTTCGCCGCGTCATGATCCGCATCGTGCACCGACCCCCGGTTCTCCCGGTCAAAGGCCAGGCAGGGCCGACCATCCGCCGGTGAAATCACCCGGCCTTCCCGCATCATCAACCCATGCACGTCCTCGGGCCCGCCCGGTTCCTTGTACACCCGGCTGAACGGAGCCGCATTGACCGCCGCCACACACCCCTCCTTGCGCAGAAATTCACTCGTCACCACTGCATCGGTCTCATCCGGCTGCGCTCCGTTGTCCCCAGTCGTCACCAGCGACAAACCCGGTGCCGTCAGATCCACCCGCAGCACTTCCGCCCGGATCAGCCGTGGTTCCGTCAGCGCAAAACTCCCGTGGCTCACTCCCGGAACCACCTCTTTCCACTCAGCCACCAGCCCGGCTTCCTCTCCCCTTACGGAAAACACCAGCAGCAGCAGCGAGCCGCCCATTCCTGCAGCAGAACCTTTCATGTTCCTACCTACGGAAGCTCCGATGCCTTCCGTTCACGTCACCACCACCCGGACTGGCGGTGAAGGCCATGCGGCGGCCGCAGTGCTCCTCACGCCGGCGGCTGCACTCTCGCGGTCCACGTTTCCGATGGGATTGGCATCATCCCGAAAACCCCGGCGCGATGCCGTCGTCACGCTGCTTCCACCCTCAGTGCCGCCGGTACTGCCGCCACTCCGCCACCCCGGGCATCGCATTCAGCACGGTCACCTGAGGGAAATCCTCTTCGAAGGCAGGCATGAAGGTGTCCCCTTCCGGCCGCTGCTCCAGCAGGGTCACATACACCGATGCACACCGCGGCAGCAGCAGACGGAAAATCTCCGCCCCGCCAATCACATAAACATCGCCCACCAGACCAAGTGCCTCCAGCGCCGCCACATCAGGCACCACCTCAGCTCCCTCCACCGGGCCAAGGGTCCGGCTCAGCACCACATTGCGCCGCCCCGGCAGCGGGCGGCCAAGCGATTCCCATGTCTTCCGTCCCATCACAATCGGATGCCCCAGCGTGAGGCGGCGGAAGAATTTCAGATCCTCGGGCACGTGCCACGGCATCACTCCCCCGGCACCGATCACCCGGTTCCCGGCCATCGCCACCACCGCATGCCACACCCCGCTCATACGGCCACCTCCCCACGGATCGCCGGCCATGGATCATAGCCTTCCAGCTGAAAATCCTCGTACCGGAATTCCTCCAACTCCCGCCGCTCCGGATGCAACCGCATCACCGGCAGCGGCCGCGGCTCGCGCGACAACTGCTCCCGTACCTGTTCAAGGTGATTCACATAGATATGCAGATCCCCGAACGTGTGCACGAAATCCCCGGGACGCAGACCGGTCACCTGTGCCACCATCATCGTCAGCAGCGCATAGCTCGCCACATTGAACGGCACTCCCAGAAAAAGATCCGCACTCCGTTGATACAGCTGGCAGCTCAGCGTCCTCTCCTCAAGGTCAACATAGAACTGAAACAGCGTGTGACAGGGCGGCAGCGCCATCTTCGGCACGTCGGCCGGGTTCCACGCACTTACGATAAGCCGTCGGCTGTCGGGACGCTCCCGGATGTCACGCACCACGCCCGCGAGCTGATCGATGACTCTGCCATCAGGCCCCTCCCACCGCCGCCACTGCTTCCCATAAACCGGCCCCAGCTCACCATCCGCATCCGCCCACTCATCCCAGATCCTTACCCCATTCTCCCGCAGATACCGGATATTGGTGTCGCCCGCCACAAACCACAGGAGTTCGTGAATGATCGAACGCACATGCAGCTTCTTGGTCGTCACGAGGGGAAAACCGTCGGCGAGACGGTACCGCGACTGCGCCCCGAATGCCGAAATCGTTCCCGTGCCCGTGCGGTCGCTGCGCCGCTTCCCATGCTCCAGCACGTGCCTCAGCAAATCATGATACTGCTTCATAAATCACTTCGGGGTTTCGCCTGAACCAGCCGGTGGCACCGGCGTTTCCCGGGCCGCTTCCACCGGTTTCCCGGGCTCCGCCGCTTTCTTCTTCTTCGGCTCCTTGAGCTTCTCCTGAAAACGCGACCTCGCCCCGTCGGACGACTGATCGTCCGCCGTCCCGAACACGCCATCCGCTCCGGCACTGACGGCACGGTACTTCCCGGCCTCCACTTCATGCCGCATCTCCCGCCCGTAGGCGTCCAGAAACCGGTTATTCCGCGGATTCGCAGACCGCCCCGCAAAATAGCCATCCATCACCAGTTCCCCCGTCACCGCATCCTTCCGCCGGATCATCTGCATCAGAAACCGATCCGGATCCCCCACGGCGGGCACCGGATCCAGAACTCCATCGGGTTCACCCTCGGCAGGCAGCACCGCGCCGGCCGCAATGCTCCGCGCCCGCTCTTCCACCGCATCCCGCAGATCCGCGAGCAGTTCCTCATTCGCACCCTCCATCATCGCTGGAACCGTCCCCCGTTCCCACGAGAATACCAAAGCCGCCGCCACTGTGGCCACGACCGCGAGCGCCGGAAACCAGGTCCGCAGGAACATGCTGTCATCGTGGCGGACGGAAACCTCCGGGCAAGCACGGAATCCATGCCCGCGAACCACCGCCGCGGGTTGATTTCTCCCGTACAAGCTGCTCTGCTCCCTACCCATGTCAGACGCCGGACAAACCCCCATGATGAAGCAGTACCTCGCCATGCGGCGATCCCTGCCAGCCGACGTCATCCTGCTCTTCCGGCTCGGAGACTTCTATGAGATGTTCTTCGACGATGCCAAAACAGCGGCCGCAATCCTCAATCTCGCCCTCACCCGCCGCAACGACATCCCCATGTGCGGCGTCCCATTCCACGCCGCCGAAGGCTACATCGGTAAACTCGTCAAGTCCGGCAAACGCGTGGCCATCGCCGAACAGACCACGGAACCCATCCCGGGCAAACTCGTCGAACGCGAAATCTCCCAGGTCATCTCGGCCGGCTCCATCATCGACCTCTCTCTCCTCGAAAGCCGCCAGAACAACTTCCTCGCCGCTGTCTTCCGCACCGGTCCCAAGGGCCTCGGCCTCGCTTTCGCGGACCATACCACCGGGGAATTCCGCGCTGCTGAATTCTCCTCGGCGACCGACCTGCTCGACGAAATCAACCGGCTCCAGCCCGCCGAACTCCTCCACAGCACAGATCAGTCCGCGGAATTCGGACACCTCCCGGCCGCCACCCCGCTGGAACCATGGCCCTTCCTCCTCGACCAGGCCCGCCACGTCCTCCTCGACCACTTCAAAGTCCAGTCGCTCGACGGCTTCGGCTTCGCCGACTGCCACGCGGCCACCTGCGCAGCAGGGGCCATCATCCATTATCTCAAGGATGTCCTGCGCCGCAGCGTGAGCCACCTGCGCCGGCTCCAGCGCGCCTCCAGCGAGGACACGGTCATCATCGACAGCGCGAGCCGCGCCAACCTCGACCTCGTTTCCCACCGTTCCTCCCCGGAACACTGTCTCCTCGCGGCCCTCGACCGCACGGCCACCCCCATGGGGGCCCGCCGCCTGCGCGAATGGATCCTCCACCCTCTCCGGGAACTGGAACCCCTCACCGCAAGGCAGGACATGATCGCCGCCTTCATCGCGCAACCCTTCATCCTCGCCAAAACCCGGGAAACCCTCCGCGAAATCCGCGACATCGAACGCACCCTCGGCCGGCTCAATCAGTCGGGCAATGCCCGCGACGTTCAGGTGCTCGGCAGCTCTCTCCACGAAGTCCCCGCCATCCGCCACCAGCTCGAGGCCCTCGGACACGGTCTCCCCCTCGCCGATGCACTGAAACCTGCCCTCGCCGACTTCCCGGAACTCAATGACCTCATCAGCCGATCCATCACGGACGAACCACCCCTCTCCACCCGCGACGGCAACATGATCCGCGACGGCTGGCTGCCGGAACTGGATGACCTCCGCCGCGCCAGCTCCGAGGGCAAACAGTGGATCGCCGACCTCCAGACCCGCGAAATCGAACGCACCGGCATCAGCAGCCTCAAGGTCAAGTTCAACGCCGTCTTCGGCTACTTCATCGAAATCACCAGGGCCAACCTCGCGAAGGTCCCGGATGATTACACGCGCAAGCAGACCACGGCCACCGGCGAACGCTTCATCACCCCGGAACTGAAACAGATGGAGGACCGCATCCTCGGAGCGGATGAACGCGCGAAACGGCTGGAACACGAGGAGTTCCAGTCGATCCGCAGCCGCATCCTCCAGCACATGGATGCCATCCAGGCCGCCGCCGCCGCCCTCGCGGTCACCGATGTCCTCGCCAGCCTCGCGGAAACGGCGCGGCTCTTCCATTACTGCCGCCCCCTCCTCAACCATTCCCTCAACCTCTACATCAGGGACGGTCGCCACCCCGTCCTCGATCAGAATCTCACCGAGGAGAAATTCGTTCCCAATGACGTCCTCCTCGAACCCGCCGAGAACAGACTCATCATCCTCACCGGCCCGAACATGGCCGGTAAATCCACCTACATCCGTCAGATCGCCCTTCTCACCCTGATGGCCCAGACCGGCAGCTTCCTGCCCGCCGCCCACGCGGAGATCGGTCTCGTCGACCGCATCTTCACCCGCGTCGGAGCCAGCGATGACCTCTCCCGTGGCCAATCGACCTTCATGGTCGAAATGAACGAAACCGCCGCCATCCTCAACAACGCCACCAGCCGCAGCCTCGTCATCCTCGACGAAATCGGCCGCGGCACCGCCACCTTCGACGGTCTCGCCATCGCATGGTCGGTCGCGGAACACCTCTGCGACGAAATTCAGTGCCGCACCATCTTCGCCACCCACTACCACGAACTCACCGCCCTCGCGGCACGGCGGCCCTGCGTCCGCAATGCCAATGTCGCCGTCCGCGAGTGGAACGACCGCATCATCTTCCTCCGGAAAATCGTTCCGGGTGCCGCCGACAAAAGCTACGGCATCCAGGTCGCCCGACTGGCCGGACTCCCCCAGCCCATCATCGACCGCGCCCGCGAAATCCTCGCCAAACTCGAAAAAGGCAGCCCGCAGCCGGATCCCGCCACCGCAGCCAGCAGCGAGGATTCCTCAGCTGCCCGCCGCCGCCCGCGCCGCCCCGCGAGCGCCACGGACATCGACGGCCCGGTCACCCAGCAGGCCCAGATGGACCTGTTCTGAGAATCCGGCCGCGCCAGCAGGTCCGCACAAGCGCTCCTCAGCGGCCAGCCTCGTCCTGGCGCTCCACCTGCGCCAGCGCCTTCTTCGCTTCCGCCCGCGCCCCAAGCCACGCCAGGACCGCCGGGGCCAGACTCACCCCGATCACCGCGAGAATGATCAGTTCGAAATGCCTGGTCACGAACGGCAGATTCCCGAACAGATAGCCCGCTCCCGCACAGACAATCACCCAGAAGAACGCCCCGAAAATCCCATACGCGAGGAACGTCGGGTAGTGCATCTTGCCAACCCCGGCCACAAACGGCGCAAAGGTCCGCACAAGCGGAATGAACCGCGCCAGAATCACGGTCTTCTTCCCGTGCCGATCGTAGTACGACTGCGTTCGGTGCAGCACATCCGTATTGAAGAGCATCGACTTCTCCCGCGAGAAAACCTTCGGCCCGAGATACCTCCCCACCCAGTAATTCACGGTGTCACCCAGCACGGCCGCAGCCGGCAGCAGCACGCAGATCCACAGCAGACTCAGATTGCCACCCCCCGCCGGCGCACACAGCGCACCCGCCGTGAACAGCAGCGAATCACCAGGCAGAAACGGCATCAGCACCAACCCCGTCTCGCAGAACACAATCAGAAACAGAATCCCATAGACCAGATTCCCATACGCCCCCGTCCACCCGGCCAGAGATTCCTTGAGATGCGTCACAAAATACCAGGCGTTCTGCAGCAGTTCCATGCGGTTCAGGGTCAGTTGTTCAGGTTGAAAATCCGACGGCTCTCAGCGCAGGGGCGTGAGTGGCCAGATGACTGGTATCAGCAGGGAACAGAGAATCCAAAGCAGAATCGTCAGCGGAATGCCGATCTTCGCAAAGTCCCCGAAACGATACCCCGCCGCGTTGTACACCAGCAGATTGGTCTGATAACCGATCGGCGTGGAAAATGCCAGCGTCGATCCGAACATCGCCGCCACCGCAAAGGGCTTCGGATCCACCCCCAGCTGCAGCGCCGTCTGAATCGCAATCGGCGTCAGAATCGCCGCCACGGCCGCATTGCTCAGAAACTCGGTCAGGATCACGGAGATCAGATACACCACCGACAGGACCACCCACGGCCCCATCGACTGAAAGCTCCGCACGATCCCAGCCGCAAGGGTATCCGCCACTCCACACTCCTTCAGCCCGGACCCGATTCCCACGGTTCCCACAATCATCAGCAGAATCCGCCACTCCATCGCCTCATACACCTCAGCCATGTCAATGCAGCGGAAGAAGACACAGAGCAGTGCCCCGGTCAGTGCCACCAGACCAAATCCCAGCGCCGGGAACCCCAGCCTCGTGAGCATGGTCTCCCGTTCCCGCTCCACCAGTGGCCGCACGGCCCGCTTCACCTCGGCTTCACCCGCTGGTTCCAGCCCCTGCGCCGCCAGCGCTGCCTGCAGCGGCCCGCGCACCGCTGCAACCACCGGTCCCGGCTTGCCCGGCGGAACACCATCGTCCGCTTCCATCTCCGCCAGCGCTCCGGCCACACACACACCCGCCATGATCAATCCCGCCACCCACGCCTTGTTGCGCCTCGGCCGCGTGTCCTTCGGCTTCGTCAGATTGATGAAACCCCGCTCCCGGAATAACTGATTCATCTGCTCGGCCGGACCCTCCAGCAGCAGCGTGTCTCCCATCAGAAATCTCATGTCCTCGAACCGCTCCCGCAGATTCACTCCCATCCGATGCACCGCCAGAATGATCACCCCGTACCGCTGACGGAAATTCAGCTGCCGGATGCTCTTGTGCAGCAGCGTCGACCCTGGCCCCAGCACCGCTTCCATGAGCACGGCTTTCTCCGTTTTGATCTGCTCCAGCCCAAGCGCCCCGTCGTGGCGCGTCAGGGCCAGACCATCCGTAGCCCGCACGTTCATCACATCTTCCAGCCGTCCCTTCAGAATCAACTGATCTCCCGCCTCCAGCCGCAACTCACCCAGCGGCAGATCCAGCAGCGCCCCACCCCGGATCACATCAATCAGCCGTATCCCCCGCAGCCGCGCCAGCGGCGTCTCCGCATACAGTTTACCCGCGAGCGCCGGGCCCTCGGATACAAATGCCCTCGTGAGGTACTCACGCGACTGTGTCTCCTCGAGCAACTGCGACAGCGCCACGCGGTCGGGCAGCAACCGCGGCGATGCCACCGCCAGATAAACCAGCGTCACGGCCATCACCGCCAGACCCAGCGGCGCAATCTCGAACATGCTGAACGTCACCCCTTCTCCCTTCGCAATGCCAGCCGTCACCAGATTCGTCGATGTCCCCACCAGAGTCACCATCCCCCCAGCCACCGTCGCGAACGAGAGGGGAATCAGCACACGCGACGCCGGAACCGACTGCCGACGGCACACCGACATCACAATCGGCAGAAAAATGATCACAATCGATGTGTTGTTCAGAAACGCAGAGATGCCCCCGCAGACCAGCATGAGAACCCACAGCCCCCGGCTCTGGCTGCCCCCTGCCACCCGCTCATAGAACTCACCCACCCGCTGCAGCACACCCGCCCGCTCCAGCGACATGCACACCACCAGCATCGCCGCCACCATCACCACGGCCTCGTTGGAAAACGCCGCCAGCGCCTTCTCCACCGGCAGTATTCCCATCAGCACCATCGCCACCATCCCCGCCAGCGCCGTCACCTCGGGCGGAATCCGCTCCATCACAAACGACGCAAACACCGCTACGAGGATCGCCGCCGCAATCCACTCGCTCGTCAATTGACTGAAGGCCAGGATTGTCAACTCAGGCATAAGATTTCTCCCTATGCGTAGCGCCTCTCCTCCCTGCCCCGCAATCGCTTTGTCTACCTGTATTCACCACCATCTGCCAATCCGCCGCGCGACGCCAGCCATTCCTCGAGAATGACCACCGCGGCCACCTGGTCAATGACCGGACGATGACTCCGGCTGCGCCGACCCGCCACCCGCAGCTGCTCGGCAGCTGCCATGGTCGATCCATACTCGTCCTGAAAGGTAATCTCCACCCCGGTCGGCAGCTGCCGCGCCAGTTCGGCCGCGAACCGCCGCACCTTCGCCGCCACCGTACCCTCGGTTCCATCCATCCTCACGGGCAGCCCGATCACCACAGTATCCGCCCCCCGCCCGGTGACCACTTCCGCAATCTTCTCTGCCGCCACCAGCCAGGGGCGCGCCGGAATCGTCTGAATCGGATGCGCCATCACCCCAAGGGCATCGGTGCCTGCCAATCCCATGCGGGCCTCACCATAATCAACGGCCACCACCCGCCATGCTCTCTCTGCTGTCATGTCCATGAATCTGAATCAAATGCGGTCGGACAGGCCAAGGCCATGATTCCACTTTCCCGGCTTCGGTGTCCCCGGCTTGTGATTTTTTCTACGCCCGGCCAGGTCCTCTCTGTCAGTCAATCGCCCGCAAAACACAGAACCGGCCGCAGGATAGGCTCCCACGGCCGGTTCCAGAACCTGAGGGTGCTTCTCCCTCAACGCAGCGACGGCAGCTTGCCTTCCTTCAGCGCATTGAGCGTCCGCTCGAGCACCGGCCTGACCTGCTCCGGTGCCTTCTCCAGCGCCTTCTCGGCCAGCACCACCGCTTCGTCCTTGCTCCCGGAAACAAATTTCACCCGCGCCGCCGCCTCCAAGGTCATGGCATCCTCACCCTTGGTCAGCTCCATGGCCTGATCCACCAGTTCCGATGCCTTGGTCACCACTTCCTTGGGCGCCTCCTTCATCCCGATGAGCTGGCGCGCCACCGATGCCAGGTATTGGCCATTCTTACCCATCGGCGAATCCGCCAGCTTCGCGGCATGCTTGAGCGCTCCTTCGGAATCTCCCTTGTCCACCGCCACCTGCAGGCGCATCCCCAGCAGCCGCTCAGCCATCGCCGGATCCTCTTTCTCCATCGCATCAAGCTCGGTCGTCACCTTGTCCCAGTCCTTGGCGCGGGCTGCTTCGTTGATCGCCGTCATGTGCTTCTGCATGCGGGCCCGGCCTTCATCTTCCTTGGCCTTCTCCGCCTGGTACTTGGCCACATCAAAGGTGCCTGCCACGATCTCTCCGAGCGTTTCGCTCTTCAGACCAGCCGGATGCCCGATCCACGCGATCTTCCCGTCCTTGCCCACCACAAAGGCACTGGGGATCCCATTCTGGCCCGCTGCCTGCATCCAGTTCACTGCCATATAGCCCTTCTCCACCTCGCTCTTGTCGTCCATCGCGACACGATAGGACATCTTCTCTCCCATCTCCTTCACAAAGGGCTCCACCTTGTCCTCTTCCCGCTCCCAGCAGTCCTGACCAATGAACACAACGCCCTTCTCCTTCCATTCCTCATGCAGTTCGTCGAGATGCGGAATCGTTGCGCGGCACGGACCACACCAGGTCGCCCAGAATTCAACCACGTACACCGTGTCCTTCTCGAACGCCTTGACCGGCTCGCCCTGCACCCACTTGCCTGTCTTGAGCGCCGGTGCCGCATCCCCGATCTTCAGAGTGACTTCGGCAGAAACAGAAACCGCAGTGCAGAGAACCACAGCGGCCGCAGAGGAAAGAAACGGAATTTTCATGATTTGGAAAGTGTCCCACCCTAAGCGTTTTTCCTGACACTTGTCGCGGGGAATTTCACGGAATCCGTGCTCCGCCCCAGCCTCCAGCCGACACCGCGTGCCGCAGATGTTCCAGCAGCTGCCGCGCGGCCCGACCCTGAAACCGCCCCGCATGCCACATCACTGCCACGGTCCGGCTCGGGCGCTCTCCGCTGAAAGACCGGTAAATCCTCCGCTCGGTCTGATCCACTTCCCGCGCCATCGCCGGCACCATGGAAACCCCATGATCCAGGGCCACCAGTTCCTGCACTGTCGTCAGCTGACTCGTCCGCTCCACCGCCACCGGCTGCACCGACTGCCTGCGGCAGAACGATGCAATGCTCTCGGAAAGACAGTGCGCCTCGTTGAGCATCACAAACGGATACTCTCCCACAACCCCCGCAGTCACTTCCTGCACGCCAGCGAGGGGATGCCCGGGAGGAACCACAAGGTAGAGCTCCTCCGTGAAAAGCGGCTCGACCTCAAGGCCCTTCGCCCCAATCGGCAGCGCCACCAGCACCAGATCCACTTCCCCATGCACACACCGCCGCACCAGCTGGTCGGTCGTGTCTTCCTGCACAGTCACCGCCACGTCGGGCCGCGCCTCGGCAAACGACGCCAGCACCCGCGGCAGAAAATAAGGCGCAATCGTCGGAATCGCCCCGAGCCTCACGCGCCCCCGGTGCCCTGCCTCGGCCACTTCAAGGCACGTCTCCTCCACCAGCTTCAGAATCTCCCTCGCCCTGCCCACAAGCAGCTCCCCGGTCTCCGTCAGCACCATCTCCCGCGGCTGTCTCAGAAACAGGACCTGCCCCAGCTGATCTTCCAACCGCTGCACCGAGCGGCTCAGCGCCGACTGCGACAGATGCAGTTCCTCCGAGGCCCGCGTCATGTTCCCCGTCCTCGCCACCACGAGAAACTGCTCCAGCAAACTCAGATCAAGGTTCCGCTTCACAACCGTCCCCCTAGGTATTCCCAAAACGCATCGCAACCATGAAAACAATGCATTGGATGCATTGCGGAAGCTGGAGTTCCGTCCTAAGGTCGTTCCCCCGACCAACCCAACCCAACCAACGCATGAAATCCATCAGCCTCTTCCACCGCACGTCGCTTCTCGCGACCCTCGTGCTCACTCCCCTCACCTGGACTCAGGCGCAGCAGTCCGGAGAAGGAGCAAAACCCGCCGCTGCCGAAAATGCCGCCAAATGCCCGGTCATGGGCGATGCCGCCGGCCCCGGCCGCCACACCGCCGCCGGTGCCATGACCACCGCTGACTGGTGGCCCAATCAACTCAATCTCCGTATCCTCCACCAGAATTCCCCCCACGGGAATCCCATGGGATCCTCCTTCGATTACGCCGAGGAATTCAAGAAACTCGACCTCAAAGCCCTGAAGGCGGACCTCGCCAAACTCATGACCACGCCGCAGGACTGGTGGCCAGCCGACTACGGCAATTACGGCCCCCTTTTCATCCGCATGGCATGGCACAGCGCCGGAACCTACCGCGTCACCGATGGACGCGGTGGAGCCGGCTACGGCACCCAGCGCTTCGCTCCGCTCAACAGCTGGCCGGATAACGCGAACCTCGACAAGGCCCGCCGCCTCCTCTGGCCCATCAAGCAGAAATACGGCAAAAGCATCTCGTGGGCCGACCTCATGGTCCTCACCGGAAATGTCGCCCTCGAAACCATGGGCTTCAAAACCTTCGGCTTCGCCGGCGGCCGCGCCGACGTCTGGGAACCTCAGGAGGATATCTACTGGGGACCAGAAGGCGAATGGCTCGGCGACAAACGCTACGGAGAAGGCCGCCAGCTCCAGAATCCCCTCGCCGCCGTTCAGATGGGTCTCATCTACGTCAACCCGGAAGGCCCCAACGGCAAACCCGACCCGCTCGCCGCTGCCAAAGACATCCGCGAAACCTTCGCCCGCATGGCCATGAACGACGAGGAAACCGTCGCCCTCATCGCCGGTGGCCACACCTTCGGCAAGGCGCACGGTGCCGCCAGCCCAAAGGATACTGTCGGTCCTGAGCCGGAAGGTGCCCCGCTCGAAGAACAAGGACTCGGATGGAAGAACAAGTTCGGTAAAGGCAACGCCGGCGACACCATCACCAGCGGCCTCGAAGGAGCATGGACCAGCGCCCCCGCCCGCTGGACCCACATGTACCTCACCAACCTTTACGCCTACGACTGGGTCCTCACGAAGAGCCCGGCCGGAGCCCAGCAGTGGATCCCGAAAGACGGTGCCGCCAAAGGCACGGTGCCGGATGCCCACGACCCGAAGAAGTCGCACACCCCCATCATGTTCACCACGGACCTCGCTCTCAAGATGGACCCGGCCTACGGGAAAATCTCGAAGCGCTTCCTCGAAAACCCGAAGGAATTCGAAGACGCCTTCGCCAGGGCATGGTTCAAACTCACGCACCGCGACCTCGGTCCCGCCTCCCGCTACCTCGGATCCGAAGTGCCCAGGGAAACCCTCATCTGGCAGGACCCGCTCCCCGGCGTCGATCACGAACTGATCGGTGCCGCCGACATTTCCCAGCTCAAGGAAAGCATCCTCGCCTCCGGCCTCACCACCCAGGAACTGGTCTCCACCGCATGGGCCTCGGCTGCCACGTTCCGCGGCAGCGACAAACGCGGGGGTGCCAACGGCGCCCGCATCCGCCTCGCCCCGCAGAAGGACTGGGAAGTCAATCAGCCCAAACAGCTCGCCAGGGTCATCGCCGCCCTCGAAAACATCCAGAAGGAGTTCCATGGATCCCAGACGGGCAAAAAACGTGTTTCGCTGGCCGACCTCATCGTCCTCGGTGGCTGCGCTGCTGTCGAATCGGCAGCCAAAAAAGCCGGACAGTCCCTGACCCTGCCTTTCCAACCGGGCCGCACGGACGCCACTCAGGAAATGACGGATACCGCGTCGTTCGCAGTCCTCGAACCGAAACAGGATGGCTTCCGCAATTACCTCGGCAAAACACTGGACCGCCCCGGCCCGGAAACGCTCGTCGACCGCGCCCAGCTCCTCACACTGTCCGCCCCGGAAATGGCGGTGCTCGTCGGCGGGATGCGCGTGCTCGGAACCAACACCCTCCACCCTGACCTCGGTGTCCTCACCGACCGCCGCGGTTCGCTCACGAACGACTTCTTCGTGAACCTGCTCAGCATGGACACCGAATGGAAGAAATCGGAAGAGTGCGAGCACTTCTTCGAAGGCCGTGACCTCGCCACGGGCAAGGTCCGCTGGACCGCTTCGTCGGTCGACCTCGTCTTCGGATCGAATTCCCAGCTGCGCGCCATCGCCGAAGTCTACGGCAGCACCGACGCTCAGGAGAAATTCGTGAAGGACTTCGCCGCCGCATGGACCAAGGTCATGAACCTCGACCGGTTCGACCTCGCCCAGTAAGCAACGCCAAGCTTTGCCTTTCCGCAGAAGACTGACACCCGAAAGTCCTTCCGCAGAGCGCAAAAACCGCAGACCCACTCCAGCCGATCACCCGCGGCCGGAGTGGGTTCTGCATTGACAGTCCGCAGACCTCCCGCACCGCCAGACCACCTGTCTCACTGCCCCCCCGGAGCCGGCAGGTCACGGTCTTGCCCCACGGTTCCCAGATTCCAGATCCGCTCGAGTTCCTCCACCGGAGGAATCGTCCCGGGCCGCACCACCCGGAATCCCACGAAGGTCGCATTCGTCAGGTACCACAGGCTCTTCGGCAGCTGTGGGTCCTGCGCCTTCCATGCAGAACGGCTCGCCCGGCGCGCCGCACTGCGCGTGTCCCGCGGATCGTCATCCCACGAACCCCCGCGCACCACCCGCCAGTAGCGCCCGGTAGGCACTTTCCACGGATCGTCCCGGACGCCGCCTCCAGCAGGGTAACCACCCGGCGCATACTCATCCATCGTCCACTCAGTGACATTCCCATGCATGTCGAAGAATCCCCACGCGTTCGGCTTCTTCTGCCCCACCGGATGACTGGTCTCGATTCCTTCCACCGCACTGTTCCCATAATGCCACGCGTACGCATCCAGTGACGCCTCGTCATCTCCGCAACTCCATGCCGTCTCCGTCCCCGCCCGCGCCGCATACTCCCACTCGGCCTCGGTCGGCAGACGGTAGTAATGCCCGGTCTGCGCACTCAGCCACTGACAGAATTTCATCGCGGCATGATCCGTCATGCCCACCACCGGATACCCCTTCTCTCCCATCCCCCACGTCGGATCCGTGTAGGGCGAAGTCGGCCCACTCACCGCATCCGCATCTGTGCTGCCACCCACATTTCCCTTCACGGAACCATCCTTGTATCGCGGCACCGGGGCTTTCAGCCACGGCATGAACAGATCCCACGTCACTTCATGCGCCCCCATCCAGAACGCACTCACCCGCACCTCCACCACCGGCCCCTCATCCTCTTCCCGCCCTTTCTCACCCGCGGGACTCCCCATCCGGAACTGGCCTGCAGGGACAGGCAACATCCGGAACTTCACCCCGCCCGCAGCCGGCACCGCTTCCTCATACGCTCCCGCGGTACCCGACTCCGCCACAGCGCGCGCCACCATCTTTTCATGAATCCGACGGACGAGTTCCCGCCCATCCGGATGCTCCGCTTTGCGGAGTTCTCCCGCCGCGTCCGCCAGCCCCGCCGACCGCAGCACCATCAACCCCGCCAGAAACCGAACTGACCCCGCCAGCCTCACGCCAGCCCGGGCACTCTCGCCCGCAGAAACGGCACCAGTTCAGCCACCCCAAAGTCCGCGAGCACTTCCCCATGCCAGTCCATGGTCGGTGCCTTCGTCTGACCCGACAGCGCCACCATCTCCTCCATGGCCGCACGGTTTCCGCTCACCACCACCCGGCGCACGGCAATGCGCCGCGCCGCCAGCCATGCCTCCACCTCCTCACACCACGGACAGCCCGGTTTCACGTACAACACCGGAAGATCATCGGACTCACTCATGACTCGCTAAAGGCCAACTGGTTCACTCCCGGAAGTAGGTGTACGACTTCAGATTCCTCCGGTAATTCCGGTAAATCGCATCGGCCTTCTCCGGTTCGACCCGCTTGGCGGTCGCCGGATCTTCCGTCAGATTCCGGAACCTCCGCAGCAGATCCCGCGGGACATACTCCAGATACGACAGCACCTCGGCCGAGGTGTCCCCCTCGAGCTGGCGGCTGTAACTGATCTTGCCTCCCTTGATCCGCACCGTCACCACACTGGTGTCCCCCAGCAGATTGTGCAGATCTCCCAGCGTCTCCTGATAGGCCCCCACCAGAAACACCCCCATCATGTAAGCCTCGTTCGGCTTCAGCGGATGCAGCGGAATCGTCGACCGCTTGCCATCTTCACTGATGAAACTGTTCAGCACTCCCTCGCAGTCGCAGGTCACATCCGAAATCACCGCGTCACGCGTCGGCTGCTCATCGAGTCGGTGGATCGGCGCCACCGGGAAGAATTGCCCGATCGCCCACACATCGGGCAGACTCTGGAACATCGAGAAATTCCCGTAGTAGAAATCCGCCAGACGCGTCCGCAGCCCCTCCAGCTCTTCCACCCCATCAGCCCGCCGCGCCACCTTCGTGAGCACATTCCAGTAGATCTGAT
This sequence comes from Verrucomicrobiales bacterium, assembly GCA_044239025.1. Taxonomy (GTDB): domain Bacteria; phylum Verrucomicrobiota; class Verrucomicrobiia; order Verrucomicrobiales; family V1-33; genus V1-33. Next base: position 27,079 of record JBIICE010000015.1, read on the forward strand.
CCCCAAGGGCACGCTCCCGCAGTGACACCTGCCCGGTGCGGAAAAGGGTCAGCAGCTCTTCACGGTAGAAAAGGATGTCATGGTACGTCTCGCGGATCGCCAGCTTGTCCATGTTCTGCACGACTTCCATCATGCTGCGCACCGTGTCCGAACACCCCCGTGGCAGCTTCGGCAGCTGATCCTCGTGCGCCATCCGGTTCACATCCAGAATGTCAAACACGAGCACGCTGTAGTACGACACAATCGCCCGGCCCGACTCGGTCACAATGTCCGGATGCGGCACACTCGCTTCATCCATCACTTTCTGCACCGCCTCCACAAGGTCCGCACAGTACTCCCGCAGCGTGTAGTTCATGCTGTTCTCGTCCGCCATGCGTCGCCCGGAATAATCCACGGCCAGCCCACCTCCGAGGTTCAGCAGCCCCATCGGCGCCCCCTCCTTCACCAGATTCACATACACCCGCGCCGCTTCCTGCGCCGCCAGCCGGATCGTCGAAATCTTCGGGATCTGCGAACCCTGATGGTAGTGCAGCATCCGCAGACACTTCAGCTTGTTGGCCTTCTTGAGCGCATCAAGCACCTCGATGGTCTGCGAGAAATTCAGACCGAAGGGACTACGGTCGCCCGCACTCTCGCTCCAGTGCCCGCTCCCCTTCGTGGAGAGCTTGATCCGCAGTCCCAGCACCGGATCAATCCCCAGTGCCTTGCTCCGCTCCATCACCAGCTCCAGCTCCGGCGGCATTTCCAGAACCAGCACCACATTCAACCCCAGTTGCTTGGCCTGCAGCGCCAGATCGATGAACTCCGCATCCTTGTAGCCGTTGCAGATCAGCAGCGCCTCGCGGTCATGCATGAACGCCAGCGCCGCCAGCAGCTCGGGCTTGCTGCCCACTTCCAGCCCGTAGTGATACTGCCGACCATACTCGGTCACCTCCTTCACCACCTGCTGCTGCTGGTTCACCTTGATCGGATACACCCCCCGGTACCGCCCCTTGTATCCCTGGTTCCGGATCTCCTCGCGGAAGGTCTCGTTCAGTTCCCGGATGCGCGCATACAGCAGATCCGGAAACCGGAAGAGGGCCGGCAGATGAAAATTCCGGTTCTTCTTGAGCAGTCCTTTGATGATCTGCATCAGACTCACCTCGGCGTAATCACCGTTGCTCTCGAGCCGCACCGTGGCCTCACCCTCACGGTTCACCCCGAAGAACCCGTGCCCCCATGACTCAAATCCATAAAGATCCCGTGACTCATCGACGCCCCATGGGGCAGCCGGAACAATCGGGGCAGGCGCAGGCGCAGCCGGAACAGCAGGAGTACGACGGTTCATTCCTTGGCAGAATCAGTTGATGGGGTTGCAGCAGAGAGAAGCAATCCCCGACTCCGGGGAAATGCGCAGAACGGCACCCTAAACGCTTCCCGCACATCTGCCCCCGGAAATTTCGCGAATTTTTCGCCCCGGGATCACCGCTGCGCCAGTCTCCCACCACCACAGTGGCGCGTAGTTCCCTTGCATCCCTCCCGCGCCTTCCCTAAGGAATCTCCGATTATGTTCTCCGACACCGACGCCGAAGCCCGCACCGCCACCTCGCGACGCAGTAGTGACACCCCCCCGGACGGAGCCCCCTCCGGCCCGATCGCCTCGAAATGGACCCGGCACAAGGACACCTCGAAACTCATCAATCCCGCCAACCGCCGCAAATACACGATCATCGTCGTCGGCAGTGGCCTCGCCGGAGCCGCCGCCGCCGCCACGCTCTCGGAACAGGGCTACAACGTGAAGTGCTTCTGCTACCAGGATAGCCCGCGCCGCGCCCACAGCATCGCCGCCCAGGGCGGCATCAACGCCGCCAAGAACTACCAGAACGACGGCGACAGCGTCTACCGCCTCTTCTACGACACCATCAAGGGCGGCGACTTCCGCGCCCGCGAAGCCAACGTCCACCGCCTCGCCGAAGTCAGCACTGCCATCATCGATCAGTGCGTCGCTCAGGGCGTACCCTTCGCCCGGGAATACAGCGGCCTGCTCGCCAACCGGTCTTTCGGCGGCACTCAGGTCAGCCGTACTTTCTACGCAGCCGGCCAGACCGGCCAGCAACTCCTCCTCGGAGCCTACCAGGCCCTCTCCAAGGAAATCGCCCGCGGCGGCGTCAAAATGTTCCCCCGCACCGAGATGCTCGACGTCGTCGTCGTCGACGGGCATGCCAAGGGCATCGTGGTCCGCGACATGGTCACCGGCAAAATCTCCTCGCACGCGGGCGATGCCGTCCTCCTCTGCACCGGTGGCTACGGTAACGTCTTCTACCTCTCCACGAACGCCAAAGGCTGCAACGTCACCGCCACCTGGCGCGCCCACAAGAAAGGAGCATGGTTCGCCAACCCCTGCTACACCCAGATCCACCCCACCTGCATCCCCGTCAGCGGATCCTACCAGAGCAAACTCACGCTCATGTCGGAATCCCTCCGCAATGACGGCCGCTGCTGGGTACCCAAACGGAAGGAAGACTGCGGCAAACCCCCAGCCAGCATCCCGGAAGAAGACCGGGATTACTACCTCGAACGCAAATATCCCAGCTTCGGTAACCTCGCCCCCCGCGACATCGCCAGCCGCGCCGCCAAGGAACAATGCGATGACGGACGCGGCGTCGGCCCGGGCGGACTCGGCGTCTACCTCGACTTCGCCGATTCCATCAAGCGCCTCGGCCGCCCCGCCATCGAGGAACGCTACGGCAACCTCTTCCAGATGTACGAGCAGATCACCGGCGAAAATGCCTATGAACAGCCCATGCGCATCTACCCCGCCGTCCATTACACCATGGGTGGACTCTGGGTTGACTACAACCTCATGAGCAACCTCCCGGGCCTCCACGTCCTCGGCGAGGCCAACTTCTCGGACCACGGGGCCAACCGCCTCGGAGCCAGCGCCCTCATGCAGGGCCTCGCAGACGGCTACTTCGTCATTCCCGCCACCCTGCCGAATTACCTCGCCTCCCAGAAACCCGGGGCCGTCTCCGATAACCACCCGGAATGCCGCCAGGCGGAAGCGGAAGTCTCCAGCCGGACCGGCAAAATCCTCTCCATCAACGGAAAACGCAGCCCGGACAGCTTCCACCGCGAACTCGGCCTGCTCATCTGGGACAAGTGCGGCATGGCGCGCACCCGCGAAGGCCTCTCGGAAGCCCTGCAGAAAATCCCCGCTCTCCGCGAGGAATTCTGGCAGAATGTCCGCGTCCCGGGCAGCGGAGCCCAGTTCAATCAGCAACTCGAACTCGCTGGCCGCGTCGCCGACTTCCTCGAATTCGGCGAACTCCTCTGCCGCGACGCCCTCCACCGCGAAGAAAGCTGCGGTGGACACTTCCGCGTGGAACACCAGGACGAAGGCGAAGCCCGCCGCAACGATGACGACTTCTCCTACGTGGCCGCCTGGGAATTCACCGGCGACCTCGCCAAACCCTCCCTCCATAAGGAGTGGCTCGAATACCAGGAAGTCCACTTCTCCACCCGATCCTACCGCTGATCCTCCACCGAGACCGCGCGCCCTACCCATTCCCTAACCGCTCCCCATTCCATGGCTGCTCAGAAAACATCGCTCGATCTCACTCTCAAAGTCTGGCGTCAGGCCGGCCCGGATGCCCCCGGACGATTCGAAACGCACGACGCCAAAGGCATCCCCGACTCTGCCTCCTTCCTCGAAATGCTCGACATCGTCAACGAACGCATCATCACCGATGGCGGTGACCCCATCGCGTTCGATCATGACTGCCGCGAGGGCATCTGCGGAATGTGCTCGCTCGTCATCAATGGCATGCCCCATGGCCCCAACCGGGGCGTCACTACCTGCCAGCTCCACATGCGCAGCTTCCGCTCGGGAGACACCATCTGGATCGAACCCTTCCGGGCCAATGCCTTCCCTGTCATCCGCGACCTCGCGGTCGACCGCCGTGCCTTCGACCGCATCGTCCAGGCCGGTGGCTACGTGTCGGCACGCACCGGCTCTGCCCCCGAAGCCAATGGCCTCCCAGTCCCCAAACCGGACGCCGACGCCGCCTTCGCCGCGGCCGCCTGCATCGGATGCGGCGCCTGCGTCGCCGCCTGCAAGAATGCCAGTGCCATGCTCTTCGTGTCGGCCAAAATCACCCACCTCAACCTCCTTCCCCAGGGGAAACCCGAGGGCCGCAAACGCTCTCTCGCCATGGTCCGCGCCATGGACGCGGAAGGCTTCGGCAACTGCACCAACCAGTACGAATGCGAAGCCGTCTGCCCCAAGTCGATCAGCGCCGACTACATCCGCCAGATGAACCGCGACTTCCGCAGTTCCTCGCTGGCCGATATCGCCGGCTGACAACCCTCACCACGACACCCACGGAAAGCCGTTCCGCCTGTTCCCGGCGGCGCAACCTTTTGCTGTCCAAACAGGCGCTCTGGTGGTAGATTTACATTGTAAATACCTCACCCCCGCACGCCATGGAAATCCTCGTTCTCAAAGATCAGCAACCCCACGGCCCCTACAACCAGGAGCAACTCCTCGAACTGCTCCGCGACGGATCCATCTACCGCTCGGACCTTGTCTTCTACGACGGCATGATGGACTGGACCCCGCTCGACCAGATCTTCGAAGTCGAAGAAGCCCTCACCCATTCCATGGATGAGGGTCAGGACCCCTCGCTCGTCGCGGAAATCTTCACCGAAGCCGGCAGCCTCATCAGCAGCCACGAGCAGATCTTCTATATCGCTCACCAGAAACCACGCATGCTCCGCCAGAAGCCGGATTCCGTGGTCGTCACCAACGAACGCATCATCATCACCCGCCACGGTCTCAGCGGCAGCCGCACCGAGGACCATCAGTGGAAGGATATCCTCAGCGTCGAAATGCGCGAAAACCTCATGGGTACCACCTTCAGCATGCTCGACCGCGCCGACCACGTCATCCAGATCGATGACCTCCCCAAGGCGCAGATCGAAAAACTCTGCCGCCTCGCCCAGGAAATGCGCCAGCAATCCTGAAAAATCCGTACCTTCCAGCCCGCAAGGCCAGCCCCACGATGCCCGCCCCCCTCCTGCTGGCCGCGCCCGCCAAAATCAATCTCTCTCTCGAAATCCACGGCCGCCGAACCGACGGATTCCACGGAATCTCCAGCCGCATGGTCCCGCTCACCCTGAGCGACCACCTCACCCTCACCATCCTCCCGGACCAGCCGGCCGGAACTATCCAGTTCTCCTGCTCGGACCCCTCTCTGCCCTCGGACGATTCCAATCTGGCCATCAAGGCCGTGCACGGCCTCGCGGCGCTCTGTGGCCCACTTCCGGCCCTCGGCATCCACCTCGAGAAAAACATTCCGCACGGCGCAGGCCTCGGTGGCGGCAGCAGCGACGCCGCAACGGTCCTCATGGGCCTCCGTGACCTCCTTTCCCTGCCGGTCTCAACATCCCAGCTCCACGAAACCGCGGCCGCCATCGGTTCCGATGTCCCTTTCTTCCTGCACCGCTGCGCCTGCGATGTCTCCGGTCGCGGCGAAATCGTCTCTCCGCTTCCCGCGTGGCGAACCCCGCTGCGGATTCTTCTCGTGAAACTCCCGTTCAGCGTGCCCACCCCCTGGGCCTACCAGCAATGGGCCTCGTCGGTCACCATCGACGGCCTACCCTATGCCCCCCAGCACCACGCCGGCGAAATCTTCGTCAATTCGCTGGAACGCCCTGTCTTCACGCGATTCCCCATCCTCGGTCTCCTCAAGGCCGAACTCCTGGCCACCAAGGGTGTTCTCGCCGCGCTCATGTCCGGCTCGGGTTCCACCATCTTCGCCATCCTCAGCCCCTCCACTCAACTCTCCACGGTAACCGAAACCATTCACCGTACCGCAGGCACCGAACTCTGGACCTGCGAAACGTCCCCCCTCATCTCGGAGCGCTGAGCGCAGCCCGGAACCCCGGAACCCCGGGAAACGATACCGTTACCGCCTCAGCCGCACCCAGAAAGATGACACCGGAGGGCCGCCTGCATACTCTTCATCGAAATCCACAGCAGAGGAGACCACATCTTCTCCTGCCACTTTTTCTCCTGTTTCCGGCTCCACCCAGAGGTGTTTGGGTGGAGCGGGTGAGGCGATTCGAACGCCCGACATCAACCTTGGCAAGGTTGCGCTCTACCCCTGAGCTACACCCGCAGAACAAACCGACGCATCGCGTGCGGCAGGAGGACAATTAGCGATTTCGCGCTTTGCGCAAGCCGCTTTTTCAATTTCCTGCACTCCCCCGGCCCACCCCCATGAACAAACTAGCCGAAATCATCGCCCAGAAACACCTCGAGGTGGAGAAAATCCGGCCTCTCGCCGACAAACTCCGGCACGCCGCCCTCGACCGCAACGAGTTCCGCAGCTTCGAATCCGCCCTCCGCACCGACGACGCTTCCCTCGGCGTCATCGCCGAAGTCAAAAAAGCCTCGCCCTCGGCCGGTATCATCGCACCGGACTTCGACCCCGTCGCCGTCGCCACCGCGTACGACCGCGCCGGTGCCTCCGCGATCTCGGTGCTCACCGACGAGAAGTACTTCCAGGGCCACCTCAGCTTCCTCCCACGAATCCGTGCGGTCACTTCCATCCCTCTGCTGCGCAAGGACTTCATCATCGACGACCTCCAGATCTGGGAAGCCTCCGTCGCAGGTGCCGACGCCATCCTCCTCATCGTCGCCGCCCTCTCCCAGGATCAGCTGAGACACCTTCTCGAAACTGCCGCGGCCTGCCAACTCGACGCCCTCGTCGAGGTCCACGACCGACCGGAACTGGAACGCGCCCTCGAAACCGATGCCCGCATCATCGGCATCAATAACCGCAACCTCCGTACGTTCGAGGTCCACCTCGAAACCACTGCCGAACTCAGCGAAGAGGTCCCCGACGACATCATCCTCGTCAGCGAAAGCGGTATCCGCACCACGGAGGACGCACGCCGCGTCCATGCATGGGGAGCAGACGCCATCCTTGTCGGCGAAGCCCTCATGCGCAGCGGTCAACCAGAGCAGGCCATCCAGGAATTCATGGCCTGCACCCCCACTCCCTGAACTCGCCCCGCCCGCGCCCAATCGGCCACTTGCCGCACGCCCCTGCCGTGCTACTGCCCCTCTCCCCTTTCACCACACCCCCATCCACATGAAACAACCCATCCGCGTCGCCGTCACCGGCGCAGCCGGTCAGATCGGCTACTCCCTCCTCTTCCGCATCGCCTCCGGAGCCATGTTCGGACCAGACCAGCCCGTCATCCTCCACCTCCTCGAAATCGAAGCCGCCCTCCCGGCCCTCCAGGGCGTCGTCATGGAACTGGACGACTGCGCCTTCCCCCTCCTGCATGGCATCGTCGCCACCTCCAACCTCGACGACGCCTTCCGCGGCGTAAACTGGGCCCTGCTCGTCGGCTCTGTCCCCCGGAAGCAGGGTATGGAACGCAAGGACCTGCTCAATATCAACGGCCGCATTTTCATCGGCCAGGGCCAGGCCATCCAGCGCTCCGCCGCCGCGGACGTCCGTATCCTCGTCGTCGGCAATCCCTGCAATACCAACTGCCTGATCGCCATGAACAATGCCCGCGACATCCCGGCAGACCGCTGGTTCGCCATGACCCGACTCGACGAAAACCGCGCCAAAAGCCAGCTCGCTGCCAAATCCGGCCACCACGTCAGCACGATCACCAACATGACCATCTGGGGCAACCACAGCAGCACCCAGTACCCCGACTTCTTCCACGCCCGCATCGGCGGAAAACCCGCCACCGAAGTCATCTCCGACCACGAATGGCTCCACGGCGACTTCATCAGCACGGTCCAGCAACGCGGCGCCGCCATCATCAAGGCCCGCGGCCTCAGCTCGGCCGCCAGCGCGGCCAATGGCGTCGTCGATACCGTCCGCAGCCTCACCTCCCCCACCCCGGAAAACGACTGGACCAGCGTCTGCGTCGCCTCGGACGGCTCCTACGGAATCGAAAAAGGTCTCATCTCGGGCTTCCCCATCCGCACCAACGGGCAGCACTGGGAAATCGCTCCCGGACTCTCCCACAACGACTTCGCCCTCGCCAGAATCAAGGCCACCATCTCGGAACTCCAGGAGGAACGCGACGCCGTCCGCGAACTCATCCCTTCCTGAAGCGCCCCCACGGACCACGGGCACTGCCAGCAGAATTTCCCGTTGCATTGCCCCACCTCCCCCAGTAGCAACCTCACCCGGTTTTCAGCAAACGAACGAACCTTTCCCACTACGTCCCATGTCCCAGCACAGCAGTCTCAAATCAGGCGGTGCCGCCGTCGGTGCCAAACGCAGCGTCCTCAAGCGCTTCGAACGCGTCAAACTCATGAAGAAACGCGGACTCTGGAAGGATGGCCGCAGCGCCATCGGACTCCCCAAGATCACCCCGGACATCTGATCCCCGCAACTTCCCATTCAGCAGTTTCACCGGGCTGGCCGCACCTGCTGCGCCAGCCCGGTTCTGTTTCCCTCCCATGCGCCTGAACCGCTATCTCGCACTCTGTGGCCTCGGTTCCCGCCGCGCCTGCGAATCACTCATCTCCAGTGGCCAGGTGCGCGTCAACGGCCGCCCCATCGACTCCCTCGCCACCACCATCGAGGAAGGCGACCGCGTCACCGTCGACGGCCGGGAAGTCAGCGCCGCCCAGCACCTCACCCTCGTTCTCTATAAACCCCCCAAGGTCCTCAGCACCAAATCCGATCCCCAGGGACGACTCACTCTCTACGACCTCCTTCCCCCACACTACCGGCACCTCCACTACGTCGGCCGACTCGACAATGACAGCGAAGGGCTCATCGTGATGACCAATGACGGCAATCTGACCCAGAAACTCACCCACCCCAGTCACAAGGTCGACAAGGAGTACATCGTCACCACCGATCGGCCCTTCCGCCGCGAAATGATCGAAAAACTCCTCGTCGGCATCCCCCTCGAAGAAGGTCTCGCCCGCGCCGTCGCCGTCCACACCATCTCACCACGGCGCCACATCGTCGTCCTTCAGCAGGGCCTCAACCGCCAGATCCGCCGGATGTTCGACTGTCTTGGCTTCACCGTGGAACGCCTGATCCGCTCGCGCATCGGCAGCCTCACCATCGAAAACCTCAGGCCGGGTAAATGGCGCGTGCTCCGCCCGGACGAAGTGACCCGGCTCGGCCAGGAAGCCGGCCGCCAACCCAGGAGCAAACCAGCCCGTCGGCCGAACTCCCCGCAGAAGCCCCCAACGGACTCCGCCTGAGCACGCCCTCCCCTGCTTGACATCCCCGCCGCACCGTGCCCTCGTCCCACTGACCGCGACACGTTCCTCTGCGCTTCCGTGAAGCACATCCTCTTTGTCTGCACCGGTAATATCTGCCGCAGCCCCATGGCGGAAGGCCTCTTCGCGGACATGGTCAGGAAACGCGGAGACTTCGCCGTCAGCAGCGCAGGCCTCAGTGCCATGGACGGCCAGCGCGCCAGCGCCCACACCGCCGATGTGCTCCGCCGGCAGGGCATCGACCTCTCCCGCTTCCGCAGCAGCATGCTCTCCGATGCAGCGGTCCACGACGCCACCCACATTTTCTGCATGACCCGCGGTCACCGCGAAGGCGTTGAAATGCTCTTCCCCGACGCCGCCGCCAAAACCTACCTCGTCTGCGAATTCTCCCCGGACGACGACCTCCGCGGACGCGACGTCCCCGACCCCATCGGCCTCGGCCGCGCCGCCTACGAGGAGACTTTCCGTACCCTTCAACGCGCGCTCCCCAGCGTCCTCGCCTACATCGACCAGACATGGAAGGACCCACAACCTCCCTCCGCCGACTGACCCTTCTGCACTCCATGAACCCGTCACCCTCTGCCCTCAGAATCGCCGCTGGCTCCGACCACGGCGGCTATCGCCTGAAGAATGTCCTCGTGGCCCACCTCCGCAGCCTGGGTTACTCCGTCGATGATCTCGGCACTCACAGCACCTCCAGCGTCGACTACCCCTCCTACGCCGAGGCCGTCTCCAAAGCCGTCCTCAGCGAGGCCGCTGACATCGGTCTCCTCGTCTGCACCACCGGCATCGGCATGAGCATCGCCGCCAACCGCTTTCCGGGAATCATGGCCGCCCTCGTCCGCGATGAACACACCGCGGAAATGACCCGCCGCCACAACCACTCGAATGTCATGGTGTTCTCCAGCGACACACCGGACGCCACCGCCTGCTCCACCGCAGAAAAATTCCTCAGTACCGAAAGCGAAGGCGGCCGCCACGAACGCCGCGTCAATCTCATGAATTCAGGACTCGCCACCACGGACCCAGCCATCGCCAGCATCATCCGCGACGAGGAAATCCGCCAGCAGAACAACATCGAACTCATCGCCAGCGAAAACTTCGCCAGCCGCGCGGTCCGCGAAGCCCAGGGTTCGGTCCTCACCAACAAATACGCCGAGGGATACCCAGGCAAACGCTGGTACGGCGGATGCGAAAACGTCGACCGCGCCGAACAGATCGCCATCGACCGCGCGAAGGAACTCTTCGGAGCCGAGCACGCCAACGTCCAACCGCACTCCGGCAGCCAGGCCAACGCCGCTGTCTATTTCGCCTTCCTCAATCACGGCGACCCCATCCTCGCCATGAACCTCGCCCACGGTGGCCACCTCACCCACGGCAACCCGGCGAATTTTTCGGGCAAATTCTACACCGTTCATGCCTACGGTGTCAGCGAAACCGACGGCCGCATCGACTACGATGCCCTCGCCGCTCGCGCCCACGAGGTAAAACCGAAAATGATCACGGCAGGAGCCAGTGCCTACCCCCGCATCATCGATTTCGCACGCATGGCCGAAATCGCCCGCAGTGTCGGTGCCCTCCTCTTCGTGGACATGGCCCACATCGCCGGCCTCGTGGCCGGAGGGACTCACCCAAGCCCCGTCCCCCACGCCGACTTCGTCACCACGACCACCCACAAAAGCCTCCGCGGCCCGCGCGGCGGCCTCATCCTCTGCCGCGCCGAACACGCGAAGAAAATCGACGCCATGGTCTTCCCGGGCGTTCAGGGCGGACCCCTCATGCACGTCATTGCTGCCAAAGCCGTCTGCCTCGGCGAAGCCCTCCAACCCGGCTTCCGCGAATACCAGGCGCAGATCGTCAGTAATGCCAAAGCACTCGCCGCAGGCCTCCTCGCCCGCGGCTACTCGCTCGCCAGCGGCGGCACCGAAAACCACCTCATGCTCGTCGACCTCCGCCCCCAGGGCCTCGATGGTAAAATCGCCCAGGAGTCCCTCGACGAGGCCGGCATCACCGTGAACAAAAACAGCATCCCCTTCGATACTGCCAGCCCGTTCAAACCTTCAGGTATCCGCCTCGGCACCCCAGCCGTCACCACCCGCGGCATGAAGGAACCGGAAATGGAACTCATCGCCGGTTTCGTCCACGACGCTCTCACCCAGCGCAGCAACCCCGAAGCCCTTCACGCCATCCGGGAACGCGTCATTGCCCTCAACCGGAACTTCCCGCTGCCCTGACCCCCAAAGGGGCTCCCCGCCCCAGCGGAACATGGTCCGCTCATTCAGGACCCCGCCACCTCCCCAACAAAAAGCCCGGAAGGATGTTCTCCCTCCGGGCTTCTTGTCGGCATCAGACTTTTCAGCCTAACCCGGCGCTTGCTTGAACAGAACCGCAGCGCGCTGGGCGGTTCCTCGGTTCATCAGTTCCTCACGGAACCAATCACTTCTTGCCGGCCTTCTTCGTGGCCACCTTCTTCGCAGGAGCCTTCTTCTTCGCAGCCTTGGCCACTGCCTTCTTGGCCGGAGCGGCCTTCTTCGCTGGTGCGGCCTTCTTCGCTGGCGCAGCCTTCTTGGCGGGAGCGGCCTTCTTCGCTGGCGCGGCCTTCTTGGCCGGTGCCTTCTTCGCTGCTTTCTTCTTTACTGCCATAGTGTTGGTC
>JBIICE010000144.1:0-10698 GCA_044239025.1 Verrucomicrobiales bacterium
ATTACGGGACCTACCCGCTGGGAGGGGAGCCGATGCATGAGCCTCTGGAGCGGCTGGAGGCGGCGACGCGTGAGCGTGGGCTGGGGCAGGCGGTGAGTGTTCTTGAGGAAGGTCGACCCATATTGCTGTGAGGGCTCTGCGCACAGGACTCTGGCTGATGCTCGTGTTCCCCGGGCCGTCCGGTCCGGTGTGCGGGGAAACCGGAGGCCGGGTTGCCTTTGGGAAACCTGCAGTGGTGCGGGGATTGTTTGGACACGAGGAGACCGCCCTGCTGCAGGTCGAGTGCGAGCGGGTGGCCAGTTGGCTGGTGCGCCGGGCGGCGGCCGACCTGACGCTTGGGGTGCTGGGAGGCAGCCGGGAGGCAGTGGAACAGGGGCGGCGGATGCTGACGCTCGCGCTGCACCTGGACCCGGGGAATGCGCTGGCGGCGCGGGTGGCCGACCGCTGGGCGGATGGACGGGATCCCGAGTTGGCGGGACCGGATGAGAATCTCCGGGTGTTTACGGATTTTCTGATGCGGGCGGCCGACCGCAAGGCGGCGGATCCCGGGGCGGCGGAGCGGCAGGCCCTTCTCGCGCGGTTTCTGATCCGGCTGGCGGCCGATGCGGATCCAGAGAATGCGGAAGCAGTTTACCGGAGCGAGCGTCAGGACCGCGAGGGCCTCGGGCCTCCATGGAAATCGCTTCTCGCGGGCCGGTTGGCCGGGAGCCGGAAGCTGCGCTGAGGTTTTTCATCCGTGCATGGTGGGCAGAAATCCCTGGCCAAGGAGGCGCGGCTGCGTTGGAATGGGCCGCCTTAACTTCCGAACTTCCTGCCATGACTGATGACGCTGCGACACCCTGGTACCGGCTTTTGAACCGCCATCATTGGTTTGTGTTCATCATGGCATCGCTGGCATGGATGTTTGACTGTCTGGATCAGCAGCTCTTCAATCTGGCACGGGATTCGGCGATGGCGCAGTTCTTTGGAAAAGGCAGTCCTCAAGCCACCTACTACGGCGGCATTGCGACCGCGATCTTTGTCGCGGGCTGGGCGATGGGAGGCCTGATTTTCGGGACAGTGGGCGACCGCGTGGGGCGGGCGCGCATGCTGACGATCACGGTCCTGATGTACTCCCTCTTCACGGGTCTGTCGGCATTCTCGAAGGGATTCGTGGATTTCGCGGTCTACCGTTTCATTACCGGTCTTGGTGTCGGTGGGGTTTTCGGTTTGGCGGTGGCGCTGGTGGCGGACACCCTGCCAGACCGGGCGAGGCCGCACGCCCTCGGATTGTTTCAGGCGCTTTCGGCCGTGGGGAATGTGACGGCAGCGCTCATTGCGATCGTGGTGGGCTGGATGGAAGCGACGCAGCGGATCCGCCCGGGTTCGTCGTGGAGCAGTCTGTTTCTGATCGGGGCGGCACCGGCCTTTCTGGTGGTGTTCATTGCCTGGAAGATGAAGGAGCCCGAGAAATGGGTGCGGGCCCGCGAGGCGGGGCGGAACGGGGGAGCGAAGATGGGTTCGTACGGGGAATTGCTCGGGAACGAGCGATGGAGCGGTCGGGCGTGGGCAGGATTGGTGCTGTGTCTGTCCGGCGTTGTGGGGGTCTGGGGCATTGGGTTTTTCAGTCCCAAGCTGATCGGGGACGTGCTCAACCGGCCCCTCGCGTCCGAGGTGAAGCCGGAGGAGATCGAGGGGTACAAGACGATCTGGAAGGGGATCACTCTGATGATGCAGAATGTGGGGGCGTTCCTCGGGATGATGACGTTCACGAAGATGGCGGGGCGGTATGGGCGGAAGCCGGTCTTTGCGGTGGCCTTCCTTGCGGCGCTGGTGAGCACCTTCGTGTGTTTTCGCTACCTTGAGACGCGGGCGCAGATTTTCTGGATGATTCCGCTGATGGGATTCTGCCAGATGTCGCTCTTTGCGGGCTACGCCATCTACCTTCCGGAGTTGTTTCCGGTGAACCTGCGGAGCACGGGAACGAGTTTCTGCTACAACGTGGGTCGCTTCATTGCGGCGGCGGGGCCGTGGACGCTGGGTTATCTGGCGGTCTGGCTCGCGAGGGGCAGCAGTGATGCGGCGAAGCTGGAAGGTTTCCGCGAGGCATGCTGCTGGATGAGTCTGATCTTTCTGGTGGGGATGGCTGCGCTGAAGTTCCTGCCCGAGACGAAGGGCCGGCTGCTGCCGGAGGACGAAGATGCGGCCGCGCGCGGCAAAGCGTGAGGGCGATGGGCATGCTGATTGACAGTCATGTCCATCTGGACGCGGCCGCATTCCGTGGGGAGGAAGAGGCCGTGGTGGCGCGGGCTGCCGAGGCCGGGGTGACGCAGCTGGTGGCGATTGGCTGCGATCTGGAATCGAGCCGTGCCGCCCTTGCGCTGGCCCGGCGGTTTCCGGGCGTGCGGGCGACGGTGGGGGTGCATCCGACCTATGTCTGCGGGGTGACGGAATCCGACTGGCTGGAGCAGCTTCGGGAACTGGCGCACGATCCCTGCTGTGCGGGCATTGGGGAGACGGGTTTGGATTTCCATCATCCGGCACCCGTGGGATGGAGCGAGGATGATTACCGGGAAAGGCAGCGGCGGTTTTTCGGGGCTCAGCTGGGGCTGGCAGCGGACTGCGGGCTCAACGTGGTGGTGCATCAGCGCGACCGCGCGGGCCGGGCCAGCTGGGACGAGATCCGAGAGATGGTGGAGCCGTGGCACGGGCGGCTGCGTTGTGTCTTTCACTGCTGGCTGCATCCCTGGAGCGAGGCTGCGCCCATGGTGGCGGCGGGTCATCTGGTGGGATTTGGCGGAGTGGTGACGTATCCGAAGGCGCAGGAGGCAGCGCAGGCAGCGGCCGAGGCACCGCTGGGAAGTTTCCTGCTGGAAACCGACAGTCCGTACCTTGCTCCCGTGCCGTATCGGGGGAAGCGGAACGAGCCCGCCTATCTCCGGCAGACCGCGGAGAAGATTGCCGCGCTGCGGGGCATGAGTCCCGGGGAACTGGCCGAGGTGACCGGGCGGGTGGCCGACGGTTTTTTCCGTTCGCGCGGCGCAGGAGACGGGAACAGGGAGTAATCACGATGGCAACGATGGCAGAGAAGCTCGGGGAGATTCGGGGCCGCATGCAGGAAGCCGCGCGCCGCAGCGGGCGCGAAGCGGGATCCGTGCGGCTGTGTGCGGTTTCCAAGACCTTTCCGGCCGAGGCAGTGGTGGCCGCGATGGAAGCCGGGCAGATGCTTTTCGGGGAGAGCCGGGTGCAGGAAGCCGTCGCGAAAATCGGCGCGGTACCGACGGGAGCCGAGTGGCATTTCATCGGGCATCTGCAGTCGAACAAAGTACGGAAGATTCTGCCCCTGTGCCGGCTCTTTCACGCGGTCGATTCGCTGGAACTGGCCGGTGATTTCAGCCGGATCGCGAGGGAACTCGGGATTTCCGCAGGGATCCTGCTGCAGGTCAATGTAGCGCGGGACGCAGCGAAGTTCGGGGTTCTGCCCGAGGAAGCCGAGCGGGTGCTCGCGGCCATGGTCGCGCTGCCGTCCCTCGAGGTGCGGGGACTGATGACGATTCCCGCCCTGAGTCGCGATGGTGAGGAAGCGCGCGTGCATTTTGCGGCGCTGCGGGAACTGCGTGACCGACTCAGGGCGAGCGTGGGGGTACCGCTCTCCGAATTGAGCATGGGGATGAGCGGGGACTTTGAGGAAGCGATTGAAGAGGGCGCGACCCTTGTACGGGTCGGCAGTGCGATTTTCGGGGATCGCTGATTCCGACCGTGTCCGGCTGGATCAGTCGCGGCCTTCCTCGCGGACCCGGATGAATCGCTGGAGAGCGAGGAGACCGACCGGGGCGACGAGCACGAGGGCGGCGACGACCGTCCAGAGCCCGCTGGGGTTCGGGGTTCCGCCAGGGGGATAGAAGGCCGTGAAGATGAAGCCGAAAAGCGCACCGTTGAGGAGTTTTCCGATGAGCAGGGGAACGTAGGACAGCGAAGCGTAGGAAGCCTCCTGGCCCGGAGGAGCGATCGCCGCCGCGTATTCGTAGACCCGGGGAGAATAGAACGCCTCGCCAATGGAAAAGCCGACCTGCCAGAGCACGATCATGACATACCATGGATTGACGGGGCCTTTGAGTTCCATGTAGCCGTGGCCGATCCAGTGTCCGAGTGTGCCGTTGGCAAGACCGGCGAAAGCCGAGGTCGGCAGGCACATGAAGAGGAACGACGCCGCCGTGAGGAATCCTCCGAGAATGACCATGGACCACGACGAGGCCCTGCGGGTGAGCACGCCGATGATGGGAGCCAGCACGAGAATGAGGATGCCATTGATGGCATTGAAGCGGCCCACTTTCACATCCGGGCCGAGTTCCTGCATGGTGAACTTCGGGAGCACGTAGTCCATGACATTGAAGACCACCTTGAGGCAGCCGATGAATGCGAGGAAGGCGAGGAGCCGGCCGAAGCCAGGTTCGCGGATAAGCTTTCCGAAGACGGCGGCCGCGGCCTTTGCGGAGGAGCGGATGGTCTGGCCGACTGACTGTCCGGCGGAGGCCTCCGGGGTCTCCGGGGCGTCCCGTGGCAGCAGGAAAATGAAGGGAAGCAGGAGCGCTTCGATGACGAAACTGGTGAGCAGGAGCGTGCGGTAGGGAGAGAGGCCCGCGATGGCGAGCGGACCGCCCGGCATGGCTCCCGATTTCACCGTATCGAAGATGAACCACGAGACCATGAAGCCAAAGTTCATGATGGCGTAGAAGAGTGAAAAGGCGACGGTGCGCTGTTCCGTGGTGGTGACTTTGCGGAGTGCGGCGACGAGCACCGGAGTGCAGAGCGCTTCGCCGATCGCGAGCGGGAAGAGTCCGAAGGCCAGGGCCACGAACGCATGGCCCGTGGACGCCATGACGAGGCGCGTGATGAGGCAGAGGGCGACCCCGATGATGAGCGTGCGCCGGATTCCGATGGCGTCGGTCACCGAGCCCACGAGCAGCGTGATCACCGACATGGTGATGGCCCATGTGGTGATGAGCGCCGAGGTCTGGCCATCCGAGAAACCGAGGTCGGCTGCCATCCAGAGAACGAGCGTGCTGTTGAGAAGTTTGTAGGCGGTGACGCTGAAAAGTTTGAGGGCGAAGGTGCACCAGAGCGCCGGGGGGGCGCTGCCGAGCCGGAGCATGGCGAAGGAACCGACGCCAAGGATGGAAAGCCCGATGACCGTGCCCGGGACCGCGCCGAAGCCGAGTTTGCGGGCCGAGAGGAAGCCCACGAGCGTGCAGAAGAGGGCGAGAAGCAGCGAGCGCAGCAGCAGAGAGCCGGGTTTCGTGGGGGAAGGCATGGCGGACGGGCAAAGTGGACAGTCCGGCAGGGTGGGGTGGAATGGGGTGGGTCACAAGCCCGGAGGCAGGAGCCCTGCGGGCTTCCAGCATGATGGAAGCGACTTGCGCAGGCCGCTGCCAGCGTGTCTGTTCGCCCGCTCAGAGCCTCCCCATGACGACCCCGGTCAGCACCCAGTTATACCATCATGAAGCCGACTTCCGCCTGCGCTGCGGGGAGGAATTGCCAGGCTTCACGATGGCCTATGAGACCTGGGGGGAACTGAACGCCGACCGGAGCAACGCGGTCCTGCTGTTTCATGCCCTTTCCGGGAGTCAGCACGCCGCGGGCTACAATCCTTCAGTACCTGGCACGGGGGAGCGCTGGACCGAGGAATGTCATCACGGCTGGTGGGAAGATTTCATCGGTCCCGGCAAGGCATTGGACACCGGGAAATGGTTTGTGATCTGTGCGAACACCCTGGGCGGATGCTATGGGACCACCGGGCCATCGTCGGCGCATCCGCAAACCGGGAAGCCGTGGGGATCGGCATTCCCGCAGGTGACCGTGAGCGACAACGTGAGGGCGCATCTGCTGCTCCTTGATCATCTGGGTATCCGGTCGCTTCATGCCGTCATGGGAGCGAGTGTCGGGGGGCTGTGTGCCTTGAATCTGGCGACGACGGCTCCGGAGCGGGTGCGGTTGGTGGTGCCGATCGCGAGCGGATGCCGGACGACCGTCCTGAACCGGCTCATTATTTTCGAGCAGATCATGGCCATCGAGAACGACCGGAATTTCCGGGGTGGGGATTACTATGGAGGGGAGCCGCCCACGTATGGACTGGCGCTGGCGCGGATGATTTCGCACAAGACCTTTGTGCATCTTGATGAGATCGAGAAGCGGGCGCGCGGGGACGTGCGGCAGCCCGACGAGGGTCTGAGCTGGTACCGGCTGCAGGACAATGTGGAGAGCTACATTCTGCATCAGGGCACGAAGTTCGTGCGCCGGTTCGATGCCAATACCTATCTGCGCATCTGCGGGATGTGGAGCAGCTTTGATCCCGTGCGCGAAGGCGGGGCCTCGTCGTGGGGGGAACTGCTGGAACGCAGCCGTCGGCATCGGCATCATTTTCTGGTGTTCAGCATCGACAGCGACTTCTGTTTCTATCCCGAGGAGCAGGCCGCCCTTGTGCGGCATCTGGAGGATGCCGGCGTCAGCGTGATGCACATTACGGCGCACAGTCACAAGGGGCACGATTCCTTTCTGCTGGAGCCGATGCTGTACACGCCGCATCTGGTTTACGCGCTTGATGCGGCGCGGCCCGAGCCCGAGGCGGCCGAGGATCCGGGCATGTGATCCGGGGTGGGTTCAGGTATTGAGAAAGATCCGGGTGGTGCGCGGCGTGATTCCGGTGAGGAGATGCCACGGGATGGTTCCGGCGAGCGAAGCCAGTTCCGTGGCCGTGATGGTTTCGCTTCCATCCATGCCGAGCAGGACGGCGGATTCGCCCGGGGTTGGTGGGACAGGGAGCTGGGAAACGTCGGCCATCATCTGATCCATGGTGATGCGGCCGAGGATGGGGCAGCGCTGGCCATGGATGAGAACGCAGGCACCCTTGCCCGAGGCGTGGCGTGGGTAGCCATCGCCATAGCCCGCTGTGATGGTGGCGACGCGCATGGTTTGCGGGGTCACGAACGAGCGGCCATAGCTGATGCCATGTCCGGCCGGGAGGTTGCGCACCAGCGAGATGCGGGCTGACCACTGGAGGACCGGGGTGACAAGGTGCTGGTATGCCGGGAGCGGTGAAATCCCGTAGAGGAGGAGTCCGGCGCGGGCCATTTCGCCTGCCGGGTGCTGATAGTCGGTGAGGCCGGCGCTGTTGGCGAGATGGACACGGAAGTCCCCGAAGGTGGCGCGCCATTGAGCCACGGCGCGGCGGAAATCCGCTTCCTGGCGGAGGGTGAAGTCGCGGTCCTCGTCCGCCGAGGGGAAGTGGCTGCTGACGGAGTCGAGCCTCAGCCGTGGGTTGCGGCAGATGGCATCGAGCAGCGGGGCCGCCTGTTGCGGGAGCGAGCCGATGCGGCCCATGCCTGTATCGATCACGAGATTGAGTGGCTGCACCTTCCGCAGGCGGGCGGCTGCGTGGCTGAAGGCCTGAATTTCAGCGAGGGAAGAAACCGCCGGAATCCAGTCGCGGGAAGTGACATCCGTGATTTCCTCCGGGAGGGACGGGCTCAGAAGGTAAATGGGAGGACAGCGGTGTGCGGTGGTGGCCGCGGCCGATTCGACCGTTTCCGCTTCGTCCGGGCAGGCGACGGCGAAGGCACCGACTGTCCCCGTGAGGGCGGCGGCGACGCCGCTGAGACCGTGCCCGTAGGCGTCCGCCTTGACGATCGCCATGACGAGGTGGGGTCCGCCACCGGCGAGTCGGCCGGCGGCGCGGGCATTGGCGCGGAGGGCGGCGCAGTTGATTTCCGCGCGGCAGCGGAGGCCGCGGGGGCGGGCCGGAGCGCGGGCGGACTCGTCTGCGCCGGGGATTCCGCTGACGCCCGTGGCCTTCCGGTCCCCTTGGTTCTCGAGGGCGCGCGCGATGCGGTCGGACTCCTCGTCCCGTTCTGCGGAAAACGGCAGAGCGGACGCGGATTCTTCCGGCGGGAACGGGCGGTTCGGAGACACTGGGCGCACGGTGACGTGGATAGGGCATCGTGCAAGAGATGCTGCGGGACCCGCGTCGGCCGAAACAGTCGCTTGTCGCCGCCTGGCCTGCTGTCTAAGAAACGGGATGATGCACTTCTGGAAAATGAACGGGGCGGGGAACGATTTCGTGGTTCTCGACAACCGGGAGGGCCAGCACGCCCTGAGCCGGGAACAGATTGCGGCCCTGTGCGACCGGCACCGGGGAGTGGGAGCCGACGGTCTGCTCGCTGTGGAAGTGGCGCAGGGCGGGGCCGATTTCCGCATGCGGTACTATAATGCGGATGGCGGAGAGGCCGAGATGTGCGGCAATGGAGCGCGGTGTTTCGCGAGATTTGCGAACATGCTGAGCGGCTGGAAGCTTGCATCGGTGACCTTTGAGACGCCCGCCGGAGTCATCGGGGCGACCTTTCACGGGGATCATGTGCGGTTGCGGATGAGTGAGCCGCACGACTGGCGGTCCGGGCTGTGCCTTGCCGTGGAGGGGGTTGAGCTCGCTGTGGAGTCGGTCAATACCGGTGTGCCGCATGCCGTGGTTTTCGTCGAAGATCTGGAAGCCGTTCCGGTGCGGGAGTGGGGGGCTGGCCTGCGGCATCACGAGGCCTTTGCGCCGAAGGGGACGAATGCGAATTTTGCGAAGGTGCTGGCACCGGGCAGTCTGGCGATCCGGACGTATGAGCGCGGGGTGGAGGACGAGACCCTGGCCTGCGGGACCGGCATGGTGGCCTGCGCGCTGGTGCATGCCGTGCAGAGTGGCTGCGAGAGTCCCGTTCAGGTCCGGGTGAAAGGTGGAGACACGCTTGCGGTGGGATTTGTGCGTGACGGCGGGGGATTCCGGGACGTCACCCTGACTGGTCCGGCCGATCTCGTTTTTTCCGGTGAGATTCCGGTTCCGGCGTGACCGATTCCGAGCGAGCACCCGAGTTCATTTCTTCAAGCCAAACTCCATCATCATGTACCGCGGCACCTTCACAGCCCTCTGCACCCCGTTCACTTCCGACAACCGTGTCGACGAAGCGGCCTTCCGGAAGCTCATTGACTTTCAGTTTGCGAATGGGGTCACGGGGATTGTGCCGGTGGGGACGACCGGAGAATCGCCCACGCTTTCGCATGAGGAGCACGAGCATGTCATCGCGCTGGCGGCGAAGTTTGCGGATGGCCGGGGTCCGGTGATTGCCGGGACCGGCAGCAACAGCACGGACGAGGCCATCGAGCTGACAAAGGCCGCCGAAGCGGCTGGCTGCGAAGCGGTGCTGCAGGTCGTACCGTACTACAACAAGCCGTCGCAGGAAGGATTGTTTCAGCATTTCAAGGCCGTCGCCGACGCCACGAAGTGCCGGGTCATGCTGTACAGCATTCCGGGGCGGAGCGGGATCGAGATTGGCATCGAGACCACGGCGAGGCTCGCGGCTGCCTGTCCGAACATTGTCTCGATGAAGGAAGCGGGTGGCAGCGTGGAACGGGTCAATCAACTCGTGGCGAACTGCCCCGAGGGATTCACGACGCTGAGCGGCGATGATTCGCTGACGCTGTCGTTCATGGCGGTGGGGGCGACGGGGGTGGTGAGTGTCGCCTCGAATGTGATTCCGCGTCAGATGAGTGAACTGGTGAAGGCTGCGCTGCAGGAAGACTACCGGGCGGCTCGGGAGATTCACCGGAAGTACTATCCACTGTTCAGCGCCTTTCTGAAGCTCGATACGAATCCGGTGCCTGTGAAAACAGCTCTGAAGCTGATGGGCCTGAGCAACGGAAACCTGCGGCTTCCGATGGTGCCGATGGCGGCTGCGAAGGAAGACGAACTCAAGGACGCGCTGGCTGCGGTTGGCGTGATCTGACAAGCCCGCGCGGCGCAAACCCTGACCAATTTGGAAACCATGAGCAGAAAAGACGGAAGACAGGTGGATCAGCTGCGGCCGGTGAGGTTCATTCCCCACATTGCGCCCCAGGCCAAAGGGAGTGTGCTGGCATGTTTTGGCCGGACGCATGTGATCTGCACAGTGATGATCGAGGATCAGGTGCCGCGCTGGATGAAAGAGCAGGGCGTGCAGGGTGGATGGCTCACGGCGGAGTATTCCATGCTGCCGGCGTCGACGCAGGACCGCAAGGCGCGGGACATTACGAAGGGGAAGCTGGACGGACGCAGTCAGGAGATTCAGCGGCTCATTGGGCGGGCCATGCGTGCGGTGGTTGATCTGAGTGTGCTGGGCCAGCGGACCGTGTGGATTGACTGTGATGTGCTGCAGGCGGATGGCGGAACGAGGACGGCAGCGATCACCGGAGCCTGTGTGGCGTGTGCAATTGCCTTTGACCGTCTCGTTGCGGAGAAGAAGCTGTTCCGGTCGCCGCTCACGAAGCTGGTGGCGGCGGTGAGTGCGGGGATCTGCGGAGGGGAAGCGCTGCTGGATCTGGACTATCTTGAGGACCGCGATGCGGAAGTGGATGCGAATTTCGTGCTGACCGAGGGCGGGGAATTTGTGGAGATTCAGGGTGCCGGGGAGGAGAGCACCTTCACGGCTCCGCAGCTGGCGAGTCTGCTGGCGCTGGGTCAGAAGGGGATTGCCGAGCTTTGTGTGCTGCAGCGCGAGGCGATCCGGGCGACGCAGTCCGATGCCAGTGCGGATCAGGTGGCGGGGCTTGCGGAATTCTTCGCCAAGCGCTGAAAGCCATGAAGGCGCTGATGTTCCTGCTGCGCGGCGCGGTGCTTTTTCCGGCGGTGCTCGCGGCCGGGGATCAGGC
>JBIICE010000357.1:0-2651 GCA_044239025.1 Verrucomicrobiales bacterium
GCGACGGTCCATGCGGCGTATTTCTTCGGCGCTCCGGTGACGGAAGCGACGGTGAAATACAAGGTGCAGCGCAGTGCGCATGACTCCCGCTGGTTTCCGGTGCGGCCATGGGATTGGTTCTACGGCCCCGGCTACTGGTGGTTTGGCTACGATTACGATTGGTACCCGGGCTTCCGTGGCTGGGGCTGCCGACCGCCCCACTGGTGGTGGTGGCCACAGCAGCAGGACCCGCCGGAGGTTGTCATGGAAAGCGAGGGCCGCATCGGTCCGGACGGTCAGCTCAAGTTCGTCATCGACACCGCCTCTGCCAGGGAACTGCACGGCGACGAAGACCATCGCTACGAAATCTCCGTCGAGGTCACCGACGCCAGCCGCCGCACCATCCTCGGCAGCGGCCAGATCCTCGTGTCGCGTCAGCCCTTCTCCGTGACCGCATGGACCGACCGCGGACATTACGGAACCGGGCAGCCCATCGAGGTCGGCGTGCGCGCCTACTCGCTGGATCAGAAGGGCGTGAAGGGCACGGGCCGGGCCGCCCTGCTCAAGCTCAGCTACAATGATAAGGGCGAGCCGCAGGAAAGGGAAGTGGCGGCACTGGATCTCGCGACGGGCGACGATGGCACCGCTGCGGTGCGCTTCAGCGCGACCGATGCGGGACAGTACCGGATCGCGGCCAGGATCAGCGACGCCCGCGGAAGGACGCAGGAAGGCGGCGTTTTCTTCGTGGTCCGCGGGGGGGGCAATGACGGACGCAACTACCGCTTTGCCGCGCTCGAGATCGTTCCCGAAAAGCCGGAATACGCGCCCGGCGAGGATGTGAAGTTCCTTGTGAACACGGAACGCGCAGGCAGCACGGTCTACCTTTTCATCCGTCCCAGCGCCGGCCTCGCCCCGCGCCCGCAGGTGCTGCGACTCGATGGAAAGTCGGCCGAACTTTCGTTCCGCATCGAAACGGGAGACATGCCGAATGTCTTCCTCGAAGCCTTTTCGGTGCGCGATGGCGTGGTTCATTCAGCCATGCGGGAAATCGCAGTGCCGCCTGCGAAGCGGCTGCTGCAGATGGATGTGAAGGCGGATGCCGACCGCTACCAGCCGAGGGGCCGAGCGAAGCTGCAGGTGACGCTGCGTGACAGCGAGGGCCGTCCCTTCCGCGGGGTTTCGGTCCTCACGGTCTATGACAAGGCGCTCGAATACATTTCGGGCGGCAGCAATGTTCCGAAGATCGGGGAATACTTCTGGAAATGGCGGCGGCAGCACAACGTCGCATCCAATTCCAGTCTGGGTGCGTGGTTTCCTTCGCTCAACCTGCCCCCGGATCAGCCAGGCTGGCAACCACTCGGAATCTTCGGCGGCGATGACCCGCTGGCCCTCGGTGGGCTGGCTTCCCTCGGCGACATGGTTCCAAGGGGTGGCACGGTGTCCCGATTCAGTCGCTCTGGCGCGGGCCCGGTGGTCATGGCCGATAGCATGGCTGAGCTCGAAACGGCCGCTCCGATGGCAGCAGCGCCCATGGAGGCGGCTCCGATGAAGATGTTCGCGGCCGACTTCGGCGCGCGGAAACAGAAAGCCATGCCCGGCGAACCCGGATCGGGCGCGGTGGGCTCCGCAGAGGCTGACTCCCCGGTCATGATCCGCAGCGAATTCGCCGACACTGCCTACTGGACCGCTCAGATCGAAACCGATGCCGAAGGAAAGGCCACCGTGGAAGTTCCCCTGCCGGACAATCTCACCACATGGAAGGTGCGTTCGTGGGCCATGGGCCACGGCACAAGGGTCGGGGAAGCCGAAGCGGAATTCATCACGGGCAAGGACCTCCTCGTCCGCCTGCAGTCACCCCGCTTCTTCACGGAAAAAGATGAGGTCACGCTGAGCGCCAATGTCCACAGCTACCTTGCGGTGGCAAAGGATGTCACGGTTTCACTCGAACTCGATGGCGATACCCTCGCCATGATGCCGGGGGCGGAACCGCAGCAGATCGTCCGCCTCGAGCCCGGCAAGGAACGTCGCATCGACTGGCGCGTCCGCGCCCTGCGCGAAGGCAAAGCGGTGGTGCGCATGAAGGCGGTCACGGATGGTGCCAGCGACGCCGTCGCACAGTCGTTCCCAGTCCAGGTTCATGGCATGCTCAAAACGGAAAGCTGGAGCGCTGCCATCCGGCCGGATGGCACGGAGGCGAAGATTGCCTTCACGGTTCCGGAGGCCCGCCGACCGGATCAATCGCGCCTCGAGGTCCGTTATTCGCCTAGCCTCGCCACCGCCATGGTCGATGCTCTCCCGTACCTCGTGGACTACCCCCACGGCTGCACGGAACAGACGCTCAATCGCTTCGTTCCCGCGGTGATTGCCCGCAAGGTGCTCACCGATCTCGGCATTGATCTCGCTGCGGTGAAGGAAAAACGCACGAATCTCAATGCCCAGCAGATCGGCGATCCGCAGCAGCGCGCGGCACAATGGAAGGACCTCCGCTGGGCCGATCGTCATCCGGTTTTCGATGACCGCGAACACAGCCTCATTGCCAAAACAGGGCTCGAACGCATCACTTCCATGCAGAACCGCGACGGCGGCTGGGGATGGTTCAGCGGCGACCGCGAGCAGTCGTATGTTCATACCACGGCTGTCGTGGTGCACGGTCTTCAGTCGGCTCAGGCAGC
>JBIICE010000358.1:0-2636 GCA_044239025.1 Verrucomicrobiales bacterium
GCGTCGATCTCGTGCTCAATGGCCACAGCCATGCGTACGAACGCAGCCGCTTCCTCAATGGTCATTATGGCTTCAGCAGTTCCTTCGATGCCGCACAGCACGTCGTTCAGCCGGGCAATGGCCAACCCGACGGCGATGGGGCCTACCTCAAGGTCCAGGGAGCCAACCCCGGGGCCGTCTACACGGTCACGGGCAGCGCCGGACAGACCGGTGGCACCTACGGACTTAACCACCCCGCCATGATCCGCTCGCTCGCCCAACTCGGATCGGTCGCCGTCGACGTGCACGGAAAACAGCTCGACCTGCACTTCATCCACAGCTCCGGCGAGGTGCGCGACCACTTCCGCATCGTGCACAATTCCCCGCCGGTCCTCAGTGCCGCCAGCGTCACTGCCGTTGCAAATTTCCCGGCCGGCGTCGCTCTCGCTGGCTCGGATGAGGATGGCGACACGCTCACCGCGGACGTGGTGACGCCACCGACCCATGGCACCCTCACTGGTTCGTACCCGCGGCTCGTGTGGACCCCGGAACCCGGATGGAGCGGCACCGACAGCTGCATCGTCCGCGTGAGCGATGGCCGCCAGTTCAGCAACCCGGTCACGATTTCCCTGACCGCTCTGGCGGACAGCGATGGCAACCTCCTGCCGGATGCATGGGAACTCTCGGCTTTCGGAAACCTTGGCTACGGAGCCACTGACGACCCCGACGCGGATGGTCAGGACAACCGCTGCGAATTCCTCGCGGGATTCTCGCCCACCGATGCCAACGACCGCCTCCTGCTTTCGTTCCCCGGTGCAGGTCCTGGAGTCACCTTCCAGATCAACCGTGTCCGCACCGCGGTCACCTATCAGCTCGAGTCGAGCAGCGACCTCGTTTTCTGGGAAACGGTCAGCAGCCGCGAATTCCCCACAGAAGGGCCCGCCACCATCAGTGACCCCTCACCGCCGGGCCGCACCCGCCTCTTCCACCGCCTCCGGCCCGTTCCCTACTGAACGACGCCGCGGCCCCACAGCGGGACGGATTCCGGATTCCACATCCGTCCGCCAGCCATCGCCCGTCTGCGCATCCCTACGCAGCCGTGCCGCCACCGTCACCGGCTGGCCCTGCCCCGCGCGCAGCGGCCATGCCCACACTTCCAGCGAGCGACTCCGGTCACCGACAAGCACATCTGGCATGCCGTCGCCATTCTCATCCGACAGCACTTGATCGCCAGGACCGCGGAAATCTCCATCCCCCTGCACGTCCACGGCGAGCAACCGGGTCGAAGGAAAACCCGGAATGCTGCGCGCATCTCCGTCGAACACTTCCAGCCGGCACGGAACCGAAGCCACAAACGCAAGGTCTTCCACCCTCACCCCTCCTGCCCGCTGGTTGATTTCATGATACAGTGGCACGGGCCAGCCAGGCACGGTGTTCAGATTCCCGCCGCTCACAATCGCCGACGGCGAAGCCCGTTCCGTAAAAAAGAATTCCGCCGAAGCCCCGGACATGCCCGCGCCCTGCCAGCGGATGCCCACCTGATTGTCACCCGCCCGTGGCAGTTGCTCAAGATACAGACTCACCGTTTCACCGGGCCGCAGCGTCAGCGACCGCACCGTGGTCGCCGCACGGGACTGTCCGCCGTCGCCGCCACCCATGGTCAGCACCTGCCCGCTGTCATCGGCCTGCCACGTCGCCGATGCGGAAGCCCGCGACTCCGCCGTCAGCTCACCGACCACCGTTCCGGGGGTCGGATTCGACAGAAAGAAGCGGGTGCGCGCAATCTCGCCGTGCGACCGCGCCACCATCGCCGACGCTTCCGTGGGGTTGAGCACCGGGCCCACCGGCGCCCTTGGCAGAAGTGGCAACCCGCTCAGCAGCGTCGCCGCGGCGGCACGTTCCTCCGCCATCAGCTTGCGCGTCTCCCGGTCCAGACGATCAAGCCGCCCGGCAAAAAGCCGGTCAATGCGTGCCCATTGATGCTGCAGCCTCCATGGATGTTCATGCTCCCGGCACAGCCGCGCCATCGCCAGCAGCGACGCCACAGCCCGGTTGTCCAGCCCACCCGCAAGGGCGGCCTGACTCGCCCGGTCGTGCGCAAAAAAAGCGGCGAGCCAGTCGCCTTCGGTACCGAAAATTTCCGCCCGCCACGACCACACCCGCGCTTCTTCGCGCGGCAATCCCCAGTCGCGCGCCCGCCGTGCCAGTTCCTCCAGCGCATCGCCCGCGTCCGTATCCGCATCGGCCATCGCCAACTGCAGCCAGCCAATCTCCGCTTCCATGCAGACCTCCCGCTGCCCGGCTTCCCGGGCCGACCGCGCCAGCCCGGCAAGGGCCTCCAGAGCGGCCGCCGGATCCTCCGCCGCAAAACCATCCTGCACCCATTGCGAAATTTCCAGCAACTGCCCCGCTCCCCCCAGCCATCCCTCCGCCGCCAACCGGTCCACTTCCCCTCCCACGGGCGCAGCCATCCCGTCCCCCGCCAGCAGCAGGGTCGCAATCGTCGGCAGCATCAGGGCACGCTTCATCACAGGAAATCCCCCATAAACCATAGCGACCACATCCGCCACTTTCTTCCCGGAAAGTTTCAGAGGGGGCCAGGAGATTGCGCTGATCCCTGAAAGCAGGAGCCAACCACCCGGAGGACGGACCACCCG
>JBIICE010000016.1:0-38697 GCA_044239025.1 Verrucomicrobiales bacterium
AAATCCGGGGGGTAGCCATAGAGCGGCTGGAAGCGGCTGTGAATCTTTGCCATCTGGTCCGCGAGCAGTTCCGCCTGGGCCGTGGTGAGCACCTTCTGTCCTTCCGGCAGCAGCGAGGAGAAGGTGACGTACTGCATGGTGTAGCGCGTATTGCCGAGGAGCTGGGCGATGAGGAATTCCTCCGGGACCGCTCCGTTCTCGGGATTGGTCACGAGATTCTCGCCGACCTGGGCATTGATGTAGTAGCCCGTCCATGCGGGGTCGATGAGGTTTTTGGTGACGCCGACGCCATTGGATTGTTCGCCGTCGAAGTTCGGGTGAACGAGGACCCCCATGGCCGTGAGCAGGTGATCGACACGGTAGAATTCCCTTTCGTCGAACGCGCGGTCTTCCCAGATGCTGGCCCAGACCTGTTTGACGGTTTTCGACAGGTGTCCTTCGTGCGGATGGTGCGTGAAGGAATCGTAGAGCCCGGCTCCGCTGTAGCCGGTCAGGTCTTCGTTGTTGGTGCTTGAGCGGCAGCGGATGGAGGTGCCTGCCGGGAACGAATTCTGCAGGGTGCTGAGCGCTGCGCTCATCCATTCCGGAATGGCCGCATCCTTGACCATGCGCCGGAGCGCCTTGAGATTCTCCGAGCGGTAGGCGGGATCGTTGCGGAACGATGGGTTCGCGATCATGGCCGCGGCGATGTCATAGAGACCATTGGCCTTCATGAACTCGTCATAGAAGTAGAACGGAATGGCGTGGCCATCGGGCACGTAGACATTGGGCGACCATGCAATGCGGCGCAGTTCCGCCACATTGGCCGCCTTGGCGCCGAAGGCACGGGATGCGGTGAAGGTGATTCCCGAGAGTGGCTTGATGCTGGTCACGGAAAGATCGCGGACCGGATACTGAGGCAGGGGCGGGCGGATGGCTTCGAGGTGCGACTCGACTTCGGCCGCGGTCGCCTCGCGGAGGAGGAATCCGGTGGAGGTGGTTTCGTAGCGGACGTATTTTCCGAGGAGGGGAGCGATGGCCGGGTTGGTCTCCGCATCGCGGATGTAGGCATTCGGCGTATTGTTCTGCTTCGCCTTGAGATTGATGTGCGAGAGCGGGGTCTGCGGGACTGCGGTGATGATGCCGGCGAGGTGTGTGATGTCGTTGGGGATGCTGCGGAAGATGACGACATCGCGGGCGGACAGGGAAGTTGAGCCATCGAACACCATGAGACGGCCGAAGCCCGTGCCTGGGTTGAGCAGCGAGTAGCTGGTCTGTCCGAAGAGATCTTCGGTGCGGACCGTGTGGAGGGCATGCTTTTCGGCAGCGGCGAAGAGGTTCTTCTCGGAGCGGTAGAGAGTGCGCTGGGTTTCGCTGGCGGCATGGTAGGCGAAACGTTCGCCCGTGCCCGAAGCCGCCCGTGTCACGAGGTCGTACGCTTTCTGCACGAAGCTGTGGCTGACGGCATCGGACGGCCAGAATTCCATGGTGATGACCCCTGCGGCGCCGCCATCCGGTGGTTGCCAGTTGCGGTGGCGCACGAGACTGCCGGCGAGATTCTTCCGGGTCGTATTCGAGAAGTAGGTTTCGCCATTGAACTGCGAAAGGCTGCCGGAATAGCCGAGGACATCGCGGGCGAAGTAATAATGATACTGATGCCTGTTGGCGTTCAGGAAGTAGAGCTGCGGCAGAGCGGTATGCGCATTGAGGATGAGAAACTTCACCTCCTGGACGGACTGAGCGCCGGGAAAGTTGTCGAAGTGCGCCAGTTGTCCGTAGGCGTCGGGACTGGAAAGCCCCGAGGCTCCGTCTTCCGGGGCGACCCATCGTCCTGCATGGAAGGGACTGGTCGGCCGGGCGGCTGACCATTCCGCCAGATCGCTGAGCCCATCGCCATCAGTATCGAGGGGACTGCTCAGCGGGACACGGCGCACATCGAAGAAGGCGCGTTCGCGGGCAGGAATGGAGTCCGTGAGCGTCAGCGAGCCGGGGAATCCCATGGTCATCCCGGTCACCATCCATGGCCCCTGCAGGGAGGGGCTGCGGCGCAGCTGGTAGTAGAAGCCACTGGCGGCAGAAACGGTGAGCTGCGGCCGGCGGGCTCCATTGAGCTGTGTCTCCGTCAGGCGCGGGCCGTCACCTGATTGAGCGGCTGCGGGCCGGACCGCGGCCAGGGCCAGGGGAACGGCCACCCATGCGGGAGTGAGCTTCATGACGGTAATCTACGCGGCTGCGGGGTGTGGCGTCAAGCTGCGCGATGGAATCTGCGGACGGGCCGCGGCATGCAGGGACTGATTCCCGTTGCGAGGGGCGCGGGGTTGGCCGTATTCCCCGGGAGTATGAGCTTGTTTTCGGTCCTGAAGATTCTGCTGAGTGCCGCGGTGATCTTTGCCGTCACCGAACTGGTGAAGCGGAGTGACCGTCTGGGGGCGCTCGTCGCGAGCCTGCCCTTTGTTTCCATCATTGGGATGATCTGGATTTTCCATGAGTCGTCGGCGGACGAACGGGACCGAAAGGTGGCGGATCATGCATGGTACACCTTCTGGTACGTGCTGCCGACGCTTCCGATGTTTCTGCTGTTTCCGCTGATGGTGCGCTGGTGGGGTTTTTATGGAGCGCTCCTCGCGGGGGCGGTGCTGACCGTGATGCTGTTCGCGCTGCTGCGCTGGGCCGGGGCGCACTGGGGTCTGCGGCTCTGATGGGCCCGGGGAACCGGGGGCGAGCATCATCAGGAAACCGTCCCGCCAAAGCAGAGGCAAACGAGGAGGCCAAGCTGAGGCCAGCGCGGTCAGCCATCCGCTGCCCTTCCGGGATTGCCTTGCAGGGCCGACCGGGGCCGACTGGGGCCGACTGGGGCCCCGTAGGCTCAGAGGAACGATCCGGCGAGGAGAAGGACGACAAGGGTGACGCCTACGAACCACCACTTCCAGCTCAGGTGGGCGGGTTTGACCTGGGAGGCCATGCCGAATTCCCGGCTGACGAATTCCTCGTAGCGGAAGTCGGATTGATCCTCCGGGAGGTCAACGCCATTGAGGTAATCATCCTGGAGCCATGCTTCCGGAATGCCGGGGCCGCAGGCTTTGCAGCCCGAGGAACCGACGCGCACCTCACCGCCGCATGACGGACAGGCGTACCAATCGGCACCTTTGAACTGCTGAATGTTTTTGCTCATGGGGTGGCAAGACTAGCAAGGATGATTTCGCCCGTCCAGCGGATAGAGTCCTATAATTTCCGCAAGGGATTATAAACGGACGGGAATGCCGTGCTTATCAAGGTGCTGTTTGACGCTGGCGACGGTGTGCTCGCCGAAGTGGAAGATGCTGGCGGCGAGGACTGCGTCGGCATGACCGTCCGAGAGGACCGTGACCATGTGATCGAGGTTCCCGGCGCCGCCGCTGGCAATGACAGGGATGGAGACGGCGTCGCTGACGGCGCGGGTCAGCTCGATGTCGTAGCCGGCCTTGGTACCGTCGGCGTCCATGCTCGTGAGGAGAATTTCTCCGGCGCCGCGCCGGGCGACTTCGCGGGCCCATGCGACGGCGTCGAGTTCGGTGGGTTTGCGGCCGCCGTGGGTGAAGACGCGCCACGTGCCGTCGTGATTGCTGCGGGCGTCGATGGCGACGACGATGCATTGGGAGCCGAAGGTTTCCGCTCCGGCATTGACGAGGTCGGGGTTGAGGATGGCGGCGGTGTTGATGCTGACCTTGTCCGCTCCGGCACGGAGCATGGTTTTCATGTCCTCGACCGTGCGGATGCCGCCGCCCACGGTGAGGGGCATGAAGCACTGGGCGGCGGTGCGTTCCACCACATCGATCATGGTGCTGCGGCCGTCCGAAGAAGCGGTGATGTCGAGAAAGACCAGTTCATCGGCTCCCTGGTGGTTGTAGGCCACGGCTGATTCTACAGGGTCGCCGGCGTCGCGCAGCGAGAGGAATTTCGTGCCTTTGACGACGCGGCCTTGGTCGACATCGAGGCAGGGGATGATGCGGCGGGTGAGCATGTGCGTGGGAGATACGCTGCCTGTGGAAATCCTCAGGGGAAGCGGAAAAACGGATCCTCCGGAATCCGGCCAGCGGTCTCTGCGGCGGGAGGATCTGTTTTGCGGTTGGCTGTGTGCTTCGGCGGATGCGGACGGCGTCAGTTCCGTAGGATTTCCGCGTCCATGCTGCTGGGCGGGGGTGGCGAGCGGAGGTCGAAATATTTCCACATGCGGTCATCGAGGAGGCGTTTCTGCCAGCCGATGACTGATGGGTGGATCATGCGGGTCCGGGTGTAATAGTAGTAGGGAAGCACGGGGGCTTCCGCGAGGAGGAGTTCCTCGGCCTTGCGGAGAGTGGCGAGGCGTTCCGAGGCGTCGGTGCATTGACCGGCTCTTTCGAGGAGCTGGTCGAAGGCGGGGTTGCCCCAGCCGGTGCGGTTGTTGCCGCCGTCGGTGATCCACATGTCGATGAAGGTGGCGGGGTCGTAGTAATCGGCATTCCAGCCGGCGTCCGAGATATCGTAATCCATGTGCTGCTGGGAAGACAGGTAGGAATTGTAGTCTTCCATGCGGATGGGGATGCGGATGCCGAGGTGTTTCTGCCACATGGCCTGCATGGCTTCGGCGACCTGGATGGCGCGTTCCGAGTCGGCGATGTGGAGTTTGACCTGAGCGGGCCAGCCCTTGCCGCCCGGGAAGCCGGCTTCCGCGAGGAGGCGCTGGGCTTCCTGTACGTTGAAGGAGAAGCCTTTGACTTCATCGTAACCGTCCATGGGCGGGACGACGCCATGGGCAGGGCGCTGGTTTTCGCGGAGGACGTTATCGACGAGCGACTGGCGGTCGATGGCGAGGCCGAGGGCGCGGCGGACGCGGACATCGTCGAATGGTTTCCGTTTCACATTCACGCGGTAGAAGCGGACCGCGAGGTTGGCATCGTTTACGGTGAGGTCGGCGTGCCTGCGGAGGTAGGTGGGAGCCTTGTCGAGGGGGACGTTGTAGGTGATGTGGAGCTGTCCGCGGCGGAAGAGGCGGTCCTCGGTCTGTTCCGAGGTGATCGGGTAGAAGCGGATGCCTGCGAGCTGAACGGTGGCGGCGTCCCAGTAGTGTGGATTCTTCTCGACTTCGAGGTACCGGCGGAAGAGGTATTTCTTCAGGCGGAAGGGGCCACTGGTGACCATTTTATCGTCATCGGTCCATGGGTTGAGGGCGCTGAGTGGGTCGCCATGCTTTTCGAGGCAGTGGCGGGCGAGGGGGCACCAGATGGAGTGGCAGAGAATCTGGAGGAAGTGGGGGGTGGGGCCAGTGAGGGTGAGTTCGAGGGTGTGGTCCGGGGATTTGCGGACGCCGAGCTGGTCCGGCCCGACTTTCCCCTCGAAGACTTCGCGGCCATTTTTGAGGAGGAAGAGCATGCCCGAGTATTCGGCGGCGAGCTTCGGATTGAGGAGGCGCTGCCATGACCAGATGAAGTCATCCGGGGTGATGGGCGTGCCGTCCGACCAGCGGGCATTGGGGCGGAGGTGGAAAGTCCAGACGGATTTGTCGGCATTCGCTTCCCATCGTTCCGCGATGCCTGGATCCGGGAAGCGTTCGTTGTCCTTGCCCTCGACGACGAGGCCCTCGTGGAGGGCGAGCATGATGTTGTTTTCGACGACGCTGTTGGTGCGGTGGAGGTCGAGCCAGCGTGGATCGTCCTTGTTATTGACGAGGAGGATTTTCCGTTCTGCGGCGGAGGCGGCGTCGAGGGATTCGCCCGAGCAGCCGTGGAGCAGCGGGAAGAGCAGCGAGCAGAGCAGGGCGGCGAGGGAAGGTCGCATGCGGATGACTATGATCTGAAAGCGTGGGCAGACCAGCGCAAAGCCGGGGATGGGCTCAGTCCGGGAGCCGGGTGATCCAGCGGAGGCGGGCGCTGGAGCTGCGGGGATTGGCGCGTTGTTCCCCGGCGCTGGCGCGCACGGGCTGATCATCGTCCGGGAGTGTGAAGCCCCCGGAGGAGGCGAGTTGGGCGAAGGCGTGTTTGACGCGGCGGTCTTCGCCGGAATGGAAGGAGAGGAAGGCGGCGCGTCCCCCGGGACGGAGGCAGTCGGGAAGCGAGCGGAGGAGCGCGTCGAGGGCGCTGAATTCCCCGTTCACTTCGATGCGGATGGCCTGGAAGACGCGGCGGATGGTGCGCTGGACCTCCTCGTCGCCGCCGGGCCGCAGGCGGAAGGCCGGGGAGACGAGCGAGCGGATGGTGGCGGCGAGTGCCGTGGTGGAGGCGAATGATTTTCCGGCAATGGCTCCCGCGATGAGCCCGGCCATGGGTTCGTCGGCATTCTCCGTGAGGATGCGGGTGAGTTTCTCCGGAGTGGAGGACGCGAGCACGCGGCTGGCGGGGATGCCGTGGGTGGGATTGAGGCGCATGTCGAGCGGGCCAGCGTCCTTCCATGTGAAGCCGCGCTGCGGGTTGTCGATCTGCATGGAGGAGAGTCCGAGGTCGGCGAAGACGGCATCGGCACCGTCGGGGAGGCCGGTGGCGGCGAGGGTGCGGGCCATGCCTGCGAAGTTGCCCGGATGGAACACGAGTTTTTCTTCCGGGTGTCCGGCCGCGCGGAGTCTGGCGAGGGTGAGAGGACCCTCGAGGGGATCGACCTCGAACGCGTGCACCGTGGCACCCGCTTCGAGGAATGCCGCGGTATGGCCGCCGAAGCCGAGGGTGGCATCGGCCACGGTATCGCCTGGCTGAATGGCGAGCGCAGCGAGGACCTCGGCGGTCATGATGGGGCGGTGGGTGCCGGCGGGGGTTTTGCCCGCAGCGGCGACGCGCTCGAGGGTGTCCGGGTCGCCCTGGAGTTCCTTGTATTTCTGGCTGAAGCGCCGCGGGT
This sequence comes from Verrucomicrobiales bacterium, assembly GCA_044239025.1. Taxonomy (GTDB): domain Bacteria; phylum Verrucomicrobiota; class Verrucomicrobiia; order Verrucomicrobiales; family V1-33; genus V1-33. Next base: position 6,820 of record JBIICE010000016.1, read on the forward strand.
ATTTCCCTGCGTAGCGAGGGCGTCGGGGAGGGCGTGGGGATGCGTCGCCTTGTTCCTTGTTCATGAGAGGCCGGTGGGGGAATGGCTATTCGGCGAATTTCCAGGTGGGCAGCCATGATTTCGTGAGCGGTTCGCTGGTGAGGGCGGCGCGCACGAGGGCGAAGGGGATGGCGTTTTCCGCGAGAACGGCGTCGTGGAAAGCGCGCTGGGACATCTGGCCTCCGCCAGTGAGTTCTCGGTGGAGGGCCCGGAGCTGGAGACCCCCGAGCATGTAGGCCGCCTGATAGAGGGGACCGTAGGCCCCGCCGATGTAGCGGCGGACCTCGCTGGTGGCTCCCGCGGTTTCATGGCCGACGCGCTGGACGAGGAAATCGATCATTTCCGCTGGTGTCATCATGCCGAGGTGGAAGCGGAGGGAGACAATGATGCGGGCACAGCGGTGCATGCGCCAGAAGAGCATGCCGATTCTGTCCTCGGGGGATTCAGCATAGTTGCGGTCCCAGTACAGCATTTCCCAGTGGAGGGCCCAGCCTTCCACGAAGAATGGAGTGCTGAAGAGCGAGCGCCACGTGCGGGATCGGTCCGCGGAGAAGCGCTGCAGGTGGTGCCCCGGGATGAGTTCGTGGGGCGTGACAATGCGGAGAAAGTGGCGGTTGTTGCCCCGCATGGCGGCGAGTTTGTCCTCGTGCGCCATGGCATCGGTCGGGTAGGCCACGCGCATGGCCGGTTGCCCGTAGACCGCGTAGGGGAGGGTTTTCTGGGCATCCGGCGGGATCATTTCCAGCCGCCAGATTTCCTCGCAGAGCGGAGGGATGCTGACGAGGTCGTGCTTCCTGAGGAATGCGATGGAGCGGGCGGCTTCGGCTGCCGCGAGGTCCGCCTGTCCTCCGGGTGGCACGTGAGCGCGTTTGACTCTTTCGAGGGCGTCCTTCGGATTGGTGCCCATGGCGGTGGCGGCGCGGCGCATTTCTTCCTCGCACCAGGCGAATTCCCGTTCGGCGATGCCGATCAGTTCCGGGGCGGAATAGGGGATCAGTTCGCGGGCGATGTCGGCGGCGAGAGCCTCGGGACCGATGGGGTCGCCGACGAGGGGGTCGTCCGGCTGGGCTTTCTGCGAGGCGAGTTCCTCGCGGAGGTATTTGGCGTGCTGTTCGAGGGCTTCGCGGGCCTTGCTGAAGGGCTGGCGGGTCCACCATGAGAAATCGGGCTGATAGCCGTCATGGAAGCGGAACCATGCTTCGAGGGACTCGCGGATGGCGTCGGTGGCGGCGGCGGCGCGCAGGGCGGAGGAGGGGGTGACTGGCGGTGGAGCCTTGCCTGCGGTGGCCGCCTTGCGGCTGGCCTCCGTCTCTTCCTTCCATGAGCGCAGCGGTCCGGGGATGGCGGCAAGAGTGGCTGCGGCGGTGGCTGGGTCGGATCCCGTGCGGGACAGCCTTGCTTGCGTGAGCTGCTCGATGCCTTCGCGGAACGGGAGCAGCGGAGCCATTTCCTTCAGTCTCCGTCTGGCCAGCTGGAGACTGTCGGTTTCGCCTTTGAGGTGATTGCCGAGCAGGAGCCAGTCGATTCGTTCCTCCTGGGAAAGCGGTTCCCATGGGGTTTCTGCGAGGCGTTTCTCCCAGGTGGCGATGAGGGCGGCGCGCCGGCTGAAGGACGACTCCGTCCACGGGAGGTCGAACGACTCACGGATGCTGCGGTCGTCGGCGCGGAATTCACTGACGGTGTCTGCGAAGCGGGCCGGCAGGGCTGTGGTGGTGGCAGCGAGGGCGAGGGCCGTGGCGAGTGCGGGGAATCTGGGCATGAGAAGTGGGAGCGGCGGGTGGCTTCCGACGCAGGAGAGGAGTCGTTGTTTCCCGCCGGGCTGCGGCGTGTTCAGGAACCGCTGTGTTTCCGGAGGAAAGCGGTGCTGCGTTCGTTGAAGCCGTCGAGGCACTCCCAGTGGAAGGCGTGTCCGGCATTCGGGAAGAGGTGGAGTTCCGCATCGGCAATGCCGGCGGCCAGTTCCTCCGACATCCAGCGCGGGGTGAAGATGTCATTCTGTCCGCCGATGACGAGACAGGGGGCCTTGATTCTGCCGAGGTCGGCGAGGACGTTGTGGCTGATGCAGGCGGCGGCCTGCGCTTCGAGGGCGTGGAGTGGCTGCGGGGCGGGGTTTCCAGCGGCGTCGAGCAGGCCCTGGGCGAGTCCCTTGGCGGCTTCCTCATTATCCCAGAATGGTTTGGTGAAGATGAGGAGCTGGACGTAGCGCATCATGTCCTCCGGGCGGAGGTGGGCCTTGATGGCCTTGAGGTGTTCGAAGATGGACTGGCCGTAGCTGTCGAGTCGGGCCCAGGTGCACATGAGGACGGCGCTCTTCACTTTCTCCGGGTGGCGCAGGGCGAGTTGCTGGGCGATGATTCCTCCCATGGAGCAGCCGACGATATGGGCCTTCCTGATGCCAAGGGCGTCCATGAGACCGGCGTAGTCGTCCGCCATCATGGCGCTGGAGTAGGGACCGAGGGGTTTATCCGACTGACCGACTCCGCGGTTGTCGCCGAGGATGCAGCGGAAGTGCTGTTCCCAGACGGCGGCGTGGGCTTCCCAGACGGCTCCGGGCGCGGTGATTCCCATGATGCAGATGACGGGCTCGCCCGAGCCGCGTTCTTCGTAGTGCATCTCGATTCCGTTGGTGGTGACTTTGGGCATGGCGTGGGGGGGCGTGCGTGGTTGGTGGGAGAGTGTCGGAATGGTTGTAGCCAGGGAGCGGGTTGATGCCAGCATTTTATTGCGGTGGGTGGTGGTTGCGCCGAACGGGTAGGTGGTTTCAGTTCCGGCGCTTTCCGTCCTTCATGCCATCGACCCTCAGATCCGGCGAACGAGTGACTTTCTTTGGTTCGGCCGCCTGGCCTGGCCGGGATGGGGCGTGGGACGCCGAGGTGCGGGGCGTGGTTTACGAACCCGAGTACAACCGGTTGTATGCGGCCGTGCTGCGCCGTGCCCTTGGGATTGACGAAGCGTCCCTGAGTCCGTCCGAGGCCGCGGTTTTCCGGGAAAGGCTTGGTTTGTTTCTACGGGATCACGAGCGGGGCAAGGCTCTGCCGGTGGAGGTCGGGGGGCGAGTGTGGGTGCTGCCCGAGTCCGGGCCGAATGGGCATTTCCATGCGGTGCTTCCGCTGGAGGGAGCCGTGGTCGACACCGGGGAGGGAAAACTTCCAGTGCGCACCGGGGCCGCGCATGAGGGAGGCGGACATTTCGAAGGAACCGTGCATCTTGTAGCGGACGACGACGCACCCTGTGTGATTTCCGACATTGATGACACCATCAAGGTGACTGGGGTAACCGACCGGGCCGAGCTGAAGTGGAACACCTTCTGCCGGCCCTTCCGTGCCGTGGAAGGGATGGCCAGCCGTTACCGGCAGTGGGCGGAAGACGATGGTGCACGGTTTTTCTATGTGACGAGCAGTCCATGGCAGCTGTATCAGCCGCTGGAGGCCTTTGTGGCGGCTGAGGGGTTTCCGGGAGGGTCGTGGCACATGCGGCACATCCGTCTGAAGAGTCCGTCCACGCTGGCGGCCCTGCTGCGGGGGAATCACCGGCACAAACTCGAGGCGATCCGCCCGCTGTTCGGGCGGTGGCAGCGGCGGTCATTTCTGCTGGTGGGTGACACCGGTGACCGGGATCCTGAGATCTATGCGGAACTGGCGCGGGAATTTCCGGCGCGCATCAGCAGGGTGCTGATCCGTGACATCGGGGCCGACCGGAATGTCCGAGATGCCGAAGAGCGCTGTGCGCGCGCCTTCCGCGGGGTTTCCGGGGTGCACTGGGAACTCTTCCGCGAGGCTCCGCCGCGCTGAGCGGGGCAAATTGGTGCGGGTCGGGCGCAAGATGATGGGCTCGGGCTGCGTTTTTGGCTTCCGGTCCCGGGGTGTCATCGTGCAGAGTGGTATTTTCCGGGGAAACCCGAATCATCATCCTTCCGAACCATCCACATGAAAACGAGCCGCCGACAGTTTCTCAAGGCCAGCAGTGCCCTTGCCTTCCCGACCATCATTCCCTCGACCGTGCTGGGGGCCGATGCCCCGTCCAACCGAATCACGATGGGTGTGGTCGGCTGGGGCATGCAGGGCCCTGGCAATACCGGAGCGTTCATGAACGTGCCCGGCTGTCAGGTGATCGCCGCCTGCGACCTCGACAAACGGCACCTCGAGCAGGCCGTCAATGCGATCAACGGCAAGAACGGAAACAAGGACTGCGCCGCCCTGCGGGATTACCGCGAACTGATGGCACGCAAGGATATCGACACCGTGATGCTGGCGGTGCCGGACCACTGGCACGCGCTCATCGCGATCGAAGCGGCCAGGAACGGCAAGGACATCTACGGCGAAAAGCCACTCGCCCGCACCATCCGGGAGCAGCAGGCCATTGTGAAGGCCGTGCTCGACAACAAGCGGGTGTGGCAGACCGGTTCATGGCAGCGCAGCAACGACAACTTCCGGGTGGGTGCGGAGATCGTGCGCAACGGACTGATCGGAAAGCTCAAGGAAGTCCATGTGGGCCTGCCGTCCGGGCATGCGGATTTCGCGGGCACGGGGAGCAAGAACCAGCCGACGCCGCCGCCGGCCGAACTGGACTGGGAAATGTGGATTGGTCCGTCGAAGATGGAAGACTACATCGAAGGCCGGGTGCACAAGAACTGGCGCTGGAACTACAACACTGGGGGAGGACAACTGCTCGACTGGATCGGACATCACTGTGACATCGCCCACTGGGGCATGGACTGCGACAAAGGCGGCGGTCCGCTGGAAATCGAGGGCCAGGCGGAATTCCCGGCCAAGGATGCCATGTGGAACACGGCGACCAAGTACCGGGCCGAGGCCACCTACCATGATGGCGTGAAGATGATCATCGCGGGCGGGCACGGGGACATCCGCGGCGGGACCCGGTGGATTGGCGAGGAGGGCTGGGTGCAGGTCGACCGCGGTTTCTTTGACTGCTCGAATCCGGCCTACAAGAAAGTCATCAAGGAGCGCCGGGGCGATCAGATTGCCGAGAAGACCATTCATCAGGAACTGGCCGACGATCTCCGCAAGGTGCAGCTCATGAAGAGTCCGACGGGGCACCAGGGGAACTTCATCGATTGCGTGCGCAGCCGCGGGGAAACGCTGACGCCCGTGACGACGGCGCACCGCAGTGCGCTTCCCGGACATCTGGCGCTGATTTCCATGATGGTGGGCCGCCGCATCAAATGGGATCCGGCGAAGGAGGAAATCGTCGGAGATGAAGAGGCCACCAAGCTCATGGGACGCGAGTACCGCGGGCCGTGGAAGCTGTCCTGAGGTCTGTGCGCCGGAGCGATCCGGAATGAGTCCGACCCCTGATCCTGCCGGCGTGGCGCCGTGGGATCAGGGGTTTTTCCATGTCTGGAGAGCTGTGCTTGCGGGTTCCGGGTTGCTGCCGCAGGGTGGGTGATGGTCGTCAGTCTTTTCAATGATGTGATTGGTCCGGTGATGCGCGGGCCATCGAGTTCGCACTGTGCGGCGGCGCTCCGCATCGGGAGACTGGCGCGCGATCTGGCGGGGGGGGCACTGAAGTCGGTGCTGGTGGAATTCGACCGGGATGGTTCGCTGCCGACGACGCATGATTCGCAGGGATCGGACATGGGATTGTTCGGTGGGCTGATGGGATGGGATGCGGCTGACGAACGGCTGCCGGGTTCGCTCGGGGTCATTCAGCGGAATGGCGTGGAAGTGCGCATTGAGACGATTGACGCGGGGGATCCTCATCCGAACACCTATCGGCTGGCGCTCTGGACGGAGGAGGGAGAGAGCCGGATGCATGCGGTTTCCACGGGTGGCGGCATGATGGAAGTGATCCGGATCGATGAATTTCCGGTGTCGGTATGCGGTGGGTATCATGAGACCCTGCTGTGGAGCGAGGCTCGGGGAGGGGAAGTGAGGGACCGGGTGCTGGCCGAGTTTGCAGTGGATCAGGTCATCGTGCATGAGGCTGGGGGCAGGCAGCTGGTGCAGGTGAAGGCTCAGGAATTTCCCGGCGGGGAAGTGCTGCGCGGGCTGGAGGAAGCCGGGATGGTTTCCCGAGTCAGGAAGCTGGCTCCGGTGCTGCCGGTGCGGGCGCGGCGCGGGATTGAGGTGCCGTTCCGGAGCTGTACGGAACTGATGGCGCATCATGGCGGGCGGGGCACGCCGCTGTGGAGGCTTGCGGTGGACTATGAGATGGCGCGGGGTGGTCTGAGCGAGGCCGAAGTGATGGCGTTGATGCTGGACATTGTGAGGATCCTGCGGCGTTCGGTGGCAGCGGGTCTGGCGGGCACGCAGTACGACGACCGGGTGCTGGGTTCGCAGTCGCCGGGCTTTGCGCGGGCACTGGAACGCGGAGCGTTGCTCGAAGCCGGGGCGCTCAACCGGATCATTCTCTATGTGACGGCGCTCATGGAAGTGAAGAGCAGCATGGGGGTCATCGTGGCGATGCCGACGGCCGGGGCGTGTGCGGCGCTGCCGGGTGCGGTGCTGGCGATGGCCGAGGAACGCGGCATGTCGGAGGAAGAGATGGCGCAGGCGATTCTGGCGGCTGGGCTCATCGGGGTCTTCATTGCGACGGCCTGGACCTTTGCCGCGGAAGTCGGTGGCTGTCAGGCCGAGGGAGGGTCGGCCTCCGCAATGGCCGCGGCGGCTCTGGTGACGCTGGCTGGCGGGACGCTCGAGCAGTCGGTGGCCGCCGCATCCATGGCGATGCAGAGCATGATCGGGCTGATCTGCGATCCGATTGCCAACCGGGTGGAGGCACCTTGTCTCGGCAAGAACGTGATGGCCGCCGCCAATGCACTGTCCTGCGCGAACATGGCACTGGCCGGTTTCGATCCGCTCATTCCCTTTGATGAAGTGGTGGAAACCGCCCGCCGGGTATCAGGTCAGATGCCGCGGGAACTGCGGTGCACGGCGCTGGGAGGTCTGTCCATTACACCGGCGTCGCTGGCGATCGAGAAGAAGCTCGCGGCGCGGCGCGGTGGCTGTGGCGCGGGTGGCTGCGGATGCGGCTGAGTCCTGCGCCCGGAAAGTCGGGGGCCCGTTCTTCCACCCGGTGCCAGTGGACATCCGCATGATGTCCCGTGAGCTGCCGGCTGATTGCGGTTGTCGGTTCCGCCGGGTCTGGCTAGCACGGGGCATGATTCCCTTCATTCCCGGTGGCCCACTCTATGGAATTCTTGACGCCGGTTACTGTGAGGCGGATCGGATGCCCGCGATGCTGGCAGCGATGCTGGCGGGGGGCGTGTCCGTGGTCCAGCTGCGGGCCAAAGGCTGGTCCGGGGAGGAAGTCGAGGAGATGGCGGGGCGGCTGCATCCGGTCTCCCGTGCGGCGGGTGTGCCCCTGGTCATCAATGATTTCCCTGAAGCGGCACGGAGAATTGGGGTGGAGGGCGTCCATGTGGGGCAGGATGACATGTCCGTGGCCGAGGCACGGGCGCTGGCGGGTCCGGGAGTGATCGTGGGCAAATCCACGCACAGTGTGGCGCAGGCCCGGGCTGCCTGGGCCGAAGGGGCCGACTATCTTGGTTTCGGCCCGCTCTTCGCAACGCCCACCAAGCCAGATTACCGGCCCATCGGAACCGATGACATCCGGACCGTGAACGGAGAGTCGCCCGTCCCGGTGTTCTGCATCGGGGGCATCAAGGAGGAGAATCTGCCCGCCGTGCTGGCCGCCGGGGCGCGCCGCGTGGTCATTGTCAGCGGAATCCTGCAGTCGCCGGATCCCGCTGCCTACGCGCGCCGCTGCCTTGGAATCCTCGGGCAGCAGGGACGCGGGCAGCCGGGCACCGGAGAGGCGGCGGGCTGATTTTAATCTGGGCCCAACCCCGGCGCGCTACGATCCGGGAGGCGTCTGGGGCGGAACTTTTTTCACTCAAGACTTGCGCCTTACGCGGCTATCAGGCAAACACCGATGCCATAAGGAGAAAATACTGTGTACTCGAACGACGACTACCTTCTCGAACTGCTTCAGGAATCAGGCAACGTGGACCCTCACGACGTCCAGGAGGCCGTAATCCATAAGGGCAAGCGCACTGCCCTTGAGTATCTGATGGAGACCGGCAAGGTGTCCGAGGAGCTGATGGCGCAGACCATGGCGATGAATTCCGGCATGGAGTACGTCGATCTCTCCGGCTTCGTGCCGGACGCCGCCACCCTTGAGCTGATACCAGCCGAGACTGCGGTGAAATATCATGTGATTCCCGTGGGGGTCGAAGATGGCCGTCTGTCGGTGGCCGTCGCTGATCCCCTCGACTTTCAGGCGATGGACAGCCTGCCTCACCTTGTCAGTTTCCCACTCGATTTCTACTGCGCCCCGCGTTCGCAGATCACCCAGTTCCTGACCGAATTCTTCGGATACCGTCAGGAAGCGGGTGGCGACCTCAGTTTTGCCAGTGCCGACGCCACTGCGGCCGTCACGGAGTCGGACGCGCCGATCATCAGGCTGGTGACCGATCTCCTCGCCGAAGCGGTCAACAGCCGGGCGAGTGACATCCACGTGGAGCCGCTGGAGAAGCGCCTGCGGATCCGGTACCGGATTGATGGTGTGCTGCAGGAAGTCGCGAGTCATCCCAAGCACCTCCATGCACCCATCATGGCGCGGCTCAAGATCATGACAGGCTCGATGAGCATCGACGAGCGCCGCGTGCCGCAGGACGGACGGATTCAGGCCCGGGTCGGTGCGAAGGACATCGACCTGCGGGTCTCCACGGTGCCGACGAACCACGGTGAGAGCGTCGTCATGCGTATTCTGGACAAGAGCAGCCTGCTGCTGGGTCTGAGCGACCTCGGATTCTTCAGTGATGACCATGCCACCTTCACGGAGCTGCTGGGTCTGCCGGACGGCATCATTCTCATCACGGGACCGACGGGATCCGGGAAGACGACGACCCTGTACGCGTGCCTGAATACGATCAACCGGCCTGACCGCAAGATCATCACGGTGGAAGATCCCGTGGAGTACCAGTTGGGAGGGATCAATCAGGTTCCCGTGAAGGAAGACATCGGCATGAGCTTCGGGGCGGCGCTCCGCTCCATGCTGCGTCAGGCCCCCAACATCATCATGATCGGGGAAATCCGGGATGCGGAGACAGCGAACATCGCGATCAACGCGTCGCTGACCGGTCACCTTGTGTTTTCGACGCTGCACACCAATGACGCGCCGGGAGCGGTTGCCCGTATGGTGAACATGGGGGTCAAACCATTCCTCATTGCCTCGGCGGTGCGGGCCATGATGGCTCAGCGCCTTGTCCGGAAGCTCTGTGCCGACTGCAAGGCTCCGGCCGAACTCAATGAAAAGCAGATGCGCGCGCTCGGTCTGGACGCTTCGCGTGCGGCAGACGCCAAGATCATGGGCCCGACCGGATGTCCGAAGTGCAAAGGCAAGGGCTTCCGCGGCCGGATGTGCATTCTGGAAATCTTCAAGGTGGACGACCAGGTGCGCGGCATGATCAATGAAGGGCTGAGCACGCCGCAGCTGCGGAAGCGCGCCCGCGAACTGGGCATGCGCACTCTGCGGGAAGACGGTGTCCGCAAGGTTCTTGCCGGCATGACCACCGCCGATGAAGTCATTGAAACCACCATGGGCGACTCCGACTGAGGCGGTCGCCTGCCTGACACCAAAACATTCATTTTCAACAGTTTCCGAGATATGACAGCGCAATACGTTCTGGATATTTTCCAAGGCCGCGGCGTGATGAGCGAGAGTCAGGTGGGGGAGATCCTCGATGAGATCAACGCCACCGGGAAAGATGTGAAGCGGCTGCTGAGCGACTACGGCTACGTGCAGTCGGAGGATCAGGTGTACGAGGTAATCGCGGAGGAACTGGGGGCGGAGTACGCTGATCTGCGGCGCTACGAGCCGCCGCGGGCGCTGCTGGATCTGGTGCCGGCCAACATCGCGAAGATGCACGGGGCGCTGCCGGTGAATTTTGATGAGCAGGGGCTGCATGTGGCCCTGCTGGATCCGCTCAATCCCCAGACGGTCGAGGATCTGCGCTTTGCGCTCGACAAGCAGATCGTGGTCGTGGTGGCCGACACCGACCGCATCGAGGATCTCATCAACACGAGCTATGCGGCCGAGAATGAAGGGATGGAGGACATCCTCACGGGGCTGCAGCTGGGAGACATGGGCAAGCCGGGCGGTCTCGAGACGGAGGCCAATGCGGCTCCGATCGTGCGCTATGTGGACCTTGTGCTGTTCCAGGCGGTCAAGCAGAAGGCCTCGGACATTCACTTCGAGCCCTTTGAGAATGACTTCAAGATCCGCTACCGGGTCGATGGCGGTCTGGTGGAAATGGCGCCGCCGCCACCGCACCTCGGGCCGATCATCACGTCGCGCATCAAGGTGATGGCGAACCTGAACATCGCTGAACGCCGGATTCCGCAGGATGGCCGCATCATGAAGATCGTGGGCGGGAAGCAGGTGGACATGCGGGTGAGCACGCTTCCGACGATTCACGGGGAATCGGTGGTGCTCCGGGTGCTCGACCGTTCCAGCATCAATCTCGATCTTGAAAATCTGGCGCTGCCGCCGGTGCTGTACGATTACATTCTCGACACCGTCCAGAAGCCGAACGGAATTTTCATCGTGACGGGACCGACCGGAGCGGGCAAGACGACGACACTGTACGCGGCACTGCGGAAGGTGAATACGGTCGACTGCAAGCTGCTGACCTGCGAGGACCCGGTGGAGTACGACATCGAGGGAATCATCCAGGTTCCGGTCAACGAGGCGGTGGGAGTGACGTTTGCGAAGGTGCTGCGTGCCTTCCTGCGGCAGGACCCGGACCGCATCATGGTGGGAGAAATGCGGGACAAGGAGACGGCGACGATCGCGATTCAGGCGTCGCTGACGGGACACCTTGTGCTCTCGACGCTGCACACGAATGATGCGCCGGGAGCGGTCACGCGACTGGTCGACATGGGGTGTGAACCGTTTCTTGTGGCGGCGACCATGGAGGCGGTGCTGGCACAGCGACTCCTGCGGACGATCTGCAAGAGCTGCCGGGTGCCGTATGAGCCGAGCGAGTCGATTCTGAATCAGCTGGGTCTGAGCCCGCATGAGATCGGTGACAAGCATTTCTACACGGGTCGGGGCTGTGAGGACTGCAACAGTTCCGGCTACCGGGGCCGCCGGGGGCTCTATGAGCTGCTCGACATGAACGACGCGCTGCGGGATCTCATCTGCGAGCGGGCACCGACGGTGGTCCTCAAGCAGAAGGCCATCGAGCTGGGCATGGTGACGCTGCGGGATGATGGTCTCCGCAACATCTACGAAGGCAACACCACCATTGAAGAAGTCCTCAAGTACACTTGACCCGCGCGCCGAGTGGAATGACGACAAACCGAGCCACCGATTTCCGATGCACCTGCTGACTGCTCAGCCATCCCACGCGGAAATCCGCCCCGGAAGAGGGTGCGGGGTCCGCGCTGTCTTCCGTTTTACCCTGTCCGCCTGATTTCCACTTTTCACGCCCCCCAGACCCATGGCCAAATTTGAATACATTGCCGTCAACGCCCGAGGTGAGGAAACCGCGGGAGCCATCGAAGCCGGCAGCAAGGACGACGCCATCAACAAACTCCGTGGCAGTGGCCTGTTTCCGACACAGGTGGCTCCCGAGGGACAATTGACCCAGGCGGTCAAGAAGGCCAAGAAGGCGTCTGCTGCCTCGAAGGGCAAGGCTCCGAAGAAGGCCACGGGCAAGGTGAAGAGCAAGGCACTCATGATCTGGACGCGCCAGCTGGCGACGCTGATCGATTCCGGTCTCCCGCTGCTGCGCGGTCTGAACGTGCTCGCGAATCAGGAACCGAATCCTATCCTCAAGCACACGGTGGTGTCGCTGGCGGATTCCGTGCAGACGGGATCGACCTTTTCCGAGAGTCTTTCGCAGCACCCGAAAGTGTTCAACAAGCTTTATGTGAACATGGTGAAGGCCGGGGAACTCGGCGGTGTGCTGGAACTCGTGCTCAACCGTCTTGCCGAGTACCAGGAGAAGGCGCAGAAGCTGAAGAACAAGATCGTGTCGGCCATGGTGTATCCGGTCATCGTGATCGTGATCGCGATGGGGATCGTGGTCTTCCTGCTGACCTACATTGTTCCGAAGTTCACGGAAATCTTCGAGAACATGGTGCAGGGCGGGGCGAGTCAGATGCCGGCGCTGACCCGTGCGGTCATCGGGGCCAGTGACTTCATGAAGTCGAACTGGTACATTGTCTTCGGGGCCATTGCGTTGCTGGTGATGGGGTTCAAGGCATTCGGGACGACCAAGAACGGGCGGCGCACGCTTGACCGGTTGGTGCTCAAGCTGCCATTGTTTGGTCCGGTCCTGCTGAAGAGTTCGATTGCGCGGTTTTCGCGGACCCTGGGAACGCTGGTGACGTCCGGTGTGCCGATTCTGCAGGCGCTCAACATCACGAGGGACACGGCGGGCAACACCGTGGTGGCGGAAGCCATCATGAAAGTGCATGATGCGGTCAAGGAAGGGGAATCGATGGTGGCCCCGCTGGACTCGAGCAAGATTTTTCCGGCGATGGTGATTTCGATGGTGGAGGTCGGTGAGGAGACGGGTCAGTTGCCCGAGATGCTCCTGAAGATTGCGGATGTGTATGATGACGAGGTCGACAATTCGGTGAGCGCGCTGACATCGTTGCTCGAGCCGATCATGATCGTGGTGCTGGCGGTGATCGTTGCGGTCATCGTGCTGGCGCTCTTCCAGCCGCTCATTACGGTCATCACGAAATTCCAGGGCTGAGCCACCGGGTTCCATCCACGCCAATCCGACACCGATGAAAACTACAGCCAAGACCAGCCGCCGCGGGGGATTCACGCTCATTGAGGTCATGACCGTGATTGCGATCATGGCCTTGCTGGGAGCGATGGGATTCGCGGGTTTCCAGTATGCGATCCGCAAGAGCAAGGAGAAGCAGACGCAGAACCGGATGGCGGCGATTTCATCGATTCTGCAGCAGTACCGTGACGAGAACGGTAATTATCCGGTGCCCCAGGATCCGATGAGTTCGGGGTCGCTGCGGGGCAAGCAGTGGCCGGTGGGTGGGGCGGTGGCGCTGTATCAGTTGCTGGCCGGGGATGGGGATGACGCCCTCCTGGGCGGCAAGGGGCAGCAGAGCACGGGTATTCCGGGTGGTGCTGACAACACGGCCAAGATTCTGCTGGATACCTGTGTGGCTCCGACGAAGGAGCAGGTCCAGCTCAAGAAGAAGACGGAAATGGTGGATGCGCTGGAGGACGGGCGGTTTGTGGTCGTCGACGGGTTCGGGCATCCTTTCCAGTATCTGGTGGCGATCCGTGATCGGAATGGCCGCCTGACCAACGAGGGGGACATGCACAGCAGCAGTGATTTCGAGCTGTGGTCGTACGGTGCGCTGGAGAACCGCGATGATTCGCCTGCGGGGCAGCTTCAGTGGATCAAGAGCTGGCAGTGATGCGGCGGTTGATTTCCGGTTGGCGGAAGGGTTCTGTTGTTTGAATGTTCTGGTGTCATGAAGACGCCGCTGCCTCAGTCGAGGAACCGGAATCTGCCGAAGCCCGAGGGACCGGCGGAGGTGGTGATGCCTGGGCGTGGCCCGGGAGGGCCGCCGCCGGGAATGCCAGTCATGTCGGGGGTGGAGCGGCGTCAGCCGTGGCAGGGGCCGCGGGAGCCGTCGCCGCTGAGGAGCATCTTCCGGGCCTTGCTTGGGCTGGTGCTGGTGGCGGGGTTGTTCGGAGGTTTTCTGTATCTGTACTTCCGAGGTGTGAGCACCGAGGGGAGGCAGGAGATGGGAGCGCAGGAGCTGCTGTCGATGATTGGTGCGGCGGTGTGGGAGAAGGGCAGCGGGGAACTGCTCCCGGCAGCTGGAATTGCGGATGAGGAAGTGACATCGCTGCCGCTGGTGCTGGCGGCTGCGAAGCGCAAAGCGGGTCCGCGGTTCCCGGAGGTCAGGATTGTGCCGGGCGATCCGCCTCCCGGCACGGGTGTGGCTACGCACCAGATCGTGTACTTCATTGGGGGAGAGGCCTCGGTGGTGCTGCGGATGCGACTGGATCCGGCGACGGGGAGGATGGAGTATCTCGGGCAGAAGAACCGCGTGGTTCCGGCGGGCCGGGAGCGTCCGGCTCCGGTTGGGGTGCCTGCAGCCGATCCGGCGGGAACAGCGGTGGAACCTGTGGCTGAGATTCCGGAACCGGGAGAGGGGGCTGGGACGTCCGGCGCGGCGGCTCCCGAAAAAGTATCGGAAGAGCCTTGAAATCACCGTGAGAATTCCGCTCCCGCCTCCGTTTAGGAGGGGACCGCATCATTTTACCGACCCAGTCTCCCCATGAATCCAATCATCATTCCGAACCGTCGATCCTTTCTGAAATCAGCTGCGGCCGCGGGAGCGGTGAGTGGCCTTGCGGCGCCTGGCATTGTGCTGGGAAATCCTGACAGCCGGAAGCTGAAAATCGGCCTGGTGGGCTGTGGCGGACGCGGCAGTGGTGCTGCCGGAGATGCCATGACGTCGGACAGCAATGCGGAACTGTGGGCGGTGGGTGATGTCTTCGAGTCGAGCATCGAGGGCAGCCTCAATGCGCTGCGCAATCAGTTCAAGGACCGGGTCAATGTGGACAATGCGCGCAAGTTCACGGGAATGGACGCCTATCAGAAGGTTCTCGAGAGCGGGGTGGATGTGGTGCTGCTGGCGACGCCGCCGGGATTCCGGCCGCTGCATTTCGAGGCTGCGGTGAATGCGGGGAAGCATGTTTTCTGTGAGAAGCCGGTGGCGGTGGACATGGCAGGGGTGAAGAAGGTGATGGCAGCGGCGCAGAAGGCGAAGGAGAAGGGTCTGGCGGTGGTTTCCGGCTTCTGCTGGCGCAAGGACACGTCGCGCCGTGAGTTCTTCAAGCGGGTGCACGGCGGGGACATCGGGGACATTGCCCATTACTATGCGACATACTACACTGGGCCAGTGAAGCCGATGGCGCGGCGGGAGGACCGGAAGCCCGAGTGGAGTGATGTCGAGTGGCAGGTGCGCAACTGGTACAATTTCTCGTGGCTGGGTGGCGACAGTCTTGTGGAGCAGGCGGTCCACAGTGTCGACAAGGTGGGCTGGGCCTTTCTGGACAAGGATCCGATTGCGTGTGTTGCCAATGGTGGCCGCCAGGTGCCATTCGAGGGTGCCGAGGGCTACAATATCTTCGACCACTTCTCGGTCATTTATGAGTATCCGGGTGGAGCCCTCGCCACCGTGGCGAACCGCCAGATTCCGAACTGCGAGAACGAGAACGCCGATTACATTCTCGGGACGAAGGGCAATGCCACGATCAAGGGTGGCCTGCGCATCACGGGAGACAAGGCATGGAGGGACCGGGGCGAGGCTCCGGTGAACATGTATGTGTACGAGCACATGGAGTTGTTCCAGTCGATCCGGGAAGGCAAGCCGCTGTTCGAAGGTGACTGGATGTGTCACAGCACGGCGCTCGCGATCATGGGCCGGATGGCGGCCTACACGGGACGCCGGATCACATGGGACATGCTCATGAAATCGGAGGAAGATCTGGCTCCGGACGATCTGAAGTGGGATGCGGCATTCACGCCGAATCCGATGCCGCGTCCGGGGATCACCAAGTTTGTCTGAACCGTCCCAATCGGTGGGGCGGCAGAGTTTGCTGCCGTTACCGGGGGGGGCGCAGGTGTTTTTCCGATGGCCGGGAGCGGCACCCGGGGCCGGGCAGGCACACCATTTTTTTTCCTGACGAAAACCGTCCTTGCGGGGGGAGCCTGGCTGACTCACGCTGGTGCTCAGCAATCAACCCTGACCGATTCTCATGTTTTTCTGGATCTACGACATCCCGACACCGACGCTGGCCCTGATGTTTGCGGTGGTTTTCGTGGGATTGACCTGGGCGGGCATCATCTTTGTCAGCCCGATCCTGAAGTTCTGGGTGAAGCGGCAGGAAGGCATCAACGACATTGTGGGGTATGCGCTGGGAGCCTTCGGGGTGTTCTACGGTCTCCTGCTTGGACTGCTGGCGGTTTCGAGTTACGAGAATTCGTCCCAGTTGGAAGGCATTGTGGCGAGCGAGGCGGCAGCGCTTGCGGGTCTGTGGCGTGATGTGGACAACTATCCCGAGCCCTCGCGCACGAGCCTGCAGGACAAACTGCGGACCTACACCGAGAACATCATTGGCGGAGAGTGGCCCGCGCAGAGAAAGGGGAAGATGGACACGCAGGGGGTCAAGCTGGCGTCACAGTTTCAACGGGAACTATGTCAGTTCAAGCCGGCGGACGTCAGTGAGCAGATTCTGCACGCGGAAACCATGCGGGCCTTCAACAACATGATCGAATTCCGCAGCAAGCGGATTCAGAGCACCAACAGTGGTATTCCGGGCGTGATGTGGTGGGTTGTCATGGTGGGGGCCTGCATCAATACCCTGATCATCATGTTCTTCCGGGTACGGTTCGACATCCACCTTGTGATCGGTGGTCTGCTGGCGCTTGTAGTGGGCTCGTTGATCTTTCTCGTGGCAGCGCTGGATTATCCGTTCCGCGGGGAAGTGAGCATCGGGCCCGACCGGATCAAGGTGATCTACGATGCCCTCATGAAGAAGTCGCCCGAAGCCGCTGTGGTTCCGGCGATTCCGCAGAGCCCGGTTCCGGCGAATCCCTGAGAGCGGGTCTGGGCTGGTTGTGCTGCTGACCGGCCCCCGCGGTGCGTTGGATGGCCGCGGAAGTGGAGTCAGCGTTTCTGCTGGAGAGCGGAGGCAGGCAGGGAATCGGTTACCGTGACGCCGGCCGACTTGAGGTCGGCGATGGCCTTCCGGATGGATTCGGGAGCGACGCCGCGGCAGAGGGATTGCACCATGGTGACTTGGAAGCCAGCGGCGGCGGCATCGAGGGCCGTGGCGCGGACGCAGTAGTCGGTGGCGACGCCATAGACGATGATTTCGGTGACGCCCGCCTTGCGGAGCACGGCTTCCATTTCGGTTCGGGAGCCACCGTCGTCCTTGAAACCCGAGTAGCTATCGAACCGCTGGTCCTTCCCTTTCTGAACGATTCCGGTGAAGAGGCTGGGATCGAGGAGGATGGCTGCGCCCTTTGATTTCTGGATGCAGTGCGGCGGCCAGAGGACCTGGTCGTTGCCGCGGAGTTTGATGACATCAAAGGGTTTGTGGTCCTTGTGATTCGAGTGGAAGGAAACGTGATCCGCGGGGTGCCAGTCCTGTGTGGCGTAGATGAGGTGGCCGGCGGCCTTGAGTTGGGCGGTGGCTTTGGCGACCGCCTTGAGGTAGGCCACATCCGTTCCGGCGACTGCGAGCGACCCCTGATGGGCCTCCGTGAAATCCGCCTGCATGTCGACGACGATGACGGCGGAGCGGGGTTTGGGAGCGTTCGTGGCCGGGGTGGTGGCCGGGCAGCAGGAGGCGGCGAGGCAGACCAGGAACGAGCGGCGGCTGGAAGGGATCATGGCTGGTTGCAGGCGGCTGTCCACTGAACCGCGGGCCGGGATCTGCTGCAATGGAGGAAATGTCAGGATCGGTCAGTGGAGCGAGATGAATTCGCGGGTGTTGAGGAGGGCGAGGGTGAGACTCTGGAGGGGTGAGGTGATGGCCGACGGCTCGGCTTCGTCGATGGCGCGGCGGAGACGTTCCGTTGCGGCATCGATGACCTTCAGCTGATTCTGTTCGGCCGGGGAGAGCACGCCTGCGATGGCCTCCGGGGTGATGATGTTGCCTTCAAGGGTGGCCGAAGCGGCGATTTCCGGTCCGGTGAGGACGCGGTTGTGGAGACGGGCGCGGTGAAGAGTTCCCTTGAACAGGCGGTCCCTGCTGGGGGAGCCGTGGCGGCAGCCGAACTGGATCATGGCCTGCCCGGCGGCGAAGCTGACGGGTCCGTTGGAGCGGTAGGGTTGGCCGTAGGGCTGGCCGTTGCGGAAGATGCGGACCGTGCCGTCATCGGACCACGTGATGGCGATGTGGATGGTGCCGGTTCCGGATTCCGGGGGGCCGCCGACGGGCTGGGTGCGTGCGAAATTATTGCTGCCGGCGATCCATTGCGCGGGGTCGCGTTCGGCGAAGACGATGGCATCGAAGGTATCGCCGCTGAGGTCCTGGACAGTGAAGACGCCGCCGCCCGACTGCTCGGTGGTGGCGAGCGAGAGCCATGCTTCGAGAGTGCGGGCGCGCAGCGGAAACGGGAGAGGGCCAGTGGAGGCGAAGGCGTCGGTCCCGTTGAGCTGGAGGGCACCGTCGCGCAGGCTGGCTCCTCCGTGCAGCTGCAGCGGAATGGCGGGTTGGGCGCCCGCTTCGAAATTCCAGTCGGCCATTGGCTCCGGGGCGTTGGGTGTGGCGGTGGTGGGTTTGGCGGAGCGCAGGCGCTGGATGGCAGGAGCGATGAGGCGGGCGCGGCTGGCTTCCGATTCGGTCAGTTGTGCGGAGAGGCGGGATTTGGCGGAACCGGCGGAGCGGAGAGCTTCTTCCGAAGCGGAGAGCCAGGCGAGGGACTCGGCGGATTCCTGCGCAGAGGGTTCGCGCTGGAACGCTTCGAGGAAGAGCTGACGGATCTGCTGCGCGGGATCCTTGTGTGCGGAGGCGATGCGGTTGGCCCAGTCGGCGGCCCATGACTGGACCTGAGGGGAATTCATGAGAGTGAGTGCCTGTGCGGGGACGCTGGTGCTGTCGCGGTTGCCGCGGCTGCTGCTGGGGACCGGGGCATCGAAGGCCGTGAGAAAGGGGTCGAGGGCATTGCGGATGACCCTGACGTAGACACTGCGGACGGACGCAGCGCCGTCGGCGCCGGGACCTTCGGCCGGGGTGAGCCGACCGGCCATGGTGATCATGGCGTCGCGGATCGCTTCGGCTTCGAGGCGTCGCAGTGGCCAGTGGGAAAGGTAGCGGTTCTGGGGGTCGCGGGCACTGGCTTCCGGCGATGGGGTGCTGGAGGCCATGAAGGCTTGGCTGGTCACGAGAGAGCGGAGGGTGGCCTTGAGGGAGCCACCGTTCCGGTCGAGTTCGCCCGCGAGCCAGTCGAGCAGTTCCGGGTGGGAGGGGAGTTCGCCGAGTTTGCCGAAGTTGTCGGTGGTTGGTACGATGCCACGGCCGAAGGTGTGGTGCCAGAGGCGGTTGGCGATGACGCGCAGGGCGAGGGGTCGTCCGGCGCTGGCGATGCTGTCGGCGAGTTCGCGGCGGCCGCTGCCCTGTGGGTTCCATGGGGTGGCGTCGAAGGCCGAGAGGAAGGCGCGGGGCACCGGCTGGGATGGTTTGCGGATATCGCCCCGGGTGTAGAGGGGCCAGTCGGCGGCGTCGGCTTCGAGCACACCCGGAACGCGCACCGGAACCGGGATGGCGTTTTCCGTTTCCCGGAGCGCGGCGATTTTCTGCTGGGTGTCGGCGAGGGCCGCCGCGGGCAGCGGCAGGAGGTCGGTGCGGCTGGCGAAGGCGAGAAAACGGGCCGCTTCCGGGGAAGCGGGCTGACGGCCGAGTTGCGCGAAGAGAGAGCGGAGTGCATTGCGGTGGCGTTCGAGCAGTTCGGTGCGGGAGCGTGGCGGCGGGCCGGACAGGAGTCCAGGCAGAGTGGCCGCAGGTTCCGGGGGAGCGGCGCTGGAGTCGGTCGGGTAGAAGATTTCCGTGATGCCGAACCAGGCACGGTCGCCGGCTCCGGTTTCGGCCGGGTGGTCCGGATTGGTGACCGCTTCCACGTAGACGGTTTCGCCTTTCCAGTAGTCCATGTCGAAGGCGATCCAGCGTGGTTCGTCGTAGTCGAGACCGGTTTTCGGGTAGATGAGTCCGGCTCGTGGGTAGTGGTGGACGACGAAGCGGAGCGAGGCATTGCGGCCGCAGGCGCGCACCCAGAGCCGGCCGCCTTCGCTTTTGAATCTGGCGGATTGGAAGATGCCGCGCTGCCGCGGCGAGAGTGCGTCCGAGAAGAGGCCTCCGGGCCGGAATTCCACGGAGGGATTCCGGTTTGGCTCAGTGAGGGCGAACTGGGTATCCCGGGAGCGTTCGATCAGACCCGGGCCCTGAGTGAAGACCTTCCCCTTCTCCGGATCTGCGGAAGTCCAGCGGAATCGGGTCTGAGCGGATTCATGCGACTGCGTGCGGGCGATGGCTTCGCGGTGGCGTTTCTGGAGTTCGGACCATGCGGTGGCCATGGCGTCCGGTGGGAGGTCGCGGAGTTGGAGCCATGGGCCGAGCGGGCCGAGACCATCACCGGTGGCGGCTTTGCGCTGGTTGTCGTCGGCTGGTTCCCAGTTGGCGAGGGCGGCGGCGGGGTCTGCGAGTGCGGACCAGCCGTCCAGAACGGAGGAAAGGATTGCGGCCTTCTGCTGGTGGAGTTTGGCGGCGAGGGATGACTGCGCCGGGTCCGTCGAGGCGTCGACGATGCCGGGTCGGGAGTTGGCGAAGACGCCGAACATGGCGTAGTAGTCCTCCTGGCTGATGGCGTCGAATTTGTGGTGGTGGCAGCGGGCGCAGCTGACGGTGAGTCCGAGGAAGGCCTTCGAGACGACATCGACCTGGTTGTCGGTGAAAGTGACGAATTCGTCGAGGGCGTCGGTTGGCGTGAAGCCATGGAACACCATGCGGAGGTGGGCGGGTCCGATCGCGGCTTCGTTGATGGCCGGGTTGCGGCCCGGGCGCGGCGGAAGGAGGTCGCCGGCGAGGTGTTCGCGGACGAGCTGGAAGTAGGGAATGTCGTCGTTGAGGGCGCGGATGAGGTAGTCGCGGTACTGCCATGCGTAGGGCACTGCGGGGTCGCCTTCACTGCCGTGGCTGTCCGCGTAGCGGGTCCAGTCCATCCAGTGGCGGGCCCAGCGTTCTCCGAAGGCGGGAGACTGGAGAAGACGGTCGATGAGTGCCGACCATGTGGACGGGCGGTCTGCTTCGTTCTGCCATGCGGCGGTGAAGGCCTCGGTTTGCTCCGGAGACGGAGGGAGGCCGGTGAGCACGAAGGAGGCGCGCCGGATGAGTGTGCCGGCGGCGGCGGCGGGTGCCGGTCGGAGTTCTGCCTCCTGCATGGCTTTGCGGAGGAAGCGATCGACCGGGTGGCTGGCATCCGGCACTTGCGGAGGAGATGATTTCCGGAGCGGTTGCCAGCACCACCATTGACGGCGGAGGGAGAACGCAGCTGACCAGTCGCTGCCCGTGCCGGTGGATGGCTGGCTGCGCGGGTCGGGGGCTCCATCGCGGATCCAGGTGCGGAGGTTTTCGATGGCGAGGGCGGGGAGCGGGTCGGCGTTCTTCGGCATCCGGAGTTCCGGGTGCTGACCCGTAATGGCCTTGATGAGGAGGCTGTCGTCCGGGTTGCCGGGAATGATGGCGGGGCCGTTTTCTCCCCCTTTGAGGAGGCCGTCGCGCCAGTCGAGTCGGAGGCCGCCCTTCTGCTTTTCCGGGCCGTGGCAATCGTAGCACGACGACGCGAGCACGGGTCGGATGCGCGATTCGAAGAAAGCCAATTGATCCGGGGATGGTTCGGCTGCGTCGAGGAGGGTGGGCAGCGTGGCGAGGAGGAGGGCGGGTCGGAGCATGGGGGAGGGAAAGGGCCCTGAGTTGGAAGCGGTTTGGCAGGTACGTGGAGCCGGGTGTTTTCCTGTCCGGGTAAGATTCGGGATGCGGACATTGACAGCCATCGGGGAAATCCCTAATTTGCACGCTCCTTGCCGTCATGAGTCCTGAATCCCCTGTGCCTCCGTCCGGAAGCGTCCGCACCCTGCGGTTCGTGTGGGGGATGCTTGGGCTGGTGGCGATGGCGCAGGCGGCGGCCTGGGCCGTTTCGATCCGGGGGATCCGCCAGGTTCCGGCTGTCGCGGTGCAGGAAGATCCGGGGAAGGCAGCGGAGCCCGTTCCGGCGGAGGTGGACCGGGATTCCGGGCCTGTGGAAAATTCCCGGGAAGCGGTGGTAACCGTGCCGCCGGGGCCGATGGCTATCGGGGGTGAGGTCGGAAAGCGGGAAGAGGATCCGTTTCAGGGGGAGGAGGCGGCGGCAGC
This sequence comes from Verrucomicrobiales bacterium, assembly GCA_044239025.1. Taxonomy (GTDB): domain Bacteria; phylum Verrucomicrobiota; class Verrucomicrobiia; order Verrucomicrobiales; family V1-33; genus V1-33. Next base: position 28,798 of record JBIICE010000016.1, read on the forward strand.
GGACACCGACGGGGAAAAGCCGGCCACTGCGGCCGAAGGGGACGTTCTGCTGCTGGAGGCCCGGGAGAAGGCACTGCTGGAGGCGCTGGCAGCCGGAAAAGAGCTGCCGGACGAAGTGCCGGTGGTGTCGGGAAAGCCGTCCGCACCACTGGACACGCCGATCACCGATGAAACGGTTCTGGCGCATCTGGATGCCGGGATCAACCTGCGGTCGAGCGGCGACATGCAGGGAGCCCTGCAGCAACTGCGGGCGGCGGCGGCCGTTCTGCCGGAGCATCCGCGGATCCTGTACCACCTCGCGCTGACCCTCGACACGATGGGGTTGCTGCGGAAGTCTCAGCCCTTGTGGGAGCAGTTGCGCGGGTTGGGGGAGGACGCGGGTGATCTGTACACGATTGCGCGCGACCGGTTGCGTGACGGTGTGCCTGCGCCCGTGGAACCGGAAGAACAGCGCGAGGGCCGCTTTGTGATCCGGAGCCTTGACGAAGAGCGCATGGACGAGCCGGGTGGAGGGGAACGGCTGCGGTTTTCCGCGCTGCTCGAGAAGAAGACTGGCGAGCCGGTGAGCATGGACCGGATGACCCTTGCGATACATTTCTTCGATACGGTGAATGGTCGCCGCATTGCGCGGTCGCTGGCCGAAGAAGCGGTCCTCAGCTGTCTGAGCGAGCCGGTGGACTGGAAGGACGGGACCGAGACCTTCGGCTTCGAGTACCGGCTGGCTCCGATGACACCGGATGAGATCCAGCGCATTGGCCGCTGCCGCTACTATGGCTGCACACTGGAACTGATTTATGAGGACCGGCTGCAGGATGCGACGGCGACGACGCCCGAGCTGCTGCAGATTGCGCGGGAACTGCCACTGCCGGAGGCGGTACCATCGGACCCCCTTCTGGAGACAGGCCCGCTGCCGCGCGGGGCGGTGCTGCCCCTTCCTGACGTGTTGCCGGAGAACCTGCTGTTTCCGCCACCGATCCGCGGACCAGTTTCCCCGCGCTGAGCCATGATCGTGGTGATTGCCATGGAAGAACCGGGGGGCTGCGGGCGCCTCGTTTCGGTTCTGGCGGAAGGCGGTCGGCATCGGATCCTGACCGCTGCGGATCCGGAGTCGCTGCGGCGACTGGCGGAGGAACTGGACGACCTTGATGTACTGGTTTTTTCCGCAGGGTTCGGCGGGGTTGGCGGCCGTGAGATCCGCGACCGGCTGCGGTTGGAATTTCCGGGGATGCAGGCGGTCGAGGCCGGGGGGGCGGACGTGGTGGAGGTGAGGGCGTGGCTGGAGCAGGCGGAGGCGGCGCGGATGGCGGGAGGTCCGGAGGAACTGGGGGATTACGTGGTGATGGAAAAGCGGCGGAGCCTGCCGTGGACGGATACGTTCCGGGCGGTGCAGCGGACCGTGAACCGCGAGGTGGTCCTCGAGCGTCTGAAGTCAGAATTTGCGGGAAATGCGGAAGCCGTGGCTGCTTTCCGGTCGATGGTGCGGGCGCGTGCGGCGGTGACCAATCCGCTGATCGCTGCGGTGTACGAGGTGCAGGATTCAGGGGGTACGGTTTTTTATACCCGGGAACTGATGCGCGGGCGGACACCCGGGGAGATGGCGGCAGCAGGCGAAGTGCGGCCGGCATCCGAGGTGGCGGCGCTTTTCAGGGGAGTGACGGAGGCGCTGGGCTGGATGAAGTCGCGGGGCATTCCCCGCGAGGTTTTCCAGCCTGGGCATGTGTTTCTGAGCGGGGATGGGACTGTCAGGGTGGCGAATCTGGCGGTGGCAGCGATCCCGGAGGCTCCGGACGAACCCGGAGAGATCCGGGCGCTGGCGGCGGCGATGCTGCCGTTGACGGATCCGGTGTCGCCGGGTGCGGAGCGCGTGCGGTCGCTGCTGCGCAGGCTGAGGATGGGAACGGTTCCCGAGGGTGCCTCGTGGGGGCAACTCGGAGAACAGTTGCAGCGGATCCGGTTGAATCCGGAAGGCGGCGGTGCGGCGGTGCCGGTGGGCCCGAGGCGGCCGCGGTGGCTCGCGCTGGCGGTACTGCTGGGAATGGCGGGATTGGTCGCCGCCGTGGCGCAGTGGCGGTCGCGGTCCGCCGGGCCTTTGCCCGAGGTGCGGCAGCCCACCGGGATGGTGCGGATTCCGGGGGGAACTTATCTGAGCGGCGAGCGGGTGGAGGCCTCGCTCCCGGAGTTCTGGATTGACCGGCATGAAGTGCCGATCAGCGTTTATGCCGACTTCCTCGGGGCTGTGGCAGGTGGCGAACCCGGGAGATTCGATCATCCCGAGCAACCCGCGGCCAAGCGGGGGCACGAACCCGAAGGGTGGGGAGAGATTCTGGCGGCCGCACGGAGCGGGAGGAACTGGCGCGGGGGAAGGATCACGATGAATTCCCCGGTTTTTGGAGTCGACTGGTGGGATGCGTGGGCTTGTGCGCGGTGGATGGGGCGGCGGTTGCCGACGGCTGCCGAGTGGGAAAAGGCGGCGCGCGGCATGGATGGGCGGAACTACCCATGGGGAAACGAAGCCGATGCCGGCCGGGCGAGGCTGGGGGCGGCCACGCCGGGATCCGCCGAGTTTCCGGACGGCCCTTACTGGGCAGAAGTCGACCGGATGGAGGGAGACGTCAGTCCGTACGGGGTCATGGGCCTCGCGGGTAATGTGGCGGAGTGGGTGGACGAATGGGAACCGCATGCGGAACTTCCGGACGAGAGCGTGCCCGTGTTTCTGGGGGGGGATTTCCGTCAGGTGCGGATGGTTCCGGTGCACACGAGGTGGCTGGCGGAGGGAGCGGAATATTCCCAGCCATTTCTCGGTTTCCGAACCGCTTCCACTGAACCACCGTGAAGCCATTGCGAAATTCATGACCACCAACGGAATCATTCATGCCCGGCGCCTGCTGCTGGCCCTTGCCCTGCTGCTGTGCGGGCGGGCCTCGGCCCAGTTCAACGTGGCCGTCAGCGCGGAGCGGGTGAACTACATTTCGTATGAACCACTCTACGTGACCGTGACGATTGCCAATACGGCGGGACGGGATGTGGTGCTGGGGGCTCCCGGGGGTTCCTCCTGGATCAATTTTGTGGTGATGAGCGAGCGCGGGGAACCGGTCACGGCGATTGCTTCGCCCGCGGCCGAGCCGATGATGTTCCGGGCTGGGCAGTCACTGCAGCGGCGCTTCAATCTGCCGCGTTATTTCCATCTGACGGGATCCGGTGGCTATGTGGTGAAGGCGAGCGTGTTTCATGCCGACCTGCAGCGCTGGGTGAATTCGCGGCCGCTGCGGTTCACGATTCAGCAGGCGCAGAAACCCCGCTGGGAGAAGTCGGTCGCCTTGCCGAGTGACCATCGGATGGCGGGCAAGTACCGACGGTACCAGCTGTTCAATTTTCATGACACCACGAAGTCGTATCTCTATGCGCGCATCGTGGATGAATCGACGGGGGCCTTTCTGCTGACACTGCCGCTCAACACGCTGATACCTGACCGCGAGGTGCAGATTCAGCTGGATGGCGAACGGGATCTGCATGTGCTTTCGATGGGGAGTCCGGGGATCTGGGTTTATCAGGAGCTGAACGTGGACGGAAAGGTTCTGAAGCAGGACTTCTATCAGGTGAAGCGGGGATCGCCGAAGCTGGAGCTATCCAATGCCGGGAAGGTGTCGGTGACGGGGGCGAAGCCGTACGAGGCCGAGGCACCGAAGCGCGACAAGTTCCGTGGGACGGGGGATCGTCCCGAGGGAGTGCCGCTGGATTGAAACCGATGAGAGCTGGCATGTCCGTACGATCCGTGAGCATGGGCAGGTGGCTGATGCTTTTGCTGCTGTGGGCCGGGGTCGGCCTGGCGCAGGCTGGCCGTTTCAGCCGGGTGATCATTGATCCCGGGCATGGTGGTTATGACAACGGGGCGAAGATCGGCTATGTCTACGAGAAGCATCTGGCGCTCGATGTATCGTACCGGCTGAAGGAGTATCTTGCGAAGAAGGGAGTGAAGTCCGAGCTGACGAGATCGCGCGACATCTTTCTGCCGCTGGAGCAGCGGTCGGCGGTGGCCAACCGGATCCGGGGGAGCATTTTTGTGAGCATTCACTTCAACTGGGCGAGCTATGGCGGGCCGAGCGGGACAGAGACCTTTTATTTCAACGGGGAGGGTTCGAAGCTGGCGGGTTCGATTCAGTCGAGCATCGCGGCGGCGCTGAAGACTCCGAACCGGGGCGTGAAGTTTGCGCGCTACAAGGTGATCCGGACCGCCACGGTACCGGCAGCGCTCATCGAGGGAGGGTTTATTTCGACGGCGACGGAGAGGTCGCGCATTCTCGATCCCCGGTACCGGCAGCGGCTGGCGGAGTCGATTGGGAATGGCATTCTGCGGTTCCGCAGCCTGTGATTGTGGCGGGGGGGCGGATGGTTTGTCTGTTGAAGCGGTTGGTGCTCTGAGGAAACTTGGCGGGCATGCAGTATTTATCGACGCGAGGCGGAGTGCGGCCGCATGGATTTCTGGAGGCAGTGGAGGCCGGGTTGGCTCCTGACGGGGGGCTGTTTGTGCCGGCGGAACTGCCCAACCTCGGACGGCGGCTGGCGGGCTGGGAAGAACTGCCGTATGCGGAACTGGCGGCGGAATTTCTTGCGGTGTTTGCGCCGGAGATTGCGCTGGAGGAATGGCGGGCGCTGACGGCGGCGGCGTACGGCGGGTTTGCGGATCCCGACGTGGCTCCGCTGGTGTGTCTGGACAGGCAGACCTATGTGCTGGAGCTGTTTCATGGCCCGACGCTGGCCTTCAAGGATTTTGCGCTGCAGTTGCTGGGGCTGCTTTACAAGCGCTTGGTGGCGGCCAGCGGGAAGCGTCTCACGGTGCTCGGCGCGACGTCCGGGGACACGGGATCAGCGGCGATTCATGGCTGTCTGGGGCGCGCGGGCATTGTTATTTTCATTCTGTATCCCGATGGGCGGGTGGCTCCGCTGCAGGAGCGCCAGATGGCGTGCACCGGCGCGGCGAATGTCTTTGCGATGCCGGTGGAAGGGACCTTTGATGATGCGCAGCGGGTGGTGAAGGAAGTATTCCGCGACCATGGCTTTGCGTCCGAGGTCAACCTTGTGGCCGTGAATTCGATCAACATCGCCAGGGTCCTGGCGCAGTGCGTTTATTATCTGCATGCGTGGCGGAGGCTGCCGGCCGGCGTGCGGGACACCGTGGAATTCGTGGTGCCGACCGGGAATTTCGGGAATGTGCTGGCAGGCTGGCTCCTGCAGCGGATGGGATTGCCCTGTGGAGGATTCCGGGTGGCGACGAATCAGAACGACATTCTGTGGCGGTTCTTCACGACCGGGACTTACGAGCAGCGGGAGGTGCAGCCGAGTCGTGCCCCGAGCATGGACATTCAGGCCGCTTCCAATTTCGAGCGCTATCTGTACTACGTCCATGGGGGGGATGCGGTGCGGACCATGGCGGTCATGGAAGCAATGGGGCGCGGCGGGCGCTACGATTCCGGCCGGGTTCCGGAGGGCACGATCCGGGCGTCGCGGATGAAGGATGAGGACATCATTCCTGTGATCCGGAGCGTGCAGGAGCGCTATGGCTACACCGTGGATCCCCATACCGCCTGTGGCTTCACTGATCTGGCGGGGGATCGCGTCAGCGTCATCCTTGCGACAGCGAGCCCGGCCAAGTTTCCGGAAACGGTGGCTGCGGCGACCGGGGTGGAGCCCCGGCATCCTTTTCTGGAGGAACTGAGGGATCGTCCGCTGTGCCGCTGGCCGGTGACTGCGGAGGCCGGAGCCGTGAAAGCCTTTCTGCGGGCGCATGGCGGCGTTGCGTGACTGCCGTCTGCGGAAATGTCCGGCCGTGCTTCCGGTCCGGGAGATTCCCCTGGCGCTGCGGCGGGAGTGCGGAAAGTCTCATCCTTGACATCGTCGCACCGTCGATGCAGAAGAGGACGAACATCCGACCCAGCACTCATGAGAAAAGACTACCTCGCAGCCTGCATGGCCATTGGAACCGTGGCGACCGCCCAGGCGGCCTCCATTGCGGTTAATTTTTCCGAAAACGATGGCAACCAGAGCTGGGTCAACCCCGGAGCCCTGATTGGCCCGACGGGAATCCCGGCCGGCAATTTCAACACGACGAACAATCCTCCAGGATCGGGGATTCTGCCGACACGGACGGGTTCGCTGGCTTCCGGTTCCCTCAGCGGACTGGTCGACAGCAATGGTGTGCCGACATCGGCGGCGATCACGTGGAATTCCAGCAACACCTGGTGGAACGGTGACGGCACGGGTGACGACCAGGCCCGTCTCTCGGTCGGGTATCTGGACGACGGTGGTTCGGGAGTTTCGATGACCCTGACGAACATTCCGTTCGCCGAGTACCGCGTTTATGGACTGCTGGCGAGCGATCAGTCGGCCACTCTTTACACCACGCAGGATTTTCAGGTGAACGGCGTTTCCGTGCTGGGTGGTCAGGCGCAGGCCCATACCAACATGGCCAGCAGCCTTGCTTCGACGGGTTCGCAGTGGAGTCTGGTCACGCCAACGCAGGCCGGCAACTACTGGCTGAGTGGAACGACGACCGGAGCGACGCTGACAATCACGGGGGCACCCCGCGCTGGAGATGCGCGTGGCAGCATCACTGGAATCATCATCGAGCAGGTGCCGGAACCGGGTTCGGCCATGCTGGGGGCGGCGGCGCTCCTCGGTCTGGCTGCCCGCCGGCGGAGAAACTGAGGATACGGCCGGATGATGGCCATTTGAAAATTCAGCCGACCGTTCCGCACTGTGGAGCGGTCGGTTTTTTTCTTACGGGATCACATGATTGCGAAGGTTCTGGTACTGGGTGGCGGGTCGGCCGGAATGATGGCGGCGATCACGCTGAAGCGGGTTTTGCCCCATCTCGAGGTCCGGGTGGTGCGGAGTCCGGAGATCGGGATCATTGGAGTGGGCGAGGGCACGACCCCGTATTTTCCTCATCATCTGCATCGGTTTCTGCGGCTGCCGCTGCAGGATTTCTATGAACGGGCCCAGCCGACGTGGAAGCTGGGCATCCGGTTTCTGTGGGGCGAGCGTCCCGAGTTTCCGTACACCTTTGACCAGCAGTTTTCGCTGCGGTTTGCTGATCTTCCGCGGAATAACGGCTTTTACTGCGGGGAATCACTGAACGACATGAGTCTTTCCGCAGCCCTGATGGCGCGGCGGCGCGCCTTTGTGCGGGACGAACGGGGGCAGCCCGCCATTCCGGTGAGCGGGGTGGCCTATCACATCGAGAACATCAAACTGGTCGGCTACCTGGAGTGGCAGGCGGCGGCGCTGGGGGTGATCATCGAAGACGATCTGGTGGAGGTGGTGCAGCGGGAGGGCGAGACGGTGCGGTCGGTGCGGTTGCGGAGGGGCGGCGATCGGCACGCGGATTTTTTCATTGATGCCTCGGGCTTCCATGCTCGCATCATCGGGCAGGAATTTGCTGAGCCTTTCCTCAGTTTCGGGGATTCCCTTTTCTGTGACCGCGCGGTGATCGGGCCGCGGGAGCGGGGTCCGGGTGAGCCGATTGACCCCTTTACGACGGCAGAGACAATGGATCATGGCTGGTGCTGGCGGATTGACCATGAGCATCATGTGAACCGGGGGTATGTCTACGCGTCCGCCTTTGTGTCCGACGAGGAGGCCGAAGCGGAATTCCGGCGGAAGAATCCCGGGGTGGGGGCGACGCGGGTGGTGCCCTTCCGTTCCGGCCGTTACCGTCGTTCCTGGATCGGGAATGTGGTGGCGGTGGGCAATGCGGCGGGCTTTGTGGAGCCGCTGGAGGCAACCGCCCTGATGATTCTGTGCGCGCAGTGCCGCACGGTGGCGGAGTCGCTGCTGGATTCGCTGGGCGAGCCGGGGCCGCGGCTGCGGGATGTCTACAACCGCTTCATGGGGTCGCGCTGGGATGAGATCCGGGATTTTCTGGCGCTGCATTACCGCTTCAATACGCGGCTGCAGACTCCGTTCTGGGAGCACTGCCGGAGGGAGACGGCGCTGCATGGGGCGCAGGAGGTGGTGGATTTTCATGAGGAGAACGGGCCCAGCCTGCTGGCGAGTGCGGATCTGATTTCCGGGAACGATCAGTTCGGGATCGAGGGCTATCTGGCGATGCTGGTGGGGATGAGGGTGCCGCATGGCAAGCAGCATGAGCCTGAGGACTGGGAACGGGAACGCCTGGCCGCGCACCGTGCGGTTTATGCGGGGAAGGCGGAGCGTGCATTTTCCGTGGCGGAGGCGATGCTCATGATGCGGGATCCGCGCTGGGTGTGGACGCCGTGAGCTGAGCCCGGAGGTCATGCCCTGGTGGCGCTTGGGAGCCTGTTGCCGAAGCGGGCCCGGCACCGGGATCCTGATCGTTCAGTGGTTGGAAAAGCGGCTGCGCCGTGGCGTGGTGAAGGGATCCCCTGAGCACGGCGGGCCTTATTCCACAGGGGGTCGTTGCGCCGCAGTCGAAGGTCTCGACCTTCTCCTTGGTTGCGCTTCGTGTTGTGGACGAAATCCTCTCCGCGCTGCCGGCCTCGGTACTTCAACAGGGCTCCTGAGGACGGCCGTCCCCATCAGGAAGACAACTTCTTCGCACGGGAGCGCACGAACATCGGGTCGCCCAAACCGCTGACGGCGGGACGGCATACGGTGCGCTGCGAATTCATTCGTGCTTTGGCGGCACTGGGTGCCGGTGGCCGATGCATGCTCTTGGTCGATGGTGAGTTGGTGGCCGAGGGGTTTATTCCGAAGACTCAGCCCTTCGCCTTCCCCGGAGACGAGGGTACGGATGTGGGGCTGGATGGCGGGACCATGCTTTGCCGGACTACCTGCAGCACGGCAACGAGTTCACCGGAACCATCCGGAAGGTGACGGTCGAGGTGAAGTGAGGCGGGAATCGATTGTAGCGTCAGTGATCATGAGGGAACGCCAGTTTCTGCTGGCAGTCTGTCTGCGGTCATGGTGGCGGCGAGTTGGCCGTCGTCTGTCAGGGCGAGGGTGAATCCGTGACTGAGGAGTGAGGAAACGGACTCGACGATGGCGAGACCGAGTCCGGAGTGCTGGGAAGCGGAACGTGCTTTGTCCCTGCGCCAGAACGGCTGGGTCATATGGGAAAGGTCATCGGTGTGGAGGGACGGGGCGGGATTGAGGACTGAGAAGGTGGTGGGTGTCATGGTGATGGTGATGAGGGAGCCCTGGGGGCTGTAGCTGATGGCATTGCCGAGGAGGTTGGAGGCGGCGGCCTTCCAGAGGGTGGCGTCGGTTTCCCATGTGATGGGAGAGGAGAGGTCCGGGAGGGAGAGCTGGAGTCCGGCGGCGGCTGCGGCGGTCGAGCTGCGTTCGATGAGGCGGTGGAGGATGGGGGATAGGTTGACGGGTTCGCGGGTGATGGGGCTGGCGCTGGCTTCGAGTCGGTTGAGCAGCGTCAGGGAGGCGACCATGGCTTCCATTTCCGAGGTGATTTCGAGGACCTGGGAGAAGGCTTCGGGGGTGGCTTCATCTGTCCACTGGGTGGCGAGTTCAGCGAGGGCGCGGAGTTCGGCGACGGGTGTGCGCAGTTCGTGGGCGACGTCGCGGGCGAAGCGGCGTTCGCGCAGGATGGATGAGTGGACGCGTGCGAGTAGTTCGTTCAGTTTTGCGGCGATAGGGGAGAGTTCCGCGGGCAGGGAGGCGGTCTCCATGGTGACGGGCGGTTTTGCGGGATCGATGGCGTCGGTGCGCCGGGCGAATTCCTCCAGTGGCTGCAGGCTGGATCTGAGGGTGCGCTGGAGGAGAGGGACGAGGATGGCGAGGGAGGCGAGGGCGGTGGCGGCACCCAGCCATGCAGCCCTGCGGAGGCCGGCGTCGAGGCTGCTGCGGTCGCGTGCGATGGAGAGATGGAGGCCCTGGTAGGCCATGTCCGTGTCGTCGGCGGCGTCGAAT
>JBIICE010000359.1:0-2624 GCA_044239025.1 Verrucomicrobiales bacterium
TCGGACAGTGTGGAGCAGATGCTTGGGCATGTGAGGTTGCCGAACCGGGTGAAGCCTTTGATGGAGCGGTGGTACCGGGATCGGCCCGTGCAGCCGATGACCGCGGGGGAGGTGACCAATCAGAACAAGCTGAGGAATGGCGAACTCTATCTGATCACCCTGGAGATGACGGTGAACGAGCCCGATCCCCTGAGTCCCGGCGAGACATTTCCACAGCCACATTTTTTTGCTGTGGAGGAAGTCGAGGACAGCGTGGGGAACCGTCGCTACAAGGTCGATTGGGAAACCAGTGTGGGCCATCAGGAGATGCCGCTGGAAGCGTTCCGGGAAGAGATGGTCAGGCTCCCGGTCCCTTTCCGGGTCAGACTGCGCGAGTCGGATTACTATCTGCATGGGTTTTCCGATCCGCGTCAGTGGCGCTGTGTGGAATTGTACTATCCGGGGCGGGAGGATTTCCATCTGTATGGATACATCCGGTTGGGGGCGGGGAAGACCGATCAGCTGCTGGCGCTTGTCGATGGAGGCATTTCCTCGGCAGCGGTGGTGACCCTGCGCTATCCAGACGATGCCGTGTCACGGGATCAGGTGATTGTGGAGGACGTCCTGCTGCCGTCCTGGTTCTATACGGAGGATGTGGCGGCGGAGGGAACCGAGGGGAACCGCTGAAGGAGGATCATGCCGAGCCGGAAAAAGTTTTCGAAGCAGCGGGGGAAGTCGGGGGAACGGGATCTCTCTGCCGCGGACGGGCGCGGGTTGGATGAATCCGGCGGGCTGCCGCTCGACTGGAGCGGTGGAGACGGTGACGGTGGGAGCAGCGGAGTGGTCTCCGCCGGAGAAATCCGGGAATCCCCGGACGCCGCTGCGACCGCTGCCGCCGGGGAACCCGCTGGGTTGGTGCGGCAGGACGAATCAGAATGGTCTGCGGCCGTGGGGAAATCCGGGCGGGACACCGGGGGCCTGGCTGACGCGGCAGCGGTGCGGCCGGTGCGGCCCGACCCCTTGCCGCGGGGTGTGACGCCGGGAGCGGGGGACGGGCGTCGCGTTCCGTTTCAGGCGCGGCGGCTGTCGGTGGAGGAAGCGGGACCGCGGCAGGCGGCGGCCGATTCCTTCGAGCAGAATCCCCTGAGCGGACTGGCGAACCGGGTGATGGAGCGGTCGATCGAGACCATGAGTGACAGCGAGCGGGTGCGGGAGGCGCTGCGGGATCTGGTCGAGCGTCGCGGGGAACTTGGAGAGGTGGCACGGAGCTGGCAGGTGGCGCAGTCGGCGCTGCTGGACTGGCAGCGGCGCTACCGTTCCTTTCTTGAGCAGGAACTGCAGACTTCCGGAGTTCCGCTCGTGGCGGAGGCAGGCATGGTGGCGGGGGCCGACCTCGTGAGCGTGCCGGAAGTCGCTCGGGAGATGTTCCAGGCGAACTGGGATCGTTTGCTGGAGCAGACGAGGGCCGGCGAGGAATCATTCCGGCAGAGTCCGCTCCGGATGTTCCTTGAGAATTCCTGGCTGACTGGCTGGCTGTATACCGATGGCGAGCTTGACCGGAATTCGCTGGCGGGCCTTGTGGTGGCGGTTCTGGCCGTGGTGGCGGTGGCGGGCGTGCTTGCGGGTGGTCGCCTTGCGAGGCCTGACGCAGTAGTTGCCGCGCCCGTCGAGGCAATCGTGGAGACCGACGAACAGGTCATTGCACGGGCCACGGAGGTCGCGCAGAAGTTTTTCCGGGCGGAGCGTCCCGACGACAAGCTGGCCCTGCTGCGTGGCGGTGACGACGTGCAGAAACTGGCGCGTGGGCACTTTGCGGAGCACGGCCCGGAGGTGATTCCTGATGCCGCGCTGAGTTACGCGATGACGTCGCGCGGCATCACGAGTCTGGAGTTCGAGGTCCCGTCACGGAATGGCAGTGTGATGCTCAATGTGGTGGAGCGCGGCGGAATCATGCTGATCGACTGGGAGACTTCGAGCTTGTATCAGTGCCGGAATCTGGAGGGACTGCGGGAGAAGCGGCCGGAGGAACCAGTGCGCGTCGCGGTCAAGGTGTCGCGCGGGGATTACTACAACTATGGATTCCGGGAAGGGGAACATGCCTGCTACCGGATGAGCTATCCCGGGCTGGTGCTGGATCTGTATGGCTATGTGGTGCGCGATTCACGGGAGCATGTGGCGCTTGAAGCCCTGCTGAGTGCGAAGGAATTCATGGAGCATACCATCGAGGACACCGTGGTGCTGGAGGTGAAGTTCCCGCGTGACTCCGCGGCTGGGAATCAATTGGAGATTGTGAGGATGGTGAAAGACCAATGGGTGACCGACTGATGAGATCCGAGGCTGCGCCGTGGGAGCGGGAAGACGGGCCCGGAGGGGCGGGTCTGCCGGGGTCGGTGCTTTACGCCACGAGTGCGCGTCTTGGGGGGAGCGGGCTGGACGTGACGTCGCTGCAGGGGGCGCTGGCTTCGCATCGTGCCGGAATCCTCGGTTCGGTTCATGCCTATGCGGACCAGCAGCAGGAGATTCCCTCTGAAAAGGTTCACAGTGCGTGGCTGCAACCGGCGCGCTTGTGTTCGTTTCTGGGGAGCGAGCGCTATTACGGCGTGAAGAAGCAGTGGCTCGACCGGGTGGTGGCGAGGGTGGTCGCC
>JBIICE010000145.1:0-10499 GCA_044239025.1 Verrucomicrobiales bacterium
TCCTTGTCAGGGCAGAGAGAAGCGCAGGCGGAGGAAGCGTTTGGGGGAATCGGTGGGTGGTACGGCGAGCGTGATGCTTTCGGTGGTGCCGCTCTGCTGTCGCGAGACGATGGGAGCGGTGAGCGGTGACCATGCGGAGCCCGTGGATTGTTCGAGGGAGAGGGCAGCGTCGTCGTGGGTGAGCGGGCGCGAGACGGTCACGAGCGCAGTGCCATCGGCGGCGATGGAGAAGGTGGGACGGGGTGCGGTGGACGGGATGCCGGGATTTCCGCCGAGGGCGTATTCTGCGAGCGCGCTGAGTTCGTCGCCATCGGTGTCGGCCGAGGGGTCCGTCTGCTGATGAGTGGTGAGCCACGAGGAAAACGTGGTGGAGTCCGTGCTGCCCGGGTTGGGGGCGGTGGCGGCGCGCCAGTTGAGCGGGTTGGCGTGGTCTGGATTGGAGAATGGGGCAGTCAGGACGAGGCTGGTGCCGCTGTTGTCCGGAGCGGAAGGCCATGGGGTGGAAGTGGCGTAGGGGACGGAGCGGAGGACCGTATCGTTTCCGAAGGTCAGCGTGAGGAGTTCGCCACTGTTGGAGAGGCTTCCCGAGAAGGTCCCGGCGATGGTGGCGGAGTTGCCGTGAAGTGTGGCGAAGATGGCCGGGTTTCTGACGACGACGATGCGGGCCGCCGGGGCGAGGGATGTGCCAGACGGGAAGGCGAAGGTAATGCCTGCCGAGAACTGGACGCCAGTGAGGTCGAGCGTCGCCGTGGGATGGATATTGAGAAGTTCGATGAATTCCGCGTCGCTGCCATGCGGCGGTGGTGGGTTGTACATGATTTCACTGATGACGAGGCTCGCGGCCAGCAGGTCCGGGCGGGGCGGCGAGGCAGTGAACTGCAGCGGTGCGCTCCAGTGACTCCAGTTTCCGGCGGCATCGAGGTGGCGGACGCGGGCGCGGTAGGTCCGGCCAGGGGACAGGCCTGTGGCGGGAACACTCTGGGATTCCGTGAATGCCGCAGACGGGGGCGGAGTCCAGACGCCTTCGACTTCATAGCGCCATGGCTGTCCCGGAGCGAAGCCTGGAACCGATGGATCCGAGACCTCGCCGAGCCGCCATTGGATGGCCGCGAAGGCTTCGCCGTTGGTCGCAGCGAATGAAGAGGTGGAAAAGCGGAGCTGATCGATGGGGAAACCGGCGGGTCCGCGGTACGAGATCGTGGGCGTCTGCGGGATGGTGATGGCGGCAGTGGCCGTGAGAGTGTAGGGCGCGAGGCGGCCTTCCGCCATCCGCGTGAGGCGGCCGCCGCCATTGGTTGCCGTGGTGATGAATTCCTTGATCCAGCGGACCATGCCTTCGAGGTCCGCAGTGGCGAGGGTCCGGTTGTAGGGTTGCGGCGGGCCATTGGTCATGTTGCCAATGGGGTAGGGCGATTTGTAGTAATTCCCCGTCGCCGAATTCCCGCGCGGCGGGACCGGATTGGCCGGGTGGAAATCCCAGCGGCGGCGTTCCGCTTCCGCGAATCCATCGGCGATCGGGCTGCCCGGAGGAATGATGCGCGGAGATTCGTCCGTGATGTGGCAGAGGAATTCGTCGATCACCTTCCATGCCTGGTCGCTGTTGAGCAGGAGGTCCTGGAGTTCGCGGGCGCGGTTCCGGAAATCGCGCAGAATTGCCGGGTGCAGGAGGGCACGGGAAATCTGTTCGTACTGCTGCAGATTGGCAGTGGTCTGGACCGACTGCGGGCCCCAGCGGTCGAAGTTCTCGTAGAGCAGATCGCAGTCCCATGGCAGAATCATCCAGCGTCCGTCGCTGAGCGGGGCTGGCGGGCGGCGGAAATAGACGACGTTTTCCTGTTCGCGGCGGTCCGTCTGATTGATGGCCTCCGTGACGGCGCGCCAGCTGAAGTATTCCGGGAGGTCGACGGTTTCGCGGAACCACGATTCCGGCTGGATGGCCGGGACGAGGGGTGCGGTGGTGGCGGTGCCTCCGCCGCGGCGGTAGCCATTGGTGGTGCTGGTGAACGCATTGAGGTCGCTGAGGTCATCGGGCTGGCCCTTGCCCTGGCCGAGCACGGAATTGCCTGCGCCAGTGATCTGGAGACGGAAGATATTGCCATCGGGGAGGCCGTGACCGTCCTTGAATTCATTGTCCGTATTCTCGAAGGCGAGATAGAGGCCCCAGAAATCGCCATCGAACTGCGTGGGGCCGGCTTCGGCGGCCCCGTCGATGACCCGCCAGTGCACGTACGAGGAATCCGGAGCGGGTGCGCCCGCGAGATTGCTGAGACGGAAGGCGACCGCTTCGTCGAGCCCGTGCATGCCGCGGTTCCACGGAGCCCATGGGGCGGGGACCGACGACAGATTGAGCGTCCGGACGGTCGTGGTGCGCGATCCGTAGTTGTCGGGCATGGCGAGGAGGTGGCCGCGGTGGAAGCGGAACTTCCATTTATTCTTGCCCGTGTTGTAGGTGCTGTTCTGGCCTTTGACCCGGTAGCGGACGTGGTCGTAGACCCGGTCACCGATCACGAGTGTTCCCGGGAAGCGGTAGGTGCCATCGTTGACGGCTGGATTGTACTGGCAGTTCTGAACATCGTCGGCGTGGCTGAGCAGATGCCATGGCCGGACCCGCTGCATGGTGGTGGCCGGGAAGGTTTCCGCAGGCGTGACGCCGGGGCGGACGGCTGCGGTCCACGCAGGAACGCCATCGTAGCAGAACCACGCGAAATTCGGGACCGGGTCGTCAGCATAGGGCACGCGCACCGCAGCGAGTTGACCATCCCATGCGCGGATCCGGTACCGCACGAGGCGTCGGTGCTGCTGGATTTCCGCGGGGATGGTAACCGTGAAAACGCTGTCGCCCGCCTGCGCGTCGCCGTCCGCTCCATCGTCGTTCATCGCCAGCGTTTCCCATCGCGTGAGGTAGGCCGGGTCGCTGAGGCGCAGGTACTGACCGGGATCGACAGTCTGGAATTCGAGCCAGACCGCGCTGATGCCATCGGGGTCGCTGACCGTGGCGCTGACCGTGACCGCCTGGCCGGAAGATGGAGCGGTGGGGGCATGGGAAACGCGGCGGATGGCCGGGGGAGCCGTGCCTGCGGCGACGGCATTGCGGCTGCCCGGCGTTGGCAGGGCGCTGCGCCACGATCCTCCGAGCGATCGGTCCAGCCGTTCCGAGATCAGCTGCAGCGACGCTCCGGGGTCGTCGCCGACCGTCGGCCATGGGAATCCCAGTTCGTAGGAAACGCGGTCGGCCACCGAGAGATCGGCCCGGCGCAGAACGATCTCATCGCCTTCGTTGGCGAGATTTCCGGACCACGGTCCGAGCGCGTTGGGGTAACCGAGGAACGACTGGAGATGCCCGGGATTCTCCGCGACCACGATCCATGCGCCCGGAGCGAGCATGGTCCCCGGTGGAAACGAAAACCGGATGCCGCCCGTGAGCGACCACTGCGAGAGATCGACGGTTTCAGGGGTCGGATTGAAGATCTCGATGAATTCGGTGAAGCGCGACTTCGAGTCCGGGGGGTCGCTGTGGATTTCCGTGATGACTGGTCCAAGGGCCGCGAACGCGGGAGCGTTCGGCTGACCGGGCGTTGGTGCCGTGAGAAAGCCTGCGATTTCCCTTGTCTCCGGGGCCGTCAGGCTGGCGGCGAGGGAGAAATCCGGGTCGCCCGCCGAGACATTGAGACCGTGGATGGCGAGGACGTTGCTGCCTTCGCGGAAAACATCGGCGGGCACGGAAAACGAAGCCGTGAAGCGATCAGCGACGGTCGCGGTCGAGTCGAAACCGGGGTCGGGCGGGGCGTTGCGGCGGGCAATCGCAGTACCGTTGAGCCATGCGGCGAAGCCATCGTCTGCCGTGATGGTGAGGGTGGCCTGTGGGGGCATCTGACTGGGCGGGATCGTGAACGGAGCACGGGTGAGCAGGGAAGCCGTGCGGCCCAGCATGGCGGCCGATGTGCTGGTGTTGACCGGAGCGGATTCGCGGAAGCGGAAGGTGCCGGCTGCGTAGCGGGCGGCCGGACCGCCGTCAGGCGATCCCGGCCACGAGGCTGCCGGTGACGCTGGCGGGGTGGCGCTGCCGTAGCGGCTGGTACCGACGAAAGCGAGGGCACCGCTGCCGGCATTGACCGAATTGAGAAAGGCGGCGTTGTTTCCGTTGGGCTCGCCGCTTCCGTAATTGTAGGCCACCATGGTGTAGGCACCGGGCAGCAGAACGACAGGTGCCGCGAGTGGCTTGAAGCGCTGCGTTCCTGTCAGGGTCCCCGGGGAGGCTGTTGTGAAGACTTCGCTGGCCATGACCGAGCCCGCGGTATCGTCGGCCGCATTCGCCGGGCTGCCGTTGTCCCGCCGCGACCAGAGCACGACCGTGATGGTGCGGCTGAGTCCATTGGCACTGCTGTCGAAGCAGCCGAGTTCGGTGACCGTGATGGGACGGAGGACATCGAAGTCCATCCCGAGCGCCCCGGAATACGTCTGCGATCCCACCGTTCCCGCCGGAACGCCGTAGGCCGTGACCGTGGTTTCGCTGAACCCGAAACTCCAGGAGCCCGTGGCCCAGGTGGAATCGTCGAAGGCTGCTCCGCCGCGCCAGGCAGGATCAACCGCTCCCGTTGGTGCCAGCCAGCGGACCGGGGTCGCTGGCGAGAGCAGGCTGAGCGTTCCTCCGCTGGGTCCGAAGCCGAGGCCGAAGGCGCGGTTTGCGGGCAGGACGGGTATTTCAAGGCGGCTCACGGGGCGTCCTTCCGGATCCGAGAGCACCACGGTTTCGCCGGCATTGGAGAGCCGGAAATTCGTGTGCAGGGGAAATTTGCTGCGGTTCTTGCCGGAAGCGAAGACGATGAATCGTCCTCCGGCCGGCGCGGCCACATTGGGAAAGGTCCACTTCCGGGGATTCGTGGGATCGTCGCTCAGATGCCAGCCCGCGAGCAGAACGGACTGGCCGGTGGGATTCTCCAGTTCGATCCAATCCTGCAGGGTGCCGTCTTCATCCCGCAGGCCGCTGGTGTTGTCGGTGAGCGCTTCCGTGAGGCGGACCGGCGGCGGCGGAAGCGGGGCGGGAAGGACTTCGATGCGCAGGTCCCGGCCTGCCGTGCCGTCCCCGTTGCTGGCGGTCAGCCGCAGCGTCTGCGGAGCCGAGGGAGCGGTCAGCGTGCTCGATGCGAATCCGGTAACGTCGCGTCCGTCAAGGGTCACGGAATCCGCGCCCTCGACGCTCCACGTTACGCTGAGGGCTTCTCCAGCGGTGGCCGGCTGCGGGCTCGCGGAAAACGCCGTGATGACTGGGGGAAAGGAAACCGCTGCCGCCACCCGGTCGATGTTCAATTGCTGGCCGGAAGACGCGATGACCAGGGTGACGGGTCCGTTTGCGGTACCAGCCGGCAGAGAATCCGGCAGACTGATGCTGGCTTCCGTCGGGGTATAGCCGGTCGAGTTGGCGGAAATGGGGAGGCTGACCGGATTGGCTAGTGCCGTGTTGCCACTGCGCAGCGTGATGGTGGTGGCTGGTTGGCCGCCTGAGCGCCCGCGCGCATGGGCGGAAAGCGTGAGGCGCATCCCGGGGAGCGCCGTGAGGGGGCGGCCGTCCGGGAAGAACAATGGCTGAGCGATGCTGCCGCCATTGTCCACAAAGGCCACCAGATCGCCGTCGGGCGCAAAATCGAGCGGCGTGTCGGGATGGAAAAGGCCTGCGCCGACCGCGGTCCACTGCGGCACATTGGCCAGCGTGTAGTCGCCCGGATCATTGCCGATGGGCGTGGCATCGCCGTCCCCGTTCAGCGAATCCTTCTGTTCTTCAAAGGAATCGTTGCGGATGGTGAGCGGCTGCGGGGCGGCGGCCACGATGCCGAGTCCAAGAGCCAGCCACGCGGCCGTGTAGCGCAGGAAATGCATGCCGTCATTTCTACCGGGATGGATTCCCGCTGTCGAGATGCAAGCGAACTGGATCCGCCGCTGCCGGCACGGTGGTCAGCCGTCCGTGTCTCACTCCGCAACCTGAGCCAGCCAGTGCTGCAGGTTGTAGTACATGGTGACGCGGGTGATGCGGCCGTCCTGCACCGCGAAGAAAGCCCCGGCGGGCAATTCGTAGCGCTGACCGCGCGCCGGGGGCAGTCCGTCATCGGCTGCCAGATACCTGCCATGGACCGTGAATTCCGCGGCCCCGCGCGTCCCGCAGTCGGACGCCAACAAGGTCAGTCCGCTCAGTCTTTCCTCGTAGCAACGGTCCATGCGTTCCATGAAGGCCCGGAAGGCGTCGCGCCCACTTTCCCTTCCTCCCTGATTGATGTCGTGCTGCACGTCATCGCTGAGCAGTGAGAGCATGGTGGCGCGGTCGCCTGACTGGAAAGCGTCGTAGTAGCGCTGGAGGAGATCGAGGGTCGCGGATTGCGCTGAGCTGGACATGGGATGGGGTTGTTGGGGAGGTGGGGAATCAGGCAGAGGGTGGGGGAACGTCCACGGCAAGGCAATGCTTCCAGACAGGAAGGGATTCCTTGATGCGCCGCAGGTAGGCCTGGACGAGCGTGAACGCTTCCGGGCTGTGGCGGGAGCCGCAGGCAATCAGCAGGGACGCCTCGCCATTCGGGACAAAACCGATGCGGTGATGAATGATGACATCGTGCGGGCCATGGGCTGCCGTGATTTCTCCGTGGATGCGCTCCAGTTCGCGGACCGCCATGCTTTCGTAGCACGTGTAGGCAATCCCGGAAATCGGCTCACCGTTTTCCATGCCGCGGACCCTTCCCAGAAAAATGAGTTCCGCTCCCGTACTGCCATCGGAGAATCCATCCGGCAGAACGACCGGATCCGGGGAAACCGTGAGGCGTTTCCGGTGATTCATGAAGGCAGCCCTTCGGCGGGACGGGCGAGGGATTGATCAGCGAGCCCCAGTTGGTGGTAATGCGGAATGAGGCGCGTGTAGCGTTCCGCCCAGCCTTTCAGCTCGGCCTGTTCCTCCGCGGAAAGTTCACGCACCACCTTGCCTGGTGTGCCCATGACCATTGAGCCCGGCGGAATCTTCTTCCCCTGAGTCACAACCGATCCCGCTCCGATGATGGAACGGGCCCCGATTTCCGCACCGTCCAGAATGATCGCTCCCATGCCGATGAGGCATTCGTCTCCAATCGTGCAGGCGTGCAGCATGGCCATGTGTCCCACCGTGACGTAGTCACCGATGTGGCAGCCGTGCGCCTCCGAAAGGTGCACCACCGAGCCATCCTGGATATTCGAGCCGCGCCCGACCGTGATGCGGTTGATGTCGCCACGCAGCACCGCGTGGTACCAGATGCTCGCTTCCGGTCCAATGGTCACATCGCCCAGCAGCACGGAACCGGGCGCAATGAAGGCGGTGGGATCGACCGATGGCCTGCGGAGAAGGAAAGGAGGGTGAGTCATTGTTTTTTAAACGATTGCAATGATCGATGGCACTTTTTGATAACAAATTTCCCTGACAACTGATTGACAGTAATTGGGTGAATCCATAAGGAAACCCGTGCGGTTGAGCCTTTTCCTCGGGCCTGGCTGCCGTCAATCAAAACCAACCAACGTTCATGAACAAAGCAGAACTCATTGAAGCCGTGCAGAAGTCGCTCGGCAAGGAAACCAGCAAGAAGGCAGCTGCGGACGCCGTGGCAGCGGTGCTTGACTCCATCGTCAAGGGAGTGAAGAAGGACAAGGCGGTTCAGGTGATTGGATTCGGGACCTTCAAGCTGGCGACCCGCAAAGCGCGCAAGGGCCGCAACCCGAAGACGGGGGCGAGCATGACGATCAAGGCGAGCAAGACCGTGCGCTTCGTGCCGTCTTCCGCGATCAAGAAGGCGATCTGAGGGAAACCTTCTGATATTTGACCCGGTTGGTGCATTGCGAGACGCGCCAGCCGGGTCTTTTTTTGCGCTGGGGTTGAAGGGATGCCCAGCGGGAGGCGGTGGACAGGGAGAGGGAATGGGTGAAGGAGTGCAGCATGGCAGGGAGAGGAAATCCGCAGCGAAACCGGTACGATGTGGTGGTGATCGGCAGCGGCCCCAATGGGCTGGCGGCGGCGATTGCCCTCGCGCGAGAAGGGCTGGGGGTCCTCGTGGTGGAGGCGGCCTCGCAGCCGGGGGGCGGCATGCGGACGGCGGAACTGACCCTTCCCGGGTACCGGCATGATGTCTGCAGCGCAGTGCATCCGATGGGGATGGCGTCGCCATTTTTCGGCAGCCTTGGACTGGAGCGGTTTGGCCTTGAGTGGGTGCATCCGGAGGTCGTGGTGGCGCATCCGCTGGACGGTGGGCGTGCTGGACTGATGTATCGGGATCTGGATCGCACGGCAGCGGAAATGGGGATCGATGGCGAGGCATGGCGTGGGATTTTCGGCCCGCTGGTGGCCCGGTTGCCGCGGCTCTGGGACGACCTGCTGGGACCGCTGCCCCTTGTGCCGCGGGATGTGGTCGGGCTCATGCGGTTCGGGCGGACGGCGGTGCGCAGCGCGGCATCGCTGGTGCGCGGGGTTTTCCGGACGGACGAGGTGCGCGGGTTGTTCGCGGGCAATGCCGCGCATTCCGTGCTGCCCCTCGAGCGCGGACTGACCTCTGCGGTGGGTCTGGCTCTCGGGATGGCCGGACACAGCGGCGGCTGGCCCGTGGTGCGCGGGGGAAGCGGAGAACTCGCGGGCGCGCTCGTGCGCTGCCTTGCATCATTCGGAGGCGAAGTGGTCTGCGGCTGGCGGGTGCGCACCCTTTCGGAACTGCCGTCTGCTTCCGCGTACGTGTTCGATACCGGACCCCGCCAGCTGGCCGAGCTCTGTGGCGGGAGGCTGCCCTCGGGATATGTCCGGCGGCTCCGGCGGTACCGTTACGGGCCGGGCGTTTTCAAACTGGATCTCGCGCTCAGCGGTCCGATTCCATGGCAGCACGAGGGCTGCCGCAAAGCCGGCACCGTGCATGTCGGCGGGAGCCATGAGGAAGTGGAGGCAAGCGAGCGCGATTGCTGGGGACGGGAACAGAATCAACGGCCCTTCGTGCTCGTGGCGCAGCAGAGTGTCTGCGACAGCTCGCGGGCTCCCGGGGGACGCCACGTGGCGTGGGCCTACTGCCATGTTCCCCACGGCTCCGCGCAGGACATGCGCGCGGCTGTGCTCCATCAGATCGAGCGTTTTGCACCGGGTTTCCGTGACACGGTGCTGGCGGAGCGGGTCATGGGTCCGGCCGCGTACGAGGAATACAATCCGAACAATGTGGGCGGTGACGTGATCGGGGGGGTTGTGGACGCGTGGCAGCTCTACAGCCGACCCGTGACGCGGTGGAATCCGTGGACCACTCCCGCGCGGGACATTTTCCTCTGCTCGGCATCGACCCCGCCGGGTCCCGGCGTTCATGGCATGTGCGGATGGCACGCGGCCCGTACCGTGCTGCGCCGGGTCTTCGGCCGGAGGGTGACTCGGGAATTCCATTGACGGACGGGCCGTGGGCGAGGAAGGGAACGCTCCGCGGGATGCCATCCGAACCATATGTCCCGCGCCCAAAAGACTTTATGAAATTGACGATTATTGGATCCGGCTATGTGGGGCTGACGACGGGAGCCTGTTTTGCCGCGGTAGGGCACGAAGTGATGTGCGTGGACAACAACCAGCAGAAAATCGAACGTCTGCTGCGCGGAGAAGTACCCATCTACGAACCCGGACTCGAGGAACTGGTGAAGCGGAACGTGGAGGCCGGAAGGCTCAAGTTCACGGTCAACACCGGCGAAGGCGTGGATTTCGGAGAAGTCATTTTCATTGCGGTGCCGACCCCGCCTCAGCCGGATGGGAGCGTTGATCTCCGATTCATCGAAAAAGTGGCGCGGGAGATCGCGCAGGTCCTCAAGGAGTACCGCGTCATTGTGGACAAGAGCACGGTTCCCGTGAAGACCGGGGACAAAGTGGCCGACACGATCCGGCGGTATGCTCCCAATGTTCCGTTTGATGTGGTCAGCAATCCGGAATTCCTGCGGGAGGGCTGTGCCGTGGATGACCTCATGAACCCTGACCGCATTGTCATCGGGGCGAACAGCGGAGAAGCCATCGCCCGCATGAAGAAGGTTTACGAACCTTTCGATGCTCCGGTCCTCATCACCGACATCAACAGCGCCGAGCTGATCAAGCATGCCGCCAACAGTTTCCTCGCGCTCAAGATTTCGTACATCAACGCGGTCAGTCAGATCTGCGAAGCAAGTGGAGCGGATGTCGAGAAGGTGGCCGAGGGCATCGGGATGGACCGGCGCATCGGCCGGAATTTCCTCAATGCGGGCATCGGTTACGGAGGGTCCTGCTTTCCCAAGGACATTTCCGCGTTCATCGCCATCAGCGAACAGCTCGGGGTGCCTTTCCGGTTGCTGAAGGAAGTGGAGGAAATCAACCGCCAGCAGCAGCAGCGCTTCCTCAAAGGGATCCGAGATGCGCTCTGGGTCCTCGAGGACAAGCGCATTGCCGTGTGGGGTCTGGCCTTCAAGAACAACACGGATGACATCCGCTCGTCCGTGGCCGTTTCCCTCGTCGAGGCCCT
>JBIICE010000146.1:0-10427 GCA_044239025.1 Verrucomicrobiales bacterium
GGCTGCCAGCCCTGCGGTCCACCGGAACCGGAACAGCGCAGCTCAACGGTGAGGGGTCCCCAAATCCCCGGGCATATTCCGCAAGTCTTTTCCCGCGGAGCATAGCGGTCATCCTCACGGTTGGCACTCCGACGCTTTCCGTGTCCTTGCGGCCATGGAAACGAACTCCAGTTTTTCCGAGCTGGCGGGGAGGATTGACTTGCGGGCGTTCAGGCGCGTCCTTACAGGATGTCCGCGATGGAAAAACTATCGGTGGAAGCGTTCCGGTGCGCCGCGGAGGAATTCTGTGGAATGGCGGAGGCTGAGCGACCTTTGGTGGCCGACGATCTCGGGCTGATCCGGAGTTTGCTGCTGCGCTTGCTGCTGCACATTCCCGCAGTGGAGTCCCATCCGCGCGGAGTGGGAACCCACGGTCGCCGGCCGGGGAACGGGGAGCATGCGCGGGTGCGGGGTCGCTTTGCAGGATTCTCCTTCAATTTCTACAGGGTGGTCTTTGAGCCGCACGATCTGGAGTCAGACGACGAACCGGTGATCGGGATGCTCTCGGATGACCTTGCCGATATTTACCGGGATCTCGCCGAGGGATTGGATCAGGCGAAGCAGGGGAATCTGGAGGCGGCGTGCTTCGATTGGTCCTTCAGTTACCGGACACACTGGGCGAGGCATGCGGTGCATGCGCTGGCGGCCATCGAGATGCACCGGGTGGCATAATGCAGAGTCGGCGCGGCCATTGGCTCCGAAGGGGTGTGCCTTGGCCGATGCCGTTGGGTGGCGATCCGTGGGGCCGCTGCATGGTGGAGCGGCTGATGTCAGCGGCAGCAGTTGGTGACGGTCTCCGACGGGGCCCGGTGGCAAAGGGGTCGCCTGAGGTGGTGACTGGGCATGGAAAACCCCTCGCCGCGGCGGGCGCGGGAGGGGATTCCGAAGATTCCGGGAGATGACCGTGGGTTCGGTCCGGGGGAATTACTTGGTTCCGAAGGCGTAGAGTTGGCTCATGGTCATGACGTAGAGCGTGCCATTGGCGTAGACCGGGGTGGCGAAGATGGCACCGGGGAAGTCGATCACGGCGATTTTCTCCATCTGCTTTCCGGCCTTGATGATGTGGAGTTCTCCTTCCTCGTTGCCGACGTAGAGTTTGCCATCGATGTAGAGCGTGCTGCCCCAGATATGGCCTTTGGTATCGTAGACACTGAGTTTGGCTCCGGTGTTGGCATCGACGGCGTGAACGAGTCCGGAGTAATCCGCCACGTAGACGATGTCATCGACGATGGAAGCGGTTGAGATCGAGCGGTTGATGTCTTTGTAGGTCCAGAGGGGTTTGCCGCTGATGTCGCCGGTGGCGGTCGGGTCGATGCAGCTGAGGGCTCCCTTGCCCTCGCCGTGTTCCGGGTCCTGGCCGATCTGCGTGTACACGCGGTCCTTGTAGACCACAGGGGTTGCGATGATTTCCGAGGGACCCTCGTAGGTGTTGTAGGCCCGTTTGGCACCCTTTTCGTCGAGGCGGTATTCCTTCGGATTGGCGTCATAGCGCCAGAGTTCGTTGATGATGTCGAAGCCTTCTTCGTCCTTCTTGAAGGTCATGTCGAAGCCGTAGCAGAAGCCGTCGCCGGCCCCGAAGATGACCATGGGTTTGCCTTTGACCGAAGCGAAGGCCGGGCTGGACCACGAGCAATGGAGGCAGCGCTTGCTGATGCCGGCTCCGTCTTCTCCGAGGAGTTTGCCGGTTTTCTTGTCGAGGCAGATGAGGCTGGGAGCTTCTGGGGCGGGGATATTGGTGTGGGTCCAGTCGACGCCGTTGGAGGTGGTGATGTAGATGCGGTCTTCGAGGACAAGGACGTTGCTCGAGGTGACGTTGTGGGGGAAGACGCCACATTCCTCGCGCATGTCGAAACGCCAGATGATATCGGCGTCCGTGTCGCCGGTTTTCTCGATTTTGTTGTCCGGGCTGGAGAGGTATTTGGCTTCGTCCTGAAGGCCTTCGTTGCCGTTTTTGAGTCCGTCGATGTCGAGGCAGAGGACTTCGCAGCGGTTTGTGGCGATGTAGATACGGTTACCGTCGGCGGCGGCTCCGGAGCACATGCCAAGGTATTCCCAGTCGGAAACCTTGCCGGTACCGAGTTTGGGGGCCGCCAGTTGCCAGGCCATCTGCCCGGTCTTTTCATCAAGGCAGAGGAGCACGGAACGGTCTTCCGAGGTCACCTTGCCGGTTTCCTTGTTTTTGACTGAGTATTTCGAGTCCCAGGGATTTTCGTTATTGGTGCCGAGGAGGATTTTCCCATTGGCGACCGAGAGAGTGCCGTAGGCCTGCGAGCCGAGGCGGGCGGCCCATTTGAGACCCTTGGTGGTGGTGAGATCGACTTCGTCCTTGCCTTTGATTTTCTTTCCCGGGTCGAAGTCGGTGGGCGGATTCTTTCCATCCGAGACCATGTTGCGGGAGTTGGTGCCGCCCCAGGTGGGCCAGTCGGCTTTGGTGGACGAGAGGGCGGCGGCGGAGACGCCGATGGCGATGATGGGGGCGAAGCGTTTCATGGTCTCGATGGTGGGGAATGGATTCCCGTGGAAGGGAGGAAACGCAAATACATTCCCGGTCTTGCCGGATTACGCGGATGTGGGCGTCCGGGAGGCGGGGACGGGTTCGCGGGGGCCGTGAGCTCAACGGCGTTTTCCCGGGCGCGCTGCTCCTTGCATTTTCCGCAGGGCTTTGCCGCCACCGTCCGGGTTGCTGCGGAGAGGTTCCGAGTTGAAGCGCTGCTGGAGGTCGGGCGCGAGGTTGGAGGCGGCCCACTGGGAAGCAGCGGTGGCGTCCACGGTATTCCAGAGTTGCGCCGTGCGGAGCAGGGTTTCGCTGCGGGCGGCGGGGTCGGTGATGGTCTGGGCCCAGGCGATGGCGGCTGCGGGGTCCTCGCGGGCGATCGTGCGGGTGAGGGAACTGACGGCGGCGTCGCGCGAGGGGCCAGTGGGCATGTCGCGGACGTGCTGGCTGCTGGCTTCCGGGTCCTTGCGCGTCCATGAGCGCATGGCGTCCTCCCATGCTTCCTGGCGGGCCGGTCCCTCCGGGAGGGTATTGATCCATGCGACAGTCTTGTCGGGTTCGCGGGCGGCCCATGTGCGGGCTACGGAGCCGACGGCGTCCTGTCCACCCGGGGAACTGGCCTGGGACGCAGCCCATGCGGCGGCGGTTTCCACATTCTGGCTGGCCATGGTGCGGGCGAGGGAGGCGCGCGCGGATTTCTGCAGTTCCGGGTCGGATAGGCTGGAGACCCATGCGGTTGCCTTGTCGGTCCCGAGGGCAAGTTGCCGGGAAGCGATTGCTGCGATCAGCCCGGAGCGTTGCGCGTCCGAGGTTTCGGCCGAGGCGACCAGGCGGGTGGCGGCGTCGGCGTCCTGGCGGGCGATCCCTTCGACGAGTCCGGCAAGGAGGAGGTCTGCCGATTTTGCTTTGCCGCCGCCCTTCGCCCGGTCGGCATTGGAGGTTTCATTATACCATGCGATGGCGTCCTGGGGGGATTGCGAGGCCCATGAGGAAAGGGCATGGTAGCGCGCCTGAAAGGCATCGCGCGATTTTTCCGACGAGAGGAACTGCAGGGCTCCTGCGCCATCGACGGAGCCCCATTGGTGGGCGAGCAGGGTTGTGTAGCTGATGAGCGACGGACCCTGATGGGATGCGAAGGCCTGCCATGCCGCGCTGGCGTTTTCCGGCGAGAGGTTGCGGAGGAGATTCGAGAAGAGCGAGAGTGCGGCGACTGGGTCCGGGTGATTGAGGATCTCGGCGGCCGCTGCCGTGATCTCCTCGCCGGAGCGGGGGCGGGCGGGGCTGGGCCCTTCCGCGTTGGGCGCGAGCGGGCCCGGGGCAGCGCTCCGCGGTGCCATTCCCGTGGTGGCTGACGGGGCCGTCACCACTTGGGTTCTCCGGACACCCTCTGCCCGTGGCGATCCCGGGTTGCCCACTGACAGAAGGAAAGCAGAAACGGCGGCTCCCGCAGCGGCGGAGAGCAGGCAGGGCAGGGCGGTGGACTTCATGGGACAGACTTGGATGCCGGATCTGGCTGCCGTGATAGACCGTTGGGCGTGGGAGGCGGTGACAGGGAAAGCGGAGCGAATCGGGTGTTCTCTGGAGGCTTTTGAAGAAAACCGCTTGCGTTCGGGGTGGCTCGGATATTATGCCCGCCCTTTCCGGGAGCGGAATCTGTGTGATTCCTCCTGAAGACAATTCCGAGAACAACCAACGATACAGCAATTTATGGCAGTGGCAATCAGGCTGAGGCGCGAAGGCGCGAAAGATCACCCGTACTACCGCATTGTGGTGGCGGATTCCCGCACGCGCCGGGATGGGCGTTTCATTGACATGGTCGGTACCTACGACCCGATGAAGCCTGGAAAGAATTTCGACGTCGACATCGCCAAGGTGGACGCCTGGATCGGCAAGGGAGCGAAGGCCAGCGAAACGGTGGCCTCCATTATCCGGAAGGCCCGCAAGGCCCAGCCGGCCAGCTGAACCATTGGAACAATCTCACACCCGGCCCTGCACCCAGGGCCGGGTTTTTTTTGGATCCGCCTGAAAATTCACGATCATGGAAGAAGCGAACCGGGAAGCGAAGGTCGAGGCCTTTCTGAGGTATGTGGTGGGGGTCCTGACGGGCCGTGATGAGGAACATCAGGTGGTTGTGAGGGAGGAAGCAGCCCGTACGGTTTTCGAGATTGCCGTGAGCGGCCGCGAGACGGCTCTGCTGATCGGTGGGGGCGGGAGCACGATTGAGGCGATCCGTTCGCTGGCGTCGGTGGCCACCGGGTCGGTGGGGCGGAAGATTGCGGTTGAGGTGCGGGACTGAGCGGCTCGGGCCGCGCGCGCACGGGGGAGTTTGCCATGCTGACGGAAGGATATCGGCAGCGGTTTGGCGGGATCGGCCGCCTTTTCGGAACCGCGGCGATGGAGACACTGGCCGGTGCGACGGTAGTGGTCGTGGGAGTGGGCGGGGTGGGATCGTGGACCGTGGAAGGGTTGATCCGGTCCGGTGTGGGGCGGATTGTGATGATTGACGGGGACGATGTCTGCGTGACGAACACAAATCGGCAGCTGCCGGCGCTGAGCGGCACGGTGGGGCGGCCGAAGACAGCGGTGCTGGCCGAAAGGATGCGCCTGATCAATCCCGAGGCCGTGCTGGAGGAACGGGTGGAATTTCTCGGGGCTGGAAATGTGGCGCAATTATTGCCGGGTGGCATTGATTTTGTGATTGATGCGGTCGACCACACGGGAGTGAAGGCGCTCATGATTGCGCATTGCGGTGCGCTGCGGGTTCCTGTGCTGACGGTGGGAGGAGCCGGCGGCAAGGTGGATGCGTCCGCGGTGCGCTGTGCGGATCTGGCGCAGGCGCAGGGGGATCCGCTGCTGCGCATGGTGCGGCGGGAACTGCGCAGAACGCATGGATTTGCAGGCGGGCATGACGGGCCCATGGGAATCCCGTGTGTGTATTCCGCTGAAGTGCAGCGCCGTCCCATGGAGGAATGCGGCGGGGAAGGCGGTGGCAGCCTGCGGATGGACTGCGCTTCGGGCTGGGGAGCCGGCGTTTTTGTGACCGGGGTTTTTGGATTGGCGGCGGCCGGCGAAGTGGTGCGGCGACTCGTGGCCGTGTGACGATGGGCTTGTCTGGTTGCGCCGGGAGGGGCCTCATGCTCTGCGTGCAGGCATCATGGCAGAGCAGCAGCAAACGGTTCGGAGCGGGCGGCGATTCTCGCCCGGGTGTCTCATGCTGGCGATGGGGGGCTTCTGGATGCTCGTATGGGGGTCGTGGATGGTGATTTCGATGGTGCGGCAGGTGCAGGAACTGCGGGGATTCACCAATGCGGTGGCGCAGCCGGTCGTTCCGAGGGCAGCGGCAGCAACCGAAGTGGAAGGACTGCGCGGGCGTCTGCGGGAATTCGGCAGCGCGGTGCAGGCTGGCCGGGCCGCCACCGTGGCGCTCACCGCCGACGACCTCAACACGCTGCTGGCGGCAGAGCCCGTACTGCAGCCGATGCGGGAGAGTGCGCGGGTGGAATCCGTGACCGCAAGCGGCATCCGGCTGCGGATTTCCGTGGCCATGAACGGCATGCCGCTGAGCGGCGAGCGGCTCTTCCTCAACGGGGAATGCGTGGTCACGCCCGTTCGTCACCCCGACAAGGGGGTGATCCTTGCGACCACCTCGATATCCGTACCCGGCCGGGAACTGACCGAGGGATTCC
Organism: Verrucomicrobiales bacterium; assembly: GCA_044239025.1. Taxonomy (GTDB): domain Bacteria; phylum Verrucomicrobiota; class Verrucomicrobiia; order Verrucomicrobiales; family V1-33; genus V1-33. The sequence continues at coordinate 6,220 of JBIICE010000146.1, forward strand.
GGGCTCATTACCGTCAGGCCAACCACCTTGACACCCTTCTCATGGGAGGTGTCCGGGAGACGGTGGACACCACAGTACTCGGGGTCCTGAAGAAAGTGACGACCGTGCATCTCGAGGAGGGGCGCGTCGTCCTCGATTACGCGCCCCCCGTCTGAGAGAAGGGGATTTCCCTCTGTTCCGCGGGTTGACAATCGGCCTGTAATCCTGTTTCCTTCCCGTTCCGGTGATTCCGGGTAATTTTTCCACAACCGAACATGGACTTCGTATCTCCTAACATTGCTGCCCTCGCTCCTTCGATCACGCTCGCCGTCACCAGTCAGGCTGCCAAGATGAAGAAGGAGGGGATTGACGTCTGCAGTTTCGGGGCCGGCGAGCCTGACATGGACACGCCGCAGCACATCAAGGACGCCTGTGTGAAGGCGCTGGCCGAGGGCAAGACGAAGTACACGGCTTCGGCTGGACTGCTGGAGCTGCGGGAAGCGATCTGCGCGAAACTGGCGGCGGACAATGGGCTGCAGTATGCGCCGGATCACATCAGTGTGAACTGCGGGGCGAAGCATTCCTGCTACAACGTGATTCTGGCGACGTGCGGGCCGGGCGACGAAGTGATCATTCCGACGCCGTACTGGACGAGTTATCCGGACATGGTGCGGATTGCCGGCGCGACGCCGGTTTTTGTGGAGACGCGGCAGGAGAATGGCTGGAGGATGACACCGGAGGAGTTCGAGGCAGCGATGACACCTTCGACCAAGATGGTGATTCTGAACAGTCCGTCGAATCCGACGGGAGCGGTCTACAGCCGGGAGGAACTTGAGAAGATCGGGGAGATTGCGGCGTCGGAGGACATTCTGATTCTGTCTGATGAGATCTACGAGAAACTGGTGTACGATGGCGTGGAGCACGTTTCCATTGCGAGCCTGAGCCGGGAGTTGAAGGAGTTGACGATCGTGGTGAATGGATTTTCGAAGGCATACAGCATGACAGGCTGGAGGATTGGTTATACGGCGACGGCGAACCGGAAGATTGCGGAGGCGATCGACACGATTCAGAGTCACACGACTTCGGCTCCGGCGACTTTTGCGCAGTACGGAGCCCTGGCGGCGCTGCAGGGCGACCAGAACATCATCGAGGACATGAAGCAGGAATTTGATCTGCGCCGAGGCTACATGAGCGGTCGGTTCCAGAAGATTTCGAGTCTGTCGGTGGCGGAGCCGCAGGGAGCCTTCTATTTCCTTGTGAACATCGGCAAGCTCGGGATCAAGAGCATGAATTTTGCGGAGAAACTGCTGAGCCGCAGCCATGTGGCTGTGGTTCCGGGGATTGCGTTCGGGGCCGACGACACGGTACGTTTCAGTTACGCGTGCAGCCTCGACGTCATCAAGAAGGGCCTTGACCGCTTCGAGGAATTCGTGCGGTCCCACTGAGAGGGGCGGTTCCCGGATGGCGGGAGCGAAAGCAGACAACGAAAAACGCGGAACCGGGGATACCGGTTCCGCGTTTTGCTGTCAGACGGTGATGGCGGAGTTGATGTGGGGATTACTTCATGAGTTCGGCGACCTTGTCGCGGATGGCATCGGCCCAGATCTGATAGCCTTTGGAGCTGAGGTGGAGGAAGTCCGGCATGATTTCGCGGGAGAGGGTGCCATCGGGTTGGAGGAAGGATCTGCCGATGTCGAGGAAGTGGACTTTCTGGTTATCGGCGAGGGGTTTGAGGAGTTCGTTGATGGCGGTGTTGTGGGCGCGCAGTCTGGCGGTTGGTTTTTCGTCGCGCGGGAATATTCCGAGAATCAGGATCCTGGAGTCCGGGAATTTGGCATGGAGGCGGTCGGTGATGGCCTTGACGCCTGCGGCGGTCTCGGCGGCCGGTTCTTCCGCTTTGCGGTGACCGGTGTTGTTGGTGCCGATCATGAGGACGACGAGTTTGGGTTTGAGTCCGTCGCCGTTGCCGTGGTCGAGACGCCAGAGGACGTGTTCGGTGCGGTCGCCACTGATACCGAAATTGGCGGCCTTGAGGGGAGCCCATGTGGATTGCCAGATAGCCTTGCCGGGTCCTTCCCAGCCCTGGGTGATGGAATCGCCGAGGAAGACGAGAGCGGCCTCGCCTTTGCGGGAGATTTCGTTGAACGATTCGATGCGTTTCTCGGTGCCGTCGTGGAGGGCGGGTTGTGTCGCGATGCTGGTGGAGGGTTTGGCTCCGTCCTGCGCCCGTGCAGACAGCAGGGAGCAGAGGGCGGCGAAGCAGACGTGCAGGGGCGTTTTCATGGCATGGATTGGTTTGGGGGGGGCGAAGGATCATTCCCTGGGCTCCGCGGCAAAAACCTCTGAGAGGGCGGTCCGCATGACGGAGCGGTCGGGATCGATTCCGAACCAGTACGAGAGATTGAGGGCTCCCTGGTTCACGAGCATGCCGAGGCCATCGAGGGTTTGGCAGCCTGCGGCATGAGCGGCGTCGAGAAAGGTGGTCCTTGGCGGATTGGGAATGACATCGGCAACGGTCATGTGAGGGGCAAAGCCCGTGACCGGGATGGATTCCGCCGCGTTGGGAAAGAGGCCGACGGAGGTGGCATTCACCACGAGCGAAGCGTCGGGAGGCAGCGGAAAGGGGGGGGTCAGCGGAGCGGTGGCAACGAGCGTTGCGGTGTGGGTGGTGAGCAGTTGGGCGAGTTCGGCGGCGGCTCCGGGGGATCGGTTGACGAGAGTGATCTGGCGGGCTCCGGCGAGGGCGAGTTCGGTGGCGATGGCTCTGGCGGCACCACCGGCCCCGAAAATGACCGCGTGCTGTCCGGCCGGATTGGCGAGGGGAAGCAGACTCTGGAGGAAACCTTTGCCATCCGTGTTTTCGCCCCGCCAGAGGCCATCGGGTTGCCGGATGGCGCAGTTCACGGCTCCAGTGATGGCGGCGGATTGGCCCAGGCAGTCGAGGTGGCTGATGATGGCGACCTTGTGAGGAAGGCTGCAGTTGAAGCCGAGGTATCCCTGGGCCTTGGCTCCCACGACTGCGCTCGCGAGGTTTTCCGGGCTGACTTCCATGTTGATGTAGCGGGCATGGATTCCGTGGTGGCGGAAGGCGGCTTCCATCATCACAACGGTGGGATTCTCCGCAACGGGTTGGGCGAAGCAGCCGATCAGGACAGGGAGGAAGTCGGGCATGGTGCATCGGTCATAAAATAAACCGCGTTCAGACGCAAAGCCGGGTCGAGGTCCGTGAAGGCGGAACGTCTGCGTGCCATGGAACCGGCGGCCTGATCCTGCATCATGGTCACGAAAAAGCCCGCTTCCCGGCGAGGAGAAGCGGGCTGTTGCGGGAATCGGTACTGCGGGGGCTCAGCGCTGAGCCTTCCGTCTGGCGGCGTCGTACCCTGATTCGTAGCCCCGTTTGAAGGTGTTGTGGGTGGACGAGTCGTACATTTTCTTGTGATTGGTCATGTGCTTGTCCTTGCCGCGGTAGAAGTCGTCCTGGCCGAGGCGGTAGGCCATGTCATAGACCTTGGCACTGTCGTTGCTCCATGCGCCCGGTCTGCCGGGGGCTGTTTCGTAGTAGCCGGGACCCTGATTGTAATAGCCCGGGCGGTTGTTGTTGTAGTATCCCGATCCGTTCTGGTGGTAGCCATTGTCGTAATAACCCGGGCGGTTGCCGTAGACGGGAGGAGGGGGCGGGTAGCCGGGGCCGTATCCGGGCCCGTATCCGGGGGCGGTCGGAGCACCGGCGAGGGCGTTGACGGTGGCGGGGTCGAGGCAACTGGACAGAGAGCATGCGGCGAGGAGGGCGGCGGCGATGCGTAGGAACGGCCTGAGATTCATGGTGGATGGTAGTGGAAGTGGATGGGGCCGCTGCAGAGGCGCGGCTATGTGACGGGATAGCCGAAGCGGCGGGGGGAATGCAAGCAGTCAATGGGGCGGCTGGGTTCCCTTGAAAAAGGGAGCGCCCGCTCCGGTTGGGGGGCCGGGGCGGGCGCTGCTGGTCCGGTCTGGCCGGGGTGATCTCATGCAAATCCGGGTCCGGGAGCGGACTCCGGTTCGTTCGACGCCGAGAGTGCGGCTGAGCTGCCCAGGCAGCGGTTCTGTTCAGTTTGACGAAACTCTGGGTGTGTCTGCGGTGGCTGGTTCCTTGTGGTGGCTGAGAACGAAGGCGACGACCTTGGCGATGTCGCCTGGGGAGAGCGTCTGTTCCCATGGCGGCATCTGGACGGCCTGCGTTTTGTCAGGGG
>JBIICE010000360.1:0-2589 GCA_044239025.1 Verrucomicrobiales bacterium
GTCCGGTTTCCCGAAGAGAGAGTAGAGCTGCTGGAGTTGCGGGAAGCCCTTGGCATTCATTTCCTTCGTCCAGTCATTGGCCGACGTCATGCCGAGGGGTTTGGGGGCGAAGAGGGCAGCGAGTTCCACATTGCCGGTATTGATGCGGAGGAGCGAGGCATTTTCGCAGGTGCAGCCGCCCTGCATGGCAGTGGAGACCATGACACAGGGGAAGATGGCGGCGGGTCTGGGGTCGATGGCACCGAGGATGAAGGTCTGGGTCCCGCCGCCGCTGGCACCGGTGACGCCGATGCGGTTCGGATCGACTTCCGGAAGGGAGGCGAGGAAGTCGAGGGCGCGGATGCTGTTCCATGTCTGGAGGCCCATGATGCTCTGGAGGTGGCCCTCCGCCTGCGGGCTGAAGAACCCCCAGTTTTCGGGGTCGTTCATGGCAGGGCGCTGGGATTTGAAGCGGTGGGCGAGTTCGTAGCCCAGCTGGATGCTGTCGGCGTAGCCGATCATATCGTAGAAGAAGACCGTGCAGCCCATGCGTGCGAGAGTGATGCAGCGGGCCTGGAGGGGGCTGCGGGCATTGTCGTGGGATTCCTCGGCACCGGATTTGATGCTGGCGGCGATGTCGTTTTCGGGTTCGCTGAGGAAGCGGCCATTATTCCAGTGGCCGTGGGGGCAGAGGACCGCGGGATTTTTGTCAGGTGACGGGGTGGTGGGGCGGAAGAGGCTGCCCGTGACGAAGAATCCCGGGAACGATTCGAAGCGGACGCGTTCCACCGAGAAGCCATCGCCGGTGAGGCGGCCGTCGACGACCGGGTTGAGCGGGGTTTTTTCCGGGAGGGGGTGGAGGCCGAGAGCGATCTGCGTCTGGAGTCGGAGCGCAGCGCTGCGGGCATTCCATGCATCAGTTGAGGCGGGAGGGGAGAAAGGGAAGTAGCCATTGAGGTCCTTGAGCGGGCCCATGCGAGCATCGGCGGGGGCGGCCGCGAGGGGGGCAGAGGCGAAGGCGAGAGCGGCGAAGGGAGCGAGAAGGAACTTCATGATGGGGAGGGGAAATCGGGTTGGCTTCGGGCCCGTTGCGGGGTATGGGAACGGTATGCAGTCGACGTGGACGCGGGCAATCATTATCGGGTGCGCACTTCCGGGTATCTGGGGGTGCGGTCGTTCCGGAGGGGCGGCCGGGAAAGCCAGTGGCGGGAAGCCAGCGGCAGTGCCGGAGGAGCAGGCAGTGGCCGTGACCGGGAAGCCGGCGGTGGCGGAGGCCGGGAAAGGAGCGCTGCGTTTTCCCGAGCCGAGAGTCGAGCGGACGGCTGGTCATGGGGATAGCGAAGTGGCCGTGTCCTTTCCGTTCGAGGTTGTGGGGGATCGGGCCGTGAAGATCACCGACATCCGGACCTATTGTTCCTGTCTGAGTGTGGGGACGAAAGATGGGAAGCGGGAGTATCAGCCCGGGGAAAAAGGGAGTGTGGAAGCCGTATTTGAGCTGGGGGCATTTGAGGGCGAAGTGGAGAAGTCGCTGGGAGTGACGACCGACGAGGGGGGCGGGGGCGAGATTGAGCTCAAAGTGGCCGTGACGATTCCCGTGCTGTATGAAGTTGAGCCGGCGAACGTGGTGTGGGTGGTGGGGGACGAGCCCGTGGCGAAGACGATCCGGCTGCGGGTGAAGGGGGATGAGCCCATCCGGGTGGTGAATGCGGTGTCGTCGCGGGACGGGATGGTAGTGGAGGCGAAGGAAGTGGAGGCCGGGCGAGAGTATGTGCTGACGCTGACTCCGAAGACGACCGCCGAGCCGATGCTTGGGATGCTGCGGGTGGAGACCGATGCGCCGTGGGAGCGGTACCGGAAGAAGCTGCTGTTTTTCAATGTGGCCAAGCCGTCCGCGGCCCGGGGCGGAGGGGGTGGTGAATGATGCGGACAGCGTTTTGGGAGGCGCTGGTGCTGCTGGGATTGGCCGGAGTTGGCGGCGTGCTGACGTGGCGGTTTCATCCTGAGCCACCCGCTTTGTATCTGAGTGCCGAGGCAGCTCCGGTCGACGAGATTTCGTTCAGTCAGGCCGTGGCCATGGAACAATCGCGCGGGGTGATCTGGGTGGATGCGCGCAGTGCGGCAGCGTTTGCGAAGGGGCATGTGCCCGGGGCGTATCTGCTCAACGAGCAGGGCTGGCCCGATCTTGTCTTTGCGTTGGTGAAGGCGATGGATGCCGATGAGGCGCGGCGGCCGCTGGTGATTTACTGTGATGCGCAGAAGTGTGCGGCGAGCAAAGCCATGCGCGCGCGGCTGCGGCATGAGATTCCGATTGGGGACCGGGAAGTGCATGTGCTGCATGGCGGGTGGCCGGCGTGGCAGGCCGGGATGGGTCGTTGATGTCCGTGGTGGGAATTACGCGAGTGAGGGGAAGTGAGGGGAAGACGGGGGAGCAGGGAACCCTCAGGATGGGTCTCATGAAGATGCTGCGAATTCTGCTGATGGCTGCTGGGGGAACCGTGCTGGGAGGAGAACCTGAACCGGCTCCCCGGTCGGTTTCCGGGGACGGGCGGGTGGAGCCCGTGTGGGACGATCGGCTTACGGTGCGGGTGGGAGTGGAGGCCGGGGACATCC
>JBIICE010000017.1:0-38214 GCA_044239025.1 Verrucomicrobiales bacterium
TGCAGCCTGGAGCGCCAGTGGTAGCGTCCGGTGAGCAGTGCATAGCGGGAAGGCGAGCACACGCCCGATGACGAATGGGCGTCCGTGAAGCGCATGCCCTCTGCGGCGAGCCGGTCGATGTGCGGTGTGGGAATGCGACCGCGTTCCCGGTTGTAGCAGGAGACGTCGCCGTAGCCGAGGTCGTCCGCATAGATGACGAGAACATGCGGTTTGGCCGGTGCTTCCGCGGAAGCAGGGCAATCCGGAGCGGTGCAGAGCAGGGCCGCCAGCGAGGCGAGGACAGCGAGGGGGCGCAATGTCATGATGAGCAGGGAAGATGAGGGAGGCCGTCCGGAATGGGGAGAAAAAACTGAGGGAGGGGGCCGTCAGCGGAAATCGTGCGAGGCCGGCAGGTCCGCGGCGACCGGAGTGGGGAGCGGACGGATTTTCCATGCGCGCAGGTGCGTGACCCCGTCGGAGGTCTGCACAGAGCCCTCGATTTCGAGGAACGGTTCCTCCGCGATGAGGAGACGGCATTTCTCGTAGAGGTCCGGGTAGACGATGGCGTTGGTGGTGCCGGTTTCGTCCTCGAGGCTGAGGAAGACAATGCCCTTGGCCGTGCCGGGGCGCTGCCGGCAGATCACGAGTCCGGCGGTGCGGACGCGGTGGTGCGGCGGAGTGCTGGCGAGTTCCGCGGCCGGCGTGATGCCCTGGAGCTGCGGCCGCAGGAGTTTCATGGGATGCGGGCCCAGGGTCAGGCCGGTCGACTGGTAATCCGCGGCGAGCCGTTCCCCTGGAGACATCGGCTGGAGCGGAGTGGCGACCTGCTGTTCCGCCCACGCAAAGAGGTCGTCGGGGTCGCGCGGCACCTCCACAGCCCACTGGGCGCTGCGGCGGTGCGGCGAAAGGCCGGCGAGGGCCCCAGCCGAAGCCAGCGAGCGGAGGCGGGGACGGGGCAGGGCCGTGCGCAGCTGGAAATCCGCGAGTGAAGCGAAGGGACGGGCGGCCCGCGCCGCCGTGATGCGTCCGCAGTCGCTCAGCGACCAGCCCTTGAGCAGGCAGAGACCAAGTCGCAGCGAACCGTCATCATCGACGCGGCAGCGCCAGTCGCTCTGCTGGACACAGATGGGGCGGATTTTCACCCCGTGGCGGCGGGCGTCCTGAACGAGCGTGGCCGGGGAATAGAATCCCATCGGCTGGTTATTGAGGAGGCTGCAGAAGAATTCCGGAGTGCGGTGGACCTTGAGCCAGCAGCTGGCGTAGGCGATCAGAGCGAAGCTGATGGCGTGGCTTTCGGGGAATCCGTAGACCGCGAACGACTGGACGGCGCGGGTGACCTGTTCGATGATTTCCGGGCTGGTTTGATTGGCGGCCATGCCGTCGCGGAGTTTGGCGCAGACGGCGGCCATGCGTTCCGGGGAACGGTGGAAACTGAGGGCGCGGCGCAGTTCCTCCGCTTCTGCGGCTGAGAAGCTGGCCATGACCATGGCGATCTGGAGGAGTTGTTCCTGGAAGAGCGGGACGCCAAGGGTGCGGGCGAGCACCGGCTGGAGCCGGTCATCGAAGTAGGTGACCGGTGCGCGGCCCTGGCGGCGCTGGAGGTAGGGGTGGAGCATGTCGCCCTGAATGGGGCCGGGGCGGATGATGGCGACCTCGACGACGACATCGTAGAAGGTGGCTGGTTTCATGCGGGGGAGCGTGGCCATCTGGGCGCGGCTTTCGATCTGGAAGACACCGATGGTGTCGGCCCGCTGCATGAGCTGGTAAGTGGCGGGATCGTCCTTGGGGATGGTGGCGAGATCGACCGGGCGCTGGCGGTCATGGCAGAGTTCAAGGGTATCCTGGAGGGCAGCCATCATGCCGAGCCCGAGGAGGTCGACTTTGATGATGCCGAGGTCGGCGCAGTCGTCCTTGTCCCACTGGGCGATGACGCGGCCGGGCATGGCGGCGGGTTCGAGGGGGACGACGCTGCTGAGTTTTCCCTGGCAGATGATCATGCCGCCGCTGTGCTGTCCGAGGTGTCTGGGGAGGCCGTGGAGCTGCGGGTAGAGAGCGAGGGCGGCGGCGAGTCTGGGGTGATCTGCAGGGATGCCTGCTTTGAGGATCTGTTCCTTGAGTTCGAGCGTGTGGGGGAAGTCGCCGTGGCCCGAGAGCCGGCTGAAGCGGTCGAGGACATCGGGAGGGAAGTTGAGGGCTGCGCCGATGGTGCGCATGGCGCTGCGGCCGCGGAAGGTGATGACATTGGCCGTCATGGCGGCTCCGTGGGGGCCCCAGCGGCGGTAGACCTCCTGGATGACCTCCTCGCGGCGGTCGCCCGAGGGAAGGTCGAGGTCGATGTCCGGCCATGAGGTCCGGCCTTCGCTCAGGAATCTTTCGAAGAGGAGCTGACAGGCGATGGGGTCGCAGGCGGTGATGCCGAGGGCGTAGCAGACGACGCTGTTGGCGGCCGAGCCGCGGCCCTGAACGAGGATGCCGCGGGAGGTGCAGAAATTGACGATGTCCCAGACGAGGAGGAAGTAGGCACTGAAACCGAGTTTGGCGATGACGGAGAGTTCGTGTTCGATCTGGTGGTGGTGGCGGCGGCCCATGTGGCCGTAGCGGGATCTGGCTCCGGCCATGGTGATTCTGCGCAGGAAGGAATCGGGCGACTCGCCTGGGGGGACGGGGTAGGAAGGAAATTCGTAGCCGGGATTCTCGAGGGAGAACGAGAGGCGTTCGGCGAGTGCGGCGGAGCCGTGGAGGGCCCTGGGGAAGCCGGCGAAGAGCGTGCGGAGGTCGGCGGGGGATTTGAGGCAGCGTTCACTGTTGCCCGAGAGGAGCCGGCCGGCGGCGTCGAGGTGAGTGTGGTGGCGCGTGCAGGTGAGGACATCCATGAGGGCGCGGCGCTGGCGGGTGGCGTGCGTGACGCCATTGGAGGCCATGGTGGGCAGGCCGAGGGAATCGGCGAGGTCATGGAGGGCCTTGAGTTCGCGGGGTTCGCTGCGGTGGAGGTGGCGCTGGAGTTCGACATAGACGCCGCGGGGTCCGAAGGCGTGGATGAGCCGGGTGGCGGCCAGGCGGGCGGCGTCTGGCTGGCCTGCGGAGAGGGCGCGGCGGACCGGGCCTTCGGCATCGCCGGTGAGGGCGACGAGCCCTTCCGCGAATTCCGGGAGGTCATGCCAGCGGGTGGCGGCGCTGGCCCGGGGGCCACGGAGTTTGGTAGCGGTGATGAGGCGGCAGAGGTTGCGGTAGCCGGTGAGGGAGGCGGCGAGGACAGGAACGATGGAGCCATCCTCCATGGTGAGTTCGGCACCCGTGACGGCGCGGAGACCAGCGCTGCGGCAGGCCTTGAGGAAACGGGGGGCACCCGAGAGGTTGTCGCGGTCGGTGAGGGCGAGGGAGGTGAGGCCGAGGCGGGCCGCTTCCGTGGCGATTTCCTCCGGGCTGGAAGCACCCTGGAGGAAGCTGAAGGAACTGCGGATGTGGAGTTCCGCGGTCATGGGGAGGGCTGGCGGGATGGGCTGGCGGCATCGCAGCAGCCGTCGAGGAACCATGCGGGGCCGGCGCGGCGGATGCGCCAGAGGGATCGGTCGTGCATGGCGATGTCCCATTCTTCCGAGAGCCATGTGGATTCCGGTTCCCACCAATGGCCAGAGGATCGCCATGGGCCGAGGCAGCTGTGGATGGGGCCCTGGAGTTTCGGGCAGCTGATATGGGATGGCTGGTGATGGAGGAGGGAGACCGAGGCAGGGATGGGGGGGCGGAAGCGGCGCAGTGGAAGGCCGGTGACGGGAGGTGGGTCGGCTTCCGCTGAGGGTTTGAGGAGGTGGAAGGCAGGCGGGACGATCGTCCAGTGGTCCGGGCGGTGGGAATTGGCGGGCTGCGGGGTGCCGGCCATGTGAGGGCCGCAGAGGGCGAGGAGACGCGCCATGGTTTCGCTGAAGCGGTTGGGGTCGCGCAGCGTGGTTTCGAAGAGAGAGAACTGGGAAGTTTCGCGCGGGGCCGGCTGGAGTTCGAGGGAGAGAGCCGTAGCGGGTTCGGGGAGCTGGAGGGATTCGAGGTGGGTATGGAGGATGCGGAAGAGAAGAGCGGCATCCGTGGTGGGGGAAGGGATGGTGAACGAGCGGTGCGAGGAACCGTCATGTTCCGTGAGGATGGTCAGGGACATGCTTCCGGCCGTGAGCCATGCCGTTCTGAGCCGGTTGGTGAGCGCATCGAGGAAGCGGCGGAGGAGAAAGAGGATGGGTTCGAGGGTTTCCGTGGGCGATTCGAAATCAAAGGATTCGCGCCAGGTGGTGATGGGAGGGCTTGGCGTGAGCGGGCGCTGGGAATTTCCTGCGGCGAGTTGCCAGAGGGCGGCGGCCGCCGGGCCGAGCCGGTCGGTTACCTCAGCGAAGGGGAGGCTGGTGAGTTGCCCGGCCGTGTGGATGCCCCATGACTGGAGGATCTGGAGGAGTGCTGGGGGTGGCGAGAGTCTGCGGAGGGGGAGGTGCTGGAGGAAGGCCTGGGGTTCGGTGATGAGGAGGATGGGTCTGGCGTGGTGGGAGGCGAGCAGGGCGAGGTCGGGGTTGGGGGCGATGCCGGCGCGGGCTGCGCAGCCGAGTCCGCGGAGGGAATCGAGGGCCTGCCGGGCCGATTCCTTCGGGAGGGGAAGGTGTTTTCTGGAGAGGTCCGCGGTGACGGTGCCTGGGCTGGTGGATTCGATGGTCGGGGAGAACTGACCAGCGGTCTGGAGGAGGATGTGCTGAGTGGCTTCCTCCTGCTGGGGGGATCGGGTGAGGATCTGAAGGGAAGAGCAGCGGGCGAGGGCCTGAGTGGCAGGCATGCCGGGCCGGACCCCGGCGCGGTGGGCTGCGCCATTGGCGGCGAGAAGAGGCTGGCGGGGCAGAGAGGGGTCGACGACCGCGGTGGGTCCCGTGGGAGGTGGGATCTGCCAGCGGAGCAGCGCCTGGAGGGGGAAGGCCGGGAGGTGGAGCGTGAGGAACACGAGGTATTGGCGGCAGCGGTTTGGGGGCGTCAGGCCGAGTGGGCGTGGCGGAGCGGGCGGATGCGTTCCGGTGAGACCGCGAGGGAGAGGGAGAGGTCCCTGCGTGGGACGGCGAGTGATTCCAGAGATGCGGACGACTGCAGGTGGAGGCGCAGCCTTGCCGAGGGGACTGCGGGGAAGCGCGTGAGGACGAGGAGGGTGGCGGGAGATGTTTCGAGGAGCCGCTGGAGCCGGTGCCATGAGGAAGTGGGCAGCTTCCGGAGGTCAGCGGCGGGGCAGAGCTGGAGGTCGAGGATCACGAGCGGCAGGTTGGCGTCGCGCAGCAGGAGGTCCGCAGCGGCCAGCGCCCTGGCTGGGGATGGCGGGCGGGCCCAGAGCAGTCTGGGGAGCAGTGATTCCGGGTAGCTGCCGGGGTCGAAGGTTCCGGCGGGGTCGATGAGAGCCGTGAACGAGTGCCGGACAGCGGTGGATTCGAGGAGGGCATGGAGCAGCAGCGATCCACTGGAGAGCGGGCCCGAGCATTCGGTCAGGGAGTTGCCCGGGAGGCCACCGGTGAGCGCATCGATGGCCGGAATGCCCGTGGGGAGCGTGGGGCAGGCAGGCATGGGGCTGGGACGCGGGAATTTTTCCGCGAGCAGCGAGCGCAGCGATTCGATGGTTCCCATGGTGGCGGGCGTGGTTGGGAGCTGGGGGGCTCAGGCCTGTCTGACGAGACCGCGGAAGACGCCGGCGACGGTGACGCTGTCGGCGGGCACGACGATGTCGCGGTAGGCCGGGTGGGCGGCGCGGAGGCGGATGAGCGGGCCTTCCGGGAAGACCCGCTTGAGGGTGGCTTCGCGTTCGTCGCCCACGCAGACGGCCGCGATGGCTCCGTGGGGGACCGGGATGCCGGGGCGGAGGAGGACGAGGTCCCCGTCAAGGATGCCGTCGCCCGTCATGGAATCGCCGCAGACCTTGAGCAGAAAGTCGCCGCTGCGGTGAGGAAGGAGTTCGGCGGGGGAGAGGTACTCCGGCGATTCAAGGGCTTCGCTGAGGGGTCCGGCCGGGATGCGGCCGAGGAGGGGGAGGCTGCGCGGCGGGCCATTGGGCTGGGGAACATCGGAGGTCAGGCGGAGGCTGCGGGCCTTGCGTGGGTCGCGGAGGAGAGCGCCTTTCTGCACGAGGGCATCGATATGGAGGGCAGCCGCGCGGGGGCTCGCGAAACCGAAATGAGCGGCGACTTCGCGGACGCTGGGCGGCGATTTCCCGAGGGATTCGCGGTGCTGGAGGTAGTCGAGCACCTGTTTCTGTCTGGGCGTGAGCGGATCCGGAGGCATGTATACATTTGTATACAGGAGCAGGGGTCCGTCAAGTCCGGGTGTGGTCGCGGCGGTGGCGGGATCCGTGGAAAAGAAGTTGCCGTGGCGGATGCGGTCGGGAGATTCGGCTCATGAACCGATCCCGTTTTTCGCGCCGTTCATTTCTCAGGGGAACCGGGGTGACGATGGCGTTGCCCTGGATGGAGTCGCTGGTGGGGGTGTCGCGGGCGGCGGCGGCAGGTGCGGATGCCCCGGTGCGGGTGGCGGTGCTCTTTGCGGGGAACGGGTTTCACGGGAGTGAGTGGAAGGCGACGGGTGAGGGGGAAGGGATGGAACTGGGGCGGGTGCTGGAGCCGCTGCGGGATTACCGGAAGCAGATGCTGTTCGTGCGCGGGCTGTACAATGCCGAGGCCCTCAAGGGGAACATTCACAGTTCGCAGACGGGGAATCTGCTGAGCGGGGCGGCCCTGGCGTCGGGTGGGGAGATCCGTTCCGGGACGAGTTTTGATCAGGTGATTGCCGGGCATTATGGGCGGGCCACGCGGGTGCCGAGTCTGGTGCTGGGGTGTGAGAAGGCGAATCCGTCGGTGCACAAGAATTATTCGATGCTGTACAGTTCGCACATTTCGTGGACATCGCCGACGGCACCGGCTCCGCTGGAAGTGTATCCGGCCCTTGCGTTTGACCGCCTTTTCAAGGAAGGCGCGGGCCGTGGCGACCGCAGTGTGCTGGATGCGGTGCTGGAGGATGCGGCCAGTCTGCGGCGGGATCTGGGGAGCGGGGATCAGCACAAGCTGGATGAATACCTTGATTCGGTCCGCGATGTGGAGCAGCGGCTGGAGCATGCGGGCAAGCGCGGGGAACTGCAGGGATGGCGTCCGACGCTGGAGAAGCCCGGCATGGCGCGTCCGGCCGATGGGATTCCGCAGGACATTGCCGAGCACATGCGGCTGATGTGCGACATCCTCGTGCTTGGTTTTCAGACCGATACCACGCGGGTGACGACGCTCAAGCTGAACAACGATCACAGTTCCCTGCGGTTTCCGAATCTCGGGGTCGACTACATGATTCACCACCTGCTGTCGCACAGCGACACGGATGACTGGCTCAAGGTGAATCAGTTCTTTGTGAAGCAGCTGGCGTACATTGCCGGGAAGCTGCAGGCGATTCAGGAAGGCGAGCGGACCCTGCTTGATAATTCGATGCTGATGTTCTGTTCGTCGATGATGAACGGGGGGCATGATGCCACGCAGCTGCCCGTGGTGCTGCTGGGGGGTGGGGGCGGAAAGATCCGCGGGGGGCGGGTCCTTGATTACCGGGAGAAGTCCGAGCGTCAGATGTGCCGGCTGTATCTTTCGATGATGGAGAAGTGCGGCGTGCGCATGGAGCGTTTCGGCGATGCCGACAAGCCGCTGGAGGAAGTGTGAGGCGGCGGCGGCATGGCGCAGGGAATCCGGGATCCCATGAGGGGTGGTCGTTTCCGGGAGCCTGCCGGGATTGCATGGACAATCGGCAGGTCCGTGGTAGTTTTATGGGCACATGACCCGGAGAGCAACTCAAGCAACCCCCGCATGCCACCCGCTATGAGCATCCGTACAATTCTCGGAGCACCGTTCGTGCTGCTGACCGCAGTTCTGCTGGGGTCATCGTGCAGTTACCGGTATGACACCGTGTCGTTTGGTGCCGTTGGCAAGATGAGTGTGGTGGGAACGCGCGTACCGAAGATTGAAATCGACACCAATATTTCCGTCGGCACTCTGGTGGGCGGCTCCGTGAAGAGCAGGAAGCCCTACAGCATCCGTGCCTTCTACATGGATGATTCCTTCACCTTCGCATCCATCGAGTTCACGACGGTGAGAGTGACGTATGCCGATGGCACCGTTGATCCAGGTTCTGCCGGGATCAAACTCCCCATGCGGTTCGGGGGCAAGCTGCACGAGTCCCACAACAGCATGGACGGTGGAACCGTGGTCGTCACGAAGTCGCGCATGATTGCCGCGGAGTTTCCCGGAGCCATTGCGCGCGACGAGCCCTTCACGCTCTTCATCAAGGGTCACTTCATCAAGGAAGACGGCAGCATCATTCCGTTTACGATCAATGGAAAATACGGCATCTCGCGGGACAGCAGAAAGGAATCGTGGGTGGATTTTGTGAGTGGCTGCTGAGTCATGCGGAGCGAGTCCTTCCGTCTTCGGATGAGGCTGCTGCCGAGGCCTTCGACGGCGTCGCCGCGAAGCGCTGCGGAATCGGGATGCGCGGCCGGCTCCTGGTTCTTGAGCAGACTCATGGGTGCAGTGGTAAAGCCGGCGGGAGCATGCGCTGTGGCTTTCCCATGAAGCGGGACGTGGAATCCGCGACTGCGTGGGGAAAGGGATTGCGCGCAGGGCGGCGGGCGGCAGAGGAGTGATTGGAATTTCATGCTGCTGACCCGATTTGCTCTCCGACATCCATGGACCGTGGTGGTGCTGGTGCTGGCGCTCATGGCAGGGGCGTGGCTGGCGGTGCGGAAGATGGCGCGGGATGTGTTTCCGCCGCTGGGGATTCCGGTGATCTACGTGGCGCAGCCGTATGGTGGGATGGACGCCCAGCAGATGGAAGGATTCCTGACGTATTACTACGAATATCATTTCCTCTACATCACGGGGATCGAGCATGTGGAATCGAAGACGATTCAGGGGGCGTCCGTGATGAAGCTGCAGTTTCATCCGGGGACCGACATGGCGAGTGCCATGGCCGAGACGATTGCCTATGTGAACCGGGCGCGCGCCTTCATGCCGCCGGGGACACCGGGGCCATTTGTGACGCGGTTCGATGCGGGCAGCGTGCCTGTGGGGAATCTGGTGTTTGCGACGGAGAATCCGGCGCGCACGGTGGGTCAGATGCAGGATGCGGCGCTCAACATGGTGCGGCCCCTCTTCGCCACCCTGCCCGGGGTATCGGCTCCGCCTCCCTTCGGGGGCAGTGCGCGCACCGTGGTGGTGAATGTGAAGCCCGACCGCCTGCGGGCCGCGGGATTGACACCCGACGACGTGGTCCGGGCCGTGAGCGAGGCCAATACGATCAGTCCGAGCGGCAATCTGGCCCTGCCGGGGAGTTTTCCGGTGGTGCCGGTCAATGCGGTGGTGCGTGGGATTCAGGAACTCGGCGGCGTGGTGCTGAAGTCGACGCCGGAAGGCGCAGTATTTCTGCGGGATGTGGCCGAGGTGAGCGATGCCAGTGATCAGGTGACGAGTTATGCGCTCGTGAACGGACGTCGGACCGTGTACATGCCAGTGACGAAGCGCAGTGATGCTTCGACCCTGGAAGTGGTGCGGTTGGTGCGGGAGAATCTGCCGAAGTTTCAGGCGGCCTGTCCGGACGACATCCGGGTGACCCTGGAATTCGATCAGAGTCCGTGGGTGGTGCGGGCCATTGAGGAGTTGGTGCGCGAGGGGGTGCTGGGGGCGGTGCTGACGGGGCTGATGGTGCTGGTGTTTCTGCGGGATGTGCGCGGGGCTCTGATTGTCGTGCTGAACATTCCGGTGGCCCTGGGGGCCGCCCTGCTGGGTCTGTGGGTGACGGGGGCGTCGGTGAATCTGATGACCCTCGGGGGGCTGGCGCTGGCGGTGGGGATTCTGGTGGATGAGGCGACCGTGACGATGGAGAGCATTGACGCGCACCGCGGGCAGAGCGGGGGTGGCGGTCGGTTGGCGGCGGCGCGCAGTGCGCTGGCGGCCGCCGGGGAAACGGCCCTGCCGCGCTTGCTGGCAATGCTGTGCATTCTGGCAGTGTTTGTCCCGGCGTTCTTCATGGAAGGGGCGGCGCGGGCGCTCTTCGTGCCGGTGGCGCTGGCAGTGGGGTTCAGCATGGTCGCTTCCTGGCTGCTCTCGAGCACGCTGGTGCCCGTGCTCGCCGTGTGGTGGGCGCGGAGCGGCGGAGGGAACCCTCCGGCGGCGCATCAGGGAGTTTCCGGGGGTTGGCGCTGGTGGGCGGTGCTGTCGCGTGGGTTGCTGCGGTGGCGCTGGCTGGTGGTTCCAGGCGTGCTGCTGCTTTCGGTGCTCGTGGTGGTGCGGTTGCTGCCCCTGCTGGGCCGGGATCTCTTTCCGCAGGTGGACGCCGGACAACTGCAGCTGCGGCTGCGCGCTCCGGCGGGGACGCCGATCGAGCACACCGAGAAGATTGCGCAGCGCGTGCTGGCCATGGTGGCCGAGCAGGCCGGAGGAACCGACCGGATTGCCGTGACCATGGGGCTCATCGGCGTACACGCACCGAATTACCCGGTGAATCTGATTCATCAGTGGAACAGTGGCCCGGGGGAAGCCGTGCTTCAGGTTCAGCTCAGGGAGGGCTCCGGCGTGGCCGTGGCCGCGCTGCGGGAATCGCTGCGGGCCGCACTGGCCGACGAATTTCCCGCGGTGACAGTTTCCTTCGAACCCGCCGACCTTGTGAGCCGGGTCATGTCGTTTGGATCACCGACGCCCATTGAAGTGGCGGTGAGCGGAAAGGATTCCGCGGCCGCGCGGCGGTATGCCGAACAGCTGCGCACCAGGTTTTCGGAGGTGCCCGGGCTGCGGGATGTGGGGATCGCTCAGATGCTCGACTATCCGAGTGTGGATGTGCAGATCGACCGGGAGCGTGCCGGTCTGCTGGGAGTGCGGATGAGTGATGCCACGCGCAGCCTTGTGGCGGCCACCGCGAGCAGCCGTTTCACGGTCCCGAACTACTGGGCGGACGTGCGGACCGGGGTGAGTTATTCCGTGCAGGTGCAGGTGCCTGCTCAGCTCATGGGAAGCGTGGAGGAACTGCGGAATCTGCCCGTGGCCGGGAAGGGTGGGGCGACCGTGCCGCTGCGGAGCATTGCCGAGCTGACGCCCGGCAGCGTCACAGGCCAGCTCGACCGCTACAACATGGCGCGGACCGTGAGTGTGACTGCGAATCTCGAGGGGATGGACCTCGGGCGGGCGCTGGGGTCGGTCCGCCGCGTGCTCGCTGCCGAAGCCCAGCCTGCAGGGGTGACGGTGGCCCTGCGCGGGCAGGCTCCCGCACTGCAGGGGGTCGAGGAAGGCCTGAGCCGAGGGCTGGCGGTGGCGGTCGGCGTGGTCTTTCTGCTGCTGCTGGCGAATTTTCAGAGTGTGCGCCTGGCGCTGGTCACAGTGGCGGCCGTGCCTGTGGTGCTGGCCGGGGTGGTGCTGGCCCTGTGGCTGAGCGGGACGTCGCTGAGCCTGCAGAGTTTCATGGGCAGCATCATGGCCGTGGGTGTGGCGCTGGCGAATGCGATTCTGCTGGTGAGTGCGGCGGCGCGTGCGGCCGGGACGGGGCAAGCGCGCGGCGCGGCTGCGCTGGAGGGCGTGTGCCGCCGGGTGCGGGCGATTCTGATGACGGCGGGAGCGATGATGGCGGGGATGGTGCCGATGGCGCTCGGTGGGGGACAGACCGCGCCGTTGGCCGTGGCGGTGCTGGGTGGCCTTGCTGCCGGGACCGTGGCGACGCTGCTGGTGCTCCCGTCGGTGTATGCCCTGCTGGCTCCGCAGGGGGCCGTGTCGCCTTCACTGCTGCCCGATGACATCGTGAACCCCTGAAATCCGACAAGTCCATGCGAATGATTCTTCTGCTGCTGCTTTCCATGCCCCTGGTTGTTTCCGGAGCGGTGGAATTGCCCGGAGTGAAGCCGGCGAAAGGGCCGGTGAGCCGCTGGGTGACCCTGCCGGGCACGCTGGTTCCGTGGCAGCAGGCCGTGGTGCGGTCGCGTGTCGATGGCTACCTTGCATCGGTGCGTGTCGACCGCGGCGATACCGTGAAGGCCGGGCAGGTGCTCGCCGTGGTGGAAGCCCCGGAACTGGAGGCCGATCTGGCGAAGGGGAAGGCGGCGGTGGCGGCGGCCGCCGTGGAAGCGAAGCGGCTGCGGGCCGCGCGCGAGAAGTCGCCCGCCCTCGTGCTGCCGCAGGCGCTGGACGATGCCGAGGCGAGGCTGGCCGCGGAGACTGCCGCGGTGCAGCGCCTTGAGTCGCTGCTGCGGTTCACCACCGTGGTGGCTCCGTTCGATGGAGTGGTGACCGAGCGTCAGGCCGATCCGGGAGTTCTGGTGAATGGTGGGGAGACGGCCCTCGTGGCGCTCGCCGATCTGGCCACGCTGCGGATGCGGGTAGCGGTTCCCGAGGGGGAAGTGCGGCACGTGATTCCCGGGCGTCCCGTGGAACTGCGCTGTGAAGCGCTGGGAACCGGTGCGCCGGTGGTGCCGGGAACGGTGGCGCGCATTGGCTATGCGCTCGATGCGGCGACACGCACCATGGTGGCCGAGGTGGATGTTCCGAACGGAGAACTGCGGCTGCGGCCGGGATTCTATGTGAATGTGCGCCTGTCCGTGGAGGATCATCCCGAGGCCATCTGGGTCCCCGCCGGAGCGGTCGTCATGGAGAAGGCGAATGCCTTTGTGTTCCGCTGGGTCGATGGGCAGGCGAGGAAGACCGCCGTGCAGCTGGGATTTCAGGATGGGCAGCGCGCGGAGATTCCGGCGCTGCGGATGGAAGATATGGTGCTGCTGCCGGGCGCGGTGCCGCTTGCTGAGGGTCAGGCCGTGTTACTGAAACCCACCGCTGCGGGGGATCGTCCATGAAGCCGCTGCTGCTGACGCTTCTTCTGCTGCTGTCCGATGCCGGTCAGGGTGCCCCTGTCTTCATTGATGCCGGGGTGGTCATGAAGCTGGCAGGGGCCCGCCATGAGGAAGTGGCGCTGGCCCGGGCGCGTCATGCCGAGGCCGTGGTGACCTCGCGTCAGGCGTGGCAGAAATTCTGGCCGTCGTTCAGTCTGGCCGTGGGTTACCGTGGGCACGAGGGCCGGGTCCAGGACATCGCGGGAGCCGTCTTTGATGCCCGCAAGCAGCAGTACACGGCCGGCGGGATGCTGCTGGCCGACTGGGCTCCTGGCGATCTGTATTACGGAGCGCTCGCCGCGCGGCAGCAGGCCGCGGTCCAGGGGCATCTGGTGGAGAAGGCACGGCGCGATCTCGTGCTGCGCGCGGTGGCATCGTATTATCGCCTCCTTGAAGCCGAGGCGGTGGCGGCGGCCGTGACCGAGGAAGTGGCGGCCCTCGCGGATTATGCGCAGCAGCTCGGGGGGCTTGAGGCGGCGGGAACGGTACTGCGTGCGGATCTGCTGCGCGTCCGTGCACAGCTGGCGCGCAGCCGTTTGCTGCTGGTCCAGGAAGAAGAACAGGTGGGGCTGGCCGCGGCGGCGCTCGCGGAGGTCCTGCGGATTCCGGCAGCGACCGAATTGCGGGCGGCCAAGGCCGACCTCGTACCCGTGCGCATGGTCGGAGAAGCGGCATCGCTCGGTGGGCTTGTGGCCGAAGCCATGGGGCAGCGGCCGGAACTGAAGGCGCAGGCGTCGGCCGTCGCCGCGGCCGCCTCGGAAAGCGACCGGGCGCGCCGGGCTCCGTGGATTCCGAGGGTGCAGGCCGGCTACAGTCTGGGTGGACTGGGCGGCGGATTCGCGGGCGACTGGGGGAATTTCGGCGACAGTCAGGATTTCTACTTGGGGCTCGGCTGGACCATCGGGCCCGGGGGGCTTTTCGACCGGACGAGAGTGGCCGGGGCGGGGGCCCGGGAGGAAGTGGCGAGGCTCGAAAGAAACCGGCTCGAGGCCGCCGTCGGCCGCGAAGTGGTCGAGGCCGCCATCCGGGTGCGCAGTGCCGGACTCCAGGTCCGCATGAGCGCCGAGGCCGTCGCGGCAGCACGGGAAATGATGGAACTGGCGCGGCAGCGGACCGCCAGCGGAGTCGGCGTGGTTTTCGAATACCTGCTCGCCCGCGAAGAGTTCACGCGATCGCGCCGTGCCGAGGTGCGGGCCATTGCCGGGTTCAATGCGGCCCAGCATGCCCTCCAGCGCGCCGTGGGCCGCTAGAGAAGAAAGGGACTAAAGGGACTAAAGGGACTAAAGGGACGAAAGGGACGAAAGGGACTAAAGGAATGGGCCCGCCCTTCCGGATGTGCAGAGAAAAGCGCGCCCGGCAGCCGGTTGGGGAACGGATTCCCGCAGGCTGCCGGGCGCTGCATGTGATGCGGTTCCTGCCAGCCGTGGCTGGCGTGGAGGTCACCATTTCATGGCTGTGATGCGACGGGCGACTTCCTCGGCATTCTCGCGCGAGTTGAAGGCGCTGATGCGGAAGAAGCCTTCGCCGGCGGCACCGAAACCGGCACCGGGCGTGACCACGACGTTGGCTTCGTTGAGCATCCGGTCGAACAATTCCCAGCTCTTCAGTCCGGCCGGGCAGGCGACCCAGATGTACGGGGCGTTGATGCCGCCGTAGACCGACATGCCGGCCGCGGCGGCGGCTTCGCGCAGGATTCTGGCATTGCCGAGGTAATGGGAAATCAGGCCGTTGACCTGATCCTTGCCTTCCGGGCTGAAGAGGGCCTCGGCGGCGCGCTGGACCGGATACGAAACGCCATTGAACTTCGTGGTGTGGCGGCGGTTCCAGAGGGCGTGGAGCGCGTGACGCTTGCCGTCCGGAGTGGAGGCCATCAGGCTCTTCGGAACCACCGTGTAGGCGCAGCGGACGCCCGTGAATCCGCCGTGCTTCGAGAAGCTGCGGAATTCGATGGCGCAGTCCTGGGCTCCCTCGATCTCATAGATGGAATGCGGGACGCCCGACTCCGTGATGTAGGCCTCGTAGGCCGCATCGAAGAGAATGATCGTTTCGTTGGCGCGCGCGTACGCCACCCAGTCCTCGAGTTGGTGAAAGGTGGCCGTGGCTCCCGTCGGATTGTTCGGGTAGCAGAGGTACACGAGGTCAACCCGCCCGCGCGGAATGTCCGGCACGAAGCCGTTTTCCGGGGTGCAGGAAAGATAGGTCAGTCCCGCATAGGCACCCGCTTCGTTGGCTTCTCCCGTATTCCCGCACATCACATTGGTGTCCACATAGACCGGGTAGACGGGGTCGGTGATGGCGATGCGGTTGGTGCTTCCGAAGATGTCGAGGATGTTCCCCGTGTCGCACTTCGAGCCGTCGGAGATGAAGATTTCGTCGGGAGCGATCCGGCAGCCGAGCGGGGCGTAGGCATTGGCCACAATGGCCTCGCGCAGGAACGCATAACCCTGTTCCGGGCCGTAGCCGCGGAAGGTGTCGCGGCTGCCGAGTTCATCGACCGCCGCCTTCATGGCAATGCGGGCCGCTTCCGGAAGCGGTTCCGTCACATCGCCGATGCCGCAGCGGATGAGACGGCGGCCAGCTTCCGGGTTGTCGGAAGTGAAGTGAGCGACACGGCGGGCGATTTCCGGAAAAAGGTAACCGGCTTTGAGCTTGAGATAATTTGCGTTGAGGTGAGCCATGGTAGTGGTTGTGGGAATAGTGAAGTCGGAAGGATCGTGCAAGGACGAACCCCGCAGAGCCTGAGGTCCGTCGGGAAAATGGGGACATGCTGCGTTTCCAGTTGCCGGATCGACTGGCCTTCGCGAGGGAACGCCCCATGTTTGCGGCGATGAAAATCCTGAGCGGGACCGCCCACCCGAGTCTGGCGGACAGCATCTGCGAGTATCTGGCGGTGCGCCGCACGGATGCCACGGTCACGGCATTTCCTGACGGAGAGACCTTTGTGAAGATCAATGAGAACGTCCGCGGCAGCGACGTGTTCATCGTCCAGCCCACCTGTCCGCCGACCAATCATAACATCATGGAACTCCTGATCATGGTGGACGCGGCGCGCCGGGCGAGCGCTGAGCGGATTACGGCAGTCATTCCTTTCTTTGGATACGCGCGGCAGGACCGGAAGGATCAGCCAAGGGTTCCGATCACCGCAAAACTGGTCGCCAATCTGCTGACGGCCGCCGGAGTCAACCGGGTGCTCACCGTCGATCTGCACGCCGCACAGATTCAGGGATTCTTCGACATTCCGGTCGATCACCTCTATGCCCAGCCGGTGCTCACGAGGTACCTGAAGCAGCACGGGCTCACGGGCAATGGCCTCGTCGTCGTTTCTCCCGATGTCGGCGGCATCAAGATGTCGCATGCCTTTTCCAAGAAGCTGGGAGCGGATTTTGCCATTGTCGCCAAGCATCGTTCCAGTGCGACCGAGGTGCAGGCGATCGATGTGATCGGTGAAGTGGAGGGCCGGGACGTGCTGCTGGTGGATGACATGACCGAGACGGCGGGAACCCTCACGGCGGCGGCACGGCTCCTCAAGGAGCGCGGAGCCAAGCGGATTCTGGCCGGGGTGACCCATGCGGTGCTTGGCGAGATGGCGTTCAACCGCCTCGCGGCCAGTCCCATCGAGGAACTGATCTGCACGAATTCGACGCCGCACGCGCGGGGCCCCAAGGTGTCGCCTCAGGATATTTCTCCGATTCTGGGCGAAGCCATCCGGCGGATCCACCAGGGGGAGAGTGTCACCTCGCTGTTTGACAACCCGTGAGAGCGGGTTAATTTCGGCCCCCTTTTTCCGGGAATTGCCGGGGGAAGGCACATCCTCTGCCATCCGGCCCCTGCGGGCGCAGCACACTGGCTGCGGCGCGGCCCGGATCCCACAGGGGCAATTCCGCAACCAAACCTAATTCATGTCCAAAGCTCAGTCTCTTACGGCCCACACGCGCAAGCGCAGTGGCAGCGGCGCTCTCAATTCCCTCCGCCGGGAAGGTCTCATCCCGGGCGTCGTGTACGGAAAGTCCCAGCCAGCAGTCAATGTCCGCCTCAGCGCGAAACAGGTCGAAACCGTTCTGCACCATTCGGTTTCCGAACAGATTCTCGTGAACCTGACCATCGAGGACACTGGCGACACAAGGCTCGCCCTCATTCAGGACGTGCAGCACAATCCCCTGACGGGAGCCATCATTCACCTCGATTTTCATGCCATCAGCGAGCATGAGCGCATCCACGCGAACGTTCCTCTGGAACTCGTGGGAGAAGCGGCCGGCGTCAAGGCGGGCGGTCTGCTGGAACACCTGGTGCACAAACTCGAAGTCCACTGCCTGCCGAAGGACCTCCCGGAAGTCATCAGCGTCGATGTCTCCGGCGTTCAGCTGGGTCAGGCCCTCCACCTGCGTGAAATCACGCTGCCGGAAGGCGTGCGCGCCTCCGCCGATGGTGAACTGATCGTGGCGCTCGTGTCCGAACCACGCGTGGCTGAACCAACCCCGGCCGAGGCCGCTCCTGCCAAGGACGCCAAGGGAGCCAAGGGTGGCAAGGGCAAGAAATAAGGCAACGGATCGCCCGTACGGGAATGACCGGTGATCCCTCCGGCATTCTCACGCGCATATTCTTCCTCAGACAGAGCAGCCGACCTTTCTTCGGGGGTCGGCTGCTTTTTTTTCGGATTCAGCGCCGCACGAACGGAGGGCGTTTCCCGGAGCGCTTCCCGCACAATGCCGGGAGTCGGAACCCGGCGAAGACCCAGTAAGGTCCGGCGAGGCTCCGCCCGAATCCCACGCCACTTTCGCGGCTGCCGATGGCCGAAAAGGACAGACCATTTCGCCCCGGCCCGGCCGACTCCGGGGGCCGTGCGCAAGAGGTCTGGCCATCTGTGCTCCGCGACCGATTTCGGAGGCCGCGCGCAAGAGGTCTGGCCATTTGTGCTCGGTCCGCGCCGACCGATTCCGAGGGCCGTACCGAAGAGGTCTGGCCATTTATGCTCGGGCCGTGCCGACCGATTCCGGGGCCGTGCGCAAGAGGTCTGGCCATTTATGCTCGGGCCGTGCCGACCGATTTCGGGGCCGTGCGCAAGAGGTCTGTCCTTTTGTGCTTCCGGGGCCGTGCGCAAGAGGTCTGTCCTTTTGTGCTTCCGAGGCCGTGCCGACCGATTCCGAGGCTGCGCCTGTTCGGCGACAATTAAAGCTGACCCCCGACGACAATTAGAACTGACCCCTGATCGGGTGATTCTCCGGGGCGGACGGGGTGCTCCGCGTCGACCGACTCCGAGGCCGCGCCGACCGATTCCGGGGCCGTGCGCAAGAGGTCTGTCCTTTTGTGCTTCTTTCGAGCGCGCGCAAGAGGTCTGGCCAATTGTGCTCCGGGGCGAACGATTCCGAGGCCGCGCGCAAGAGGTCTGGCCATTTATGCTCGGGCCGTGCCGACCGATTCCGGGGCCGTGCGCAAGATGTCTGTCCTTTTGTGCTTCTTTTTGTGCTCGGGGCGAACGATTCCGAGGCTGCGCGCAAGAGGTCTGGCCAATTGTGCTCCGGGGCCGTTGCGCGCGAGGTCTGGCCTTTTGTGCTCGTCGGGCCGCGCCGACCGATTCCGGGGCCGTACCGAAGAGGTCTGGCCATTTATGCTCGGGCCGTGCCGACCGATTCCGGGGCCGTGCGCAAGAGGTCTGTCCTTTTGTGCTTCTTTTGTGCTCCGCGGCCGTGCCGACCGATTCCGAGGGCCGCGCCGACCGATTCCGGGGCCGTTGCGCAAGAGGTCTGTCCTTTTGTGCTTCGGGCGGTGTCGTTCGCGGATGGTGGCAAAAAAGCAGCCGCCCTGCCGTGCGGTGGGGCGGCTGCTTTGTGGGGAATGGTGACCGGATGGGGGCGGTCAGTAGACGCCTTCGATGACCTTCTTTTCCAGCATGCCGAAGGGTCGGACGTCACCGACGCCGTCCCATGGGTATTTCTGGCAGGGTGGGCGGCGGATGGCTTCGTCGCGTTCGAGGAAGCGCGGCATGAAGAATTCCTTCGTCATGGTGGTGAGTTCGACGCGGCCGTACTGACTGTAGTCGACGATTCTGGTGGTGTCCTTGGCATCGACGACGCGGAGGACCGCGCGGGGTTGGGGTGACCAGTAGGTGACCGAGTAATGGTTGTCGCGGAGGGTTTCGGGGAGGCTGCAGGCGAGGCCCATGAGGGTGTTGCCGTAGGTTGGCACGAACTGACTTTTCCCTTCGAGCACTTCCTCCATGAGGAAGCGGACCATCTGCGGGGTCATGCTGGTGCCGCCGCAGAAGACGCCTTTGACGCCGAGACCGGGGATGCTGATGCGTTCGGCGAGGGCTTCGAGGAGGCGGGGGGTGGTGAAGAGGCAGGAGACGCCGCGGTGCCGGATCATTTCGACGCCCTGGTCGATGACATGCTTCATGTAGCGTTCGACTTCATCGAACTGCTTGCGGGCGATGAGTTTCTTGACCCAGCGGGGGTCGAGGTCGACGAAGTAGCAGGAACCGCCGCGGTAGTTGGCGAGGTGTTCGATGGCGAGGCGAAGGCGGCGTGGGCCGGTCGGACCCATCATGAGCCATTTGCCGCCGCGCGGGAAGTAGTTGTCGTCGAGGTTGTCTCCGAATTCCTCGTAATCGACCTTGTAGTCGTCCCAGCCGATGCGCTGCTTGGGAACGCCGGTGGTGCCTCCGGTTTCAAAAATATTGAAGGGACGGTCACCGAACCCGGCAGGAACAAAGCGCTCATTCTGTTCATCGCGCAGCCATTCGTCCTGGAAATGGGGGAATTTGTTGATGTCGGCGAACGTTCTGATTTCCGTCCGTGGGTCCCAGCCGGCCTGTTTGGCCCAGTCGAGCCAGAAGGGACAACCCGTTTCCGGGCTGAAGTGCCATGCGATGATGGAGCGGAGGTGTTCGTCGAGACGGGAGGCGGCTTCTTGTGGAGACATGGATGAATTGGGCGATGGGAAAAAGGGGATCCGGGGTCGTGAGGTCCGGGGCCTGCGGACTTGCTTCCGCTTGTGGGAATACGAGCCCCTAAGGAGAGCGGGCGCAAGCGCTCGACCGATCCGCAGAAACGAAAAAAAACCGGGAGGCGTTGCCGCCGTCCCGGTTCGCTTGAAAGCAGCCGACTGACGCTCAGTTCGAGCGCACGAAGGTCGAAATCTTCCCGTAGGTGTTGATCAGGGCGTCCTGCTCATTCTTGTCGAGATCCTCCATGAGGTCGACAAGGTTGCCCACAATGTCCTCGCGGATGCGTTCCACCAGTTCAATGCCCTTGCGCGTGATCTGCACCATCACCTTGCGGCGGTCTTCACTCGCATGCAGGCGCTGCACGTAGCCCAGTTTCTCAAGCCGGTCCACCAGCCCGGTGGCCGCAGCCGTGCTGTGCCCCATCTTCCGGCTGATGTCCGTCATCGTCAGAAAACTCTCATTCGCCAGGTAGCCCAGCAGAAAGAACTGCGCGAAGGACACATTCCCTTTGTTCAGTTCCCGCGAGAGATTCAGCAGGAAGCTCCGCTGGGTGAACATAATGAAATCAGCCAGTTTGGTGGCATCCTTGCGGATCTCAGTTTGGTTTTCGTCGATTGTCTCCATGCAGTTTTTTTTGGACTTGTTCTTAGAAGTAGATGGTCACCGCCATATAATCAATAGAATTTTTGTAAAAACCATAGATTGGACGGATTTCCGAGGGGAATCCTGCCGATCTTTGCTTAACGGCGGCGAATTATCAAGTCTGAATCTCTGATTTTTGGAGTTTCTCTCAAATCTGATTGGATTTCTGGTTCCTGTTCTCGGGAGGCTTGTTGGGGAGCAGCGAGAATTGGCTTTTCATGAGGAGGAGGGAAAGTGTAATCGTTGCGGTGATGGCGAATGGACGACAGGAGATCAAGCTGGTGCTGGCCTTTGTGTTGGGGATGGTGGGGCGGGTGGAGGCGGGATGGACTGTGGCGCGGGAGTGGAATGAGGAGACGCTGGGTGCGATCCGGCGGAATGTTCCGGATCCGCCGGGGCATGCGCGGAATCTGTTTCATGTGGCGGTGGCGATGTACAATGCGTGGGCGGCGTGGGATGGGGAAGCGGTGGGGTATGGGTATGACGAGAAGGGCGGGGAAGCAGGCGACGTGGCGGCGGCGCGGCGGGAGGCGGTGAGTTATGCGGCGCACCGGGTATTGCGGGTGCGATTTGGCGTTGGGGTGGGGTCTGGGGAATCAGTGGCGGCGATCGATGCGCGCTTGGTGGCGCAGGGGTATCGGCTTGAGGTGGCGATGGCTCCCGTGGTGGCTGGAGGTGGGCCAGGGGAGTTGGGGAAGCGCTGTGGGGAGGCCGTGCTGACGTGGTCGCAGGCGGATGGGTTTGATCAGAAGTCATATCCGCAGCCATACACGTGGCAGGTGAACCCGAATCTGCTGCGGCCGCTGAGTGTGCTTGGGGTGAATGGGATGCTGGTTCCGAACATGCCGTTGGGCTATGGCATTCCGGAGGGAACCGATCCGAACTTCTGGCAGCCGCTGGATTTGTCGGCGAGTGTCACGCAGAACGGCCTTCCGCAGCCGGGTGGAGCGCAGAATTTTGTGGGGGTGCAGGGGCTGGCGACCATGCCCTTCAGTCTGGAGCGGGAGCATGCGACGAAGCCGTGGCTGGATCCGTTCGGGGGGCCGTCGCGGCTGAGTCTGCCTGGTCAGCCATCGGCGACGGATGGGCAGTACCGTGAAGGGGTGATGGATGTGCTGCGGAGCAGCAGTCAGCTCAACGACGGGGACCTCGTGGACATTTCCCCGGGTTCCTGGGGGGGGAATCCACTGGGGGAAGACAGTGGCCAGGGATATTCTCAGAATCCGTACACGGGCCTGCCGTATGCGTCCAACCGGGTGCGACGGGGCGACTTTGTGCGGGTGCTGGCCGAGTACTGGGCCGACGGTCCCCATTCCGAGACCCCGCCGGGTCATTGGCATGTGCTGGCGAACGAAGTGGCCGACGACCCGCAGTTCACTAAGCGGATGCGTGGGGTGGGGCGGGTGCTGGACGATCTGGAATGGGATGTGAAGATGTACTTTGCGCTGTCGGCGGCGACGCATGATGCGGCCTGCGCGGCGTGGTCCCTGAAACGTTACTATTCCGGGGTGCGGCCGATCACGGCGGTGCGCTACATGGCAAGCCGGGGGCAGTCGGGCGACCCCGGGCAGCCGTCGTACGATCCAGCGGGCCTGCCGCTCGAACCCGGGGTGGTGGAACTGGTGACGGGGGTCACGGCTGCTCCCGGTGGACGGCACGAGCGCATCTGGGACGTGCGTTCCGGGATGGAGCAGCCCGGAATTGATTATCAAGGGCAGGTGGTGGTGCGTTCGTGGCCGGGTGAGCATCCCCTGAATCTACCCGCTCCGGCCGTGGCGGCGCAGTCGAGTCCGGTGCGCTGGATGCTGGGGCGCGACTGGCTGCCGTTCCAGCGCAAGACCTTCAATACGCCCGCGTTTCCCGGCTATGTGTCCGGCCACAGCACGTTTTCGCGGGCCGCGGCTGAAGTGCTGACCCTGCTGACCGGCAGCCGGGATTTTCCGGGTGGATTCCATCGGCATGTATTCCGGGCGAACACGATGCAGATCGACCGGGGGCCGTCGGCCGATGTGGAACTGCAGTGGTGTTCGTACTTCGACGCGGCCGATCAGGCCGGGCAGTCGCGCCGCTGGGGTGGGATTCACGTACCGGAAGATGATTTCCACGGCCGGCGGATTGGATCCGAAGCTGGCCAGCGCGCCTTTGCGCTGGCGGAGCGTTACTGGACGGGATCGGTGGCGGGCGATCCTGAAGCGCCGTCCCTTGAAGTACTTCCCGAGGGCGTGCGGCTGAAATGGCGGGCTCTCCGCGGAGCCTGGTACCGGGTGCAGACGTCGGCGGATCTGGTCACATGGGTCGATGCGGGTCCGCTCGTGCGGTCGTACGATACCGCGGGGGTCTGGACCGATGCCAAAGGGCCGTCCGGTCGGCGGTATTACCGGGTGCAGCGCCGTTTTTCCCCTGATTCCCCCTGAAATCATTGCGCACTATGAAACTGAATCTGAAGTTGAAGAAACTGATGAC
Source organism: Verrucomicrobiales bacterium (assembly GCA_044239025.1). GTDB lineage: Bacteria > Verrucomicrobiota > Verrucomicrobiia > Verrucomicrobiales > V1-33 > V1-33. The sequence continues at coordinate 22,920 of JBIICE010000017.1, forward strand.
GGCGGGCCTGCTGCTCACCGTGGTGGTGGCACCGGCCTCCGCTGAAGCCCCCGACCTGCGGCCACTGCATCAGTTCGCTCCCATTGATCAAAAGGAGGGTGTGAGCCTTGCCTACCGCTGGCTCGACATCTGCCAGGAAGCCGCAGCCCGCGACGTCGACCGTTCCGGGGCCCGGCCCACGATCCTGTCGCGTCAGATGGCCATCTGGGCGACGGCGGTGTATGACGCATGGGCTGCCTATGATGCCGTGGCCGTGGGAACGAGACTCGGAGGAGGTCTGCGGCGGCCGGAAGCCGAACGGACCGCGGCCAACCGCGAAGTGGCCATCAGTCACGCCGCGCTGCGCGCACTGCTCTTCGTTTATCCGGAGTCGGCGGACTTCCTGCGCGGAGAAATGAAAAAGCTCGGGCACGATCCCGATCAGGCGGTTTCGCTTGAAGGGACTGCGCCGCACGACATCGGAGCGCGCGCCGCCGAGGCCGTCATCGCCTACCGGAGAAACGATGGGGCGAATCAGTCCGGTACCGAAGCCGGAGGCAACGGCCAGCCGTACAGCGACTACACCTTCTATCAGCCCGTGAATCCGCCCGACCGGATTCTTGATCCCGACCGATGGCAGCCGATCACGTTCACGCGGCCGGATGGCACGAAATTCACTCCGGGATTTCTGACGCCGCACTGGTACCGGGTGAAGCCGTTCGCCCTCGAGAGCAGCGCGCAGTTCCGTCCGGGTCCGCCGCCGGCCACCGGGCGCGACGAGGCCGAACTGAAGCGTCAGACCGATCAGGTGCTGGCCTACAACCAGACGCTCACGAAGGAACAGAAGGCCGTCGTGGAATTCATGCGGGATGGACCGCGCTCGACCGGGCAGAGTGGTCACTGGCTGCGGTTTGCGCAGGACGTGTCGCGCCGGGACCGACACGGGCTTGATCAGGACGTGAAGCTGTACTTCTGCATCGCCAACGCGGCCTTCGATGCCTTTATTTCCTGCTGGGAAACCAAGCGCGTGTACGACACTTCGCGTCCGTGGACCCTGATTCATCATTATTACCGGGGGAAGAAGATCGTGGGCTGGGCCGGTGCCGACGGAGGCACGCGCGAGATGCTCGGCGAGGAATGGCATCCCTATTCTCCGAACGTCTTCGTGACACCGCCCTTCCCGGGCTACACGAGCGGACATGCGACCGTGAGCGGGGCCTGCGCCAAGGTGATGGAATTGTTCACGGGTTCCGACCGCTACGGGTTTGCCGAACGCCGGCGGCATTGTGAACTCACCGAAAAAGACGGGGGCGAATACATGCTGCTCGATCTGCCCACGTGGAGCGGAACCGCCGACATGGCCGCGCAGTCCCGCGCCCTCGGGGGGTACCACATTCCGGTCGACAATGACGTCGGTCTCAAGGTTGGACGCGAGATCGCCGTGTGGAGCTTCCCGAAATACCGTGAGTATTTCGAGGGCCGCGCGGTGGTCCGACCCTGACGCCCGGAAGAAAACAGCGCACATCGGTCACCGGCAGCATTCCGAAATGAAAGCGGGAACCTTGCTGGGCTGGATTGGTTTCGTCAGTGCAGCCATGCATGTGGCGAAACCGATCATGGCGGCAGAGCCTCCGGGGCACCCGGCACCGGTGCCAGTCAACCTCATCTTCGACACCGACATGGGGGACGACTGCGATGATGTGGGTGCTTTATTCATCCTGCATGGAGCCATCGAGCGCGGCGAGGCGAGACTGCTGGCAACCATGGGATGCATTTCCGCCGATGCCATCGCTCCAGCCTTGGACGCCATCAACCACTGGTTCGGTCGTCCCGGGATTCCTGTGGGGACACTGAAGGAGTCCGGCTTCCTCGTTGGTCCACACTACACGACCGAGCTGGCCCGGCGGTTTCCGCGGCGGTTTTCCAGTGGCCGGGAGTATCCAGACGCCGTGGCATTGTATCGCGAGGTACTGGCGAGGCAGCCAGATGCCAGCGTGGTGGTGCTCGCTGTCGGGCCGCTGCGGAATCTGGCAAATCTCCTCAGGTCGCTCCCGGATGAAGCCAGCCCGCTGGACGGCCCGGCGCTTGTCGCGAAGAAAGTGAAGCGCCTCGAGGTCATGGGTGGAAACTATCCTCCGCATCCGAACGAGAAGGATGCGGAGTGGAACTTCAAGCAAGACCCGGCGGCGGCGGCATTGGTCTGTTCCACCTGGCCGACGCCCATTCTGTTCAACGGCGAAGGTGGTTCGACCTGCTCCGGTCGCCGCGTCACTTACGCGATGCCCGAGCATAATCCCCTGACGATGGCCTACCGGCACTATCCGGGAGTGGGCTTCGCGGGAGATCGCCTGAGCTGGGATTCCGTTTCGGCGCTGGTGAGTGTTCGTGGTGCCGCTCCGTGGTATCAGATCGTCAGCGGCGGCAGGAACGTCGTTGACGCCCGGACTGGGATCAATACCTGGCAGCCCGGTGCCGTCGGTGCCCATTCCTATCTGGTGCTGGATCGGACGAGGCCCAAAGCCGACGTCGAGAGAGCCCTTGATGACATGCAGACGACGGGGAAAGGGCGGCCCGGGAACCTGACCAGCAACACTGCCTACTATGCCAGGGCCGGCATGTGCCAGATTTCCAGCCGTGGCGCAGCGGATGCCAGCAACTCTGCGATCCACGCGTTTGATGGAGATGATCAGACAGCCTGGCGAGATCAAGCCCCATCCAGCTGGATTCAGTGCCAGTATGCCGATGGCAGGAAATACCTCGTCACTTCCTATGCCATGGTCTGCAAGGACCAGCAGCGACTGCCACGCACCGTGGAGTTGTCCGGTTCCAACGACGGCGGGGGCACCTGGACGTCCCTTGATGTCCAGAAGGACCTTCGGTTCACTGGTGATGTCACGCGTCGGGAATTCACGGTGGCCTCGCCCGCCAAGTGGAACCTCTACCGTATCAGTGTCACCGCTGCCCATGAGAACGAGGGAACTCACATCTCGACCATCGAACTCAATGAAGCGATCGACTGTCGCCCCGGGTTGGCAGTCGCGGCCGTGACGGTCGATCAACAGGCCCTCACCCTGTCGGCCCATCGCCGGGCCACGCTCAACGCGACAATCACCCCCATGAACACCTACGAGCGAGAAGTTGTCTGGGCCAGCAGTGATCCTTCCATCGCTGAAGTGCGGCAGATCGGCGAGCAGATTGCCATCGTGTCCGGCAAGCAGGCAGGCGCCTGTACCATTACCGCCTCCATCGGTCATGTGAAACAAGTCTGCCCCGTGACGGTCACCCCTTCGACGCTGCCCGATGGCTGGATCCACGACGAACTCAATCAGCCGGCTATTCCGGGTTCGGTCTCGGTGACCGATGGCAAGTTCACTGTCACCGGTTGCGGTCACGCGATCAGTTCGTGGTGGGAACGCGTGCGGGACCAGGGCGGGTTCGTCCACCGGGCGGGTACCGGTGAATCAGGCGTATCGGCTCGACTGACCAGCCTCGGGCCCAATGTCGGCGGGCCTGGCTCCTACCAATGGGACGAGCGGCCAGCCACGGCCGCCGGGCTGATGATCCGGGAATCGCTCACGGAGAAGTGCGGGCGTTTCCTGCTGATCCAGGTAGATGCGACTGGTAATCTGGTTTGCCGCTGGCGAAACAAGTCTGGTGATCAGGACGACAACCAGAAGCAGGACCTTGGCAAGGTGGCGTTGCCAGTCCACCTCCGTCTCGTCCAGGCAGGCCCGGAGATCCGCGTGTTCGCTTCCTCCGATGGCAGGAACTGGGGAGAGCCGCGCATGACCCATCGGGCACGTTTCGACGGGTCAAGCCGGATGGGAATGGTCGTCTGCTCGGGTAACACTTTCTCCTCCACCACGGCCATTTTTGATACGGTCGCATTCCTTCCCTAGCGCTTACGATTCCCGTCGCTGCGGGTCGATGCGCCATGGCCTCGGCTTTTGTGGTGCCGCGTGGGAGCGGGCTCAGCTGGAGGTGAGCGCTGGTTCCGGATGGTGGGCTGCGATGGCTGGTTCCACTGGGCTGGAGATTTTTTCGACGTCGACGGCGACGACCTTGTATTCCGGGCACATGGTATCTTCGTCGCACTCGCTGCTGGTGACGATGTTGACGAGGACTTCCGGGAAGTGGAAGGTGCAGTAGAGGACCCCGGGTTTGACCTCGGTCGAGATGCGGGCCTTGAGGGGGATGCTGCCGCGGGCCGAGAAGATGCGCACGCTGTCGCCGTCGGCGATGTTCTTGCGGGCGGCGTCGTCCGGGTGAATGGCGAGCGTGTCCTCCGAGACGATCTGGGCATTGCCCGTGCGCCGGGTCATGGTGCCGCAGTTGTAGTGTTCAAGGAGGCGACCCGTGGTGAGGATGAAGGGGAATTCGGAGCCATGTTTCTCGATTTCCTTCGATTCCTTGAAATCGAAGAAGTGGAACTTGCCGCGGCCGCGCTTGAAGGAATCGAGGTGGAGCCGTTCCGTGCCGATGTTTCCTGGGGCGATGGGCCACTGGCGTCCCTGATCCGAAAGGCCTTCCCATGTGGCTCCCTTGAAGAACGGGACGATCTGAGCGATTTCCGCGAGGACGCCATCGGGGGTGTAGGGATCCTGGGCGGCTCCCATGCGCTGCATGATTTCGGCGATGATGACGCCATCCGGTTTGGTTCCGGGCAGCGGGGGAATGACCGCATTGACGCGCTGCACCCGGCGTTCGCCATTGGTGAAAGTTCCTGATTTTTCGAGGAACGACGAGGCCGGGAGGACGACGTCGGCGAATTCCGCGGTTGGGGTCATGAAGAGTTCCTGGACGACAAGGAAATCGAGCGCATTGAGGGCCGCCTTGACGTGCTCCGTGTTCGGGTCCGTCTGCGCGACGTCTTCGCCCATGATCCACATGGCCTTGAGTTCACCGCGGAGGGCGGCGTCGTACATCTGGGGGATTTTCCAGCCGATTTTGTCCGAGAGGTGGACGCCGTAGAATTCCTCGTAGAGACGGTGGATTTCCGGGTCATTGACCTGGAGGTAGCCGGCACCCTGATGGGGTTGGCAGCCCATGTCGGCGGCACCCTGGACATTGTTCTGACCACGGAGGGGATTCACACCGACGCCCGGGCGGCCGATGTTGCCCGTCATCATGGCGATGTCGGCAATGGTCATGACCGTCTTCGATCCGTGGCTGTGTTCCGTGACACCGAGGCCGTGGAACGCCATGGCGGCTGAAGAACTGGCGTACTCGAGGGCGGCCGCCTTCACCTTTTCGCGGGGGACTCCGTGAATGGCTTCGAGGGCGTCGAGGTCGAGGCCGCGGAGACCGTTTTCGAATTCCTCCCAGTTCTCGCAGCGTTCCGTGATGAACTTGCGGTCGATTTTCCCTGCTTCCCAGATGTAGTAGGCGAACATGTCGAGGAGGGCGACATTGGTGCCGGGGCGGAGCTGGAGGTGGTGTTTGGCGTAGGGAACGAGTTCGATTTCGCGCGGGTCGATGATGATGAGGGGGACGCCCTTCATGGCGCGCTGCTTGATCTTGCTGCCGGTGACCGGGTGACCTTCCGTGGGGTTGGCTCCGATGATGAGGATGCACTGCGTGTACTGGAGGTCGCTCACGCTGTTGGTGGCAGCTCCGGTACCGAAGGCCTTCTGCATGCCCCATGCGGTCGGGCTGTGGCAGACGCGGGCGCAGGCATCGATGTTGTTCGTGCCGAAGACCGTGCGGATGAACTTCTGCATGAGGTAGTTTTCCTCATTGGTGCAGCGGGCCGAAGAGATGCCGCCGACGGCATTGCCGCCGGATTCCTCGCGGATGCGCGTGAGATTTTTCGCGATGTAGTCGTAGGCCTCGTCCCAGGTGGCCTCCTGGAAGTGGCCATTGTATCGGATGAGCGGCGTGCGGAGACGGTCCTTGTGTTTGACGAAGCGGAAAGCGTAGCGGCCTTTGAGGCAGGTGTGGGCGTGATTGACCTCCGAGTCGAGAGGGGCCTGGATGCTGAGGACTTCATCGCCCTTGGTGGCCACCGAGAGGTTGCAGCCGACGCCGCAGTAGGTGCAGACCGTCCGGGTCTTCTTCGTGGCTTCCACGCTCTTCGATTGGAAGACATCGCTGATGGCCGAGGTCGGGCAGGCCTGAGCGCAGGCTCCGCAGGAAACGCAGGGGGAGTTTTCGAAGGTGGTATCGAGACCCTTGATGATGCGGGCATTGAAACCGCGGCCGTGCATCGAGAGAACGTGCTGGCCCTGGATTTCGTCGCAGGCGCGGACACAGCGCGAACAATTGATGCACTTCGAGAGATCGCTCGTCATGTAGGGATGCGAGAGATCCTTCTGGCGGTCGAGGTGGTTGGCTCCTTCCGGGTAGCGGACCTTGCGGATGCCGACGCGGGCGGCGACCGTCTGGAGTTCGCAGTTCCCGTTCACTTCGCAGGTGAGGCAGTCGAGCGGGTGATCCGAGAGCACGAGTTCGACGATGTTGCGGCGGAGTCGCGTGACCTTCTGTGATTCCGTGAAGATGTGCAGTCCTGGCGTGATGGGCGTGTGGCAGGAAGCGACCACGCGGCGTGGACCGTCAGCGGACGTGGCGATTTCGACTGAGCAGACGCGGCAGGCCCCGTAGGGTTCCAGCTGGGGGGCGTCGCAGAGAGTGGGGACGTGACCGCGGCCTTTGAATCGGTCGATGAAGCGGAGGACAGTTTCGCCCGGCTGGAAGCCGCAGGCGGTGCCATCGATCCATGCGACGCTGGTGGAATCTGGGAGATTGCTCATGGGTGCGGTGGGGGAATGCCTTAGTATCTCAGAAAACCGAGGAATTGGCAAGTACGGTCAGGCGTAGGAAACTGGTCAGATTCTGCGGTATTTTTCTGGTTGAGGATACGGTTCAGGGGTTTGGGGAGGATGGCAGATTCCTGAGGTGATCGGCGAGGAGTTCCTGGTAGCGGGCGAGCAGGTCCGGGCCGTGAACTGGGTCGCCGTGACCCGCGACGATGGTTTTGGTTGGCAGTTTGAGGTCGCGGAGCCGGTTGAGGGTTGTGGCGTAGGCCCTCGGGTCGGCGAATTCGAGATTGCCGAGCTGGGGTTTGACGATGCATCCGCCGAAGAGGATTTGTTCCCTGGGGAGGTAGACCAGAATGCCGTCCGGGGTGTGGGAAGGTCCGAGGTAGAGGGTCGTGATCGCTCCGTTCTGGAGAGAGAAACTGTTTTCGAGGGATCTGGTGGGGAGGACGAGTGGGAGGTCCGGGTAGTCCGGGAAGTGGCGGCGGGTCCATGCGAGGCCAAGGTGCCATTCGCGGCGGAGGAGTTCCGTGGTGGTTTTGGTGGCCACGATGTCCGCTCCGAGTTCCTTCCAGTAGGCATTGCCGCCCGCGCGGTCGGGATGGTAATTGGTATTCACGACCTCGCGGATCGGTTTGGCGGTAAGGGCTGTGATTTCCCGGTGAAGCAGGGCGGCCGTGGCCGGCGTCCACGTGGCACCGATGATCGTGACGTGTTCCGTGCCGATGTAGACGAGGGAATTCTCGCGGGTGTAGAAGGTGTCTTCGACGACGAAAACGTGGTCGTTCAGTCTGCGGAGCGAAACCGAGGGTTTGGTTTCGGGTTCGGCGGCGTCGGTGAACGGGACGGCGAGGCAGAAGGCGGCGGAAAGGAGCAATCGCATGGCAATGGAAACGGACGTTTCTAATCCAGCCGCGAGCAGCGGGCAATGGCTCGGCCGCACCCGTCATGACGGGTGGGCGGGGCGCTTGCGGGCGTGAGCTGGACTGGGGAGCATGGCTGCATGAAGCGATCCTCCATTCTGCTGCTGCTGGCGGTTTCCTTGTTTTCGTGCGGGAAGCTGCTGGGCGGGACGCGGCCCAATCTCGTCTGGATTCTGGCCGATGATCTTGGCTTGGGCGAGTTGGGCAGTTACGGGCAGAAACAGATCTGGACCCCGCAGCTCGACCGGATGGCCTCGGAAGGCATGAGGTTCACGCAGTTCTATGCCGGAGCGACCGTCTGCGCACCGTCTCGTTCCGTGCTCATGACCGGGCAGCATCATGGGCGGACGACCGTGCGCGGGAATGCCGGGCCGGGGAAGGCAGCGGCGCAGGCCCTGCGGGAAGGAGACATCACCGTGGCCGGACTGCTGCAGAAGGCCGGTTACCATACGGTCTTGTGCGGGAAATGGGGCCTCGGCGACGACGGTGACGCGGCCCGCGGCCTGCCCCGGCGTCAGGGTTTCTCCGAATTCTTCGGATTCCTCAATCAGACCCACGCGCACAATCACTACCCCGATTTTCTGTGGCGGAACGAGGAAAGGGTCAGTCTGCCCAACCGCATCCAGCCCGTGGGATCCACTGGCGCGGGCTACGGCGTCGAGCGGAAGGTGTATGCGGACGACCGGATTGCGGAGGAAGCGATCCGGGCGCTGAGTGCCGCTCCGGACAAGCCGCTCTTCCTGTATTGGAGCCTTGTGGTGCCGCACGCGAACAACGAGAAGCGTCAGGCGCTGGGTGATGGCAGCGAAGTTCCCGATGAGGGGAGCTATGCGGGGCGCGGTTGGCCCGCTCCCGACCGCGGGCATGCCGCCATGGTCACATGGATGGACACCCTCGTCGGCAGATTCCTCGAAGCGCTGCGGAAATCCGGCCGGGCGGAAAACACCTTGGTGATCTTCACGAGCGACAACGGACCGCATCGCGAGACCGGGCATGACCCCGCGAGGTTTGCGCCCTCCGGGCCGTTCCGTGGCGAAAAGCGCAGCCTCACCGAAGGCGGGATCCGGGTTCCCATGATTGCGTGGTGGCCCGGGAAGGTGCCCGCGGGTGCCGTGAATGGTCAGGTCGCCTACGCAGGCGACTGGATGGCGACCGCCTGCGCGTTGGCCGGGGTGGAGGTGCCGGGCGGGCGCGATTCCGTGAGCTTTGCGCCCGCGCTGCGGGGAGAACCGATGCCGTCGCGCGACTACCTCTACTGGGAATTTCACGAAGGCGGGTTCCGGCAGGCCGTGCTGGCCGACGGGCGCTGGAAGGGAATCCGCAGGGCCGGGCAGCCCATCGTGCTGCATGATCTGCGCGACGATCCCGGCGAGAGCGCCGACGTGGCCGCCGCCCATCCGGAAGAAGTGCGGCGAATCCGCGAGTACCTGCGGACCGCCCGCACAGAATCGGCCGACTGGCCCGCGCCCGCCGCAGTCTTCCATGCGCGGCCCAGCTCATGGGAAGGGTATGAGCGACACGATTTCACCGTGGGCGGGCGTCAGGCCTGGCTGGTGCGGCCGAAGGAATCCGCCACCGGACAACCGTGGATCTGGCGCACCGAATTCTTCGGTCACGAACCTCAGGCCGACCTCGCGCTGCTCGCCAAGGGCTATCATGTGGCCTATGTCGACGTGCAGAATCTCTACGGAGCGCCGCGGGCCATGGAGGCGATGCAGGCATTCCACCGGGTCGTGACCGAGGAGTATGGTTTGTCCCCCCGGCCCGTGCTGGAGGGATTCAGCCGCGGTGGGCTCTTTGCGCTGAACTGGGCGATCCTCCATCCGGAACTGACCTCGTGTCTGTATCTCGACGCGCCCGTCTGCGACATGCGCAGCTGGCCGGCTGGATGGGGCAAGGGCAAGGGGTCGTCAGGCGACTGGGAACGCTGCCGCAAGGAGTACGGGCTGGCCGATGACGCGGCGGCGCGTGCCTTCCAGGGGAATCCCGTGGATCAGGCCGCGGCGCTTGCCCGGGCGCGCATTCCCGTGCTGGCGGTCTGCGGAGATGCCGACGACGTGGTGCCGCTCGATGAAAATGCGGGATTGCTGCGCGATCGCTGTGCGGCGGCGGGATGGGAAATCGCATTGCTCGTGAAGCCCGGGGTCGGGCATCATCCGCACAGCCTGCGCGATCCGGGGCCCATTGTGGAATTTGTGGTGAAGCACACGAAGCCGTGAGCGTTGCGGGTCCGCGTGGTTTTTGTGATTGCGTGCCGGGACCGGGCGCGGCTAAGCGGTGCACGTGAATTCCTCCGGTCGAACCACCCTTGCGGGCGCCATCGCGCTCGTGGCAGGCAACATGATCGGGACCGGAGTGTTCGGGGCCCTCGGGTATCAGGTCGCAGCACTGCCCTCGGGGTTCGCTGTCGTGCTCCTCTGGGTCGTGGGCGGCGTGCTCGCCTTCTGCGGAGCCGTCAATTATGCCGAACTCAGTGCGGCGATGCCGCGGTCGGGCGGCGAATACACCCTGCTTTCCCAGCTGTATCATCCCGGGGTCGGATTTGTGAGCGGCTGGATTTCCCTGACAGCCGGATTTCCGGCACCGGTGGCGTCGGCCGCCCTGCTGTTTGCGTCGCATGTGACCGCTGCGCTGCAGCTGAGCTGGCCGATGGGTGAGAAGTTTCTGGCGGCCGGGCTGGTGACCTTTCTGACCGGGGCGCATCTGATTTCCGTGCGCGCGTCGGGAAGATTTCAGCTGGTGATGACCCTTGCGAAGGTCGTGCTGATCGGTGGACTGATTGCGGTGGGATTGGTGGCTGGGCGGCAGGACGCGGGATTCCTGCCATCGGCCGGGGATGGGAAGCTCGTGGGCAGTCCGGCCTTCGTGGTGTCGCTTTTCTACGTACTCTTTGCCTATGCGGGATGGAATGCCGCCTGTTACGTGGCCGGGGAAGTTGCCGAACCACAGCGGAACGTCCCGCGGGCCCTTCTCATCGGGACGGGTCTGGTGATGCTGCTGTATACGCTGCTGAATGCCGTCATGCTGATGGCGGCTCCGGTCGGCGAACTCGCGGGTCGTTCCGATCCGGCGGCGGTCGCGGCCGGTCATTGGTTTGGTCCGGCGGGGCGCACAGTGGTGGGGCTGCTGGTGGCGGCGGGATTGGTTTCCACGGTGAGCGCGATGACGTGGGCCGGGCCGCGGGTGGCGCAGGCCATGGGCCGGGACCATGCCGTGCTGGGATTTCTGGGCAAGACCAATGCCGCCGGGGTGCCGCGGACCGCTGTTCTGCTGCAGTATGGACTCGTGCTGATGCTCATTTTTTCGAGTACCGTCGAGCAACTCATGGTACGGACCGAATTCGTGCTGCAGGTATTTCTGCTGCTGACGGTCTGGGGAGTCATCCGGCTGCGCCGCTCCGATCCGCTGATGGAGCGACCGTACCGGGCCTGGGGTTACCCATGGACCACCGTGCTCTTCCTGGCCGCGACCGGCATGGTCATGGGGATCATGATTTTCGAGCGTCCGGCCGAAGCCCGCTGGGGGGCGGGGCTGGTCCTGCTCGGGACGCTGATCTATCTCTTCACGCGGTCGCCGGGCCGGGGAAAGGAGGCGGCGTGAACGGAGAAATGCCGCATTATCCCGACCGCCGCCGCACCTGCAAAGCCGTAGCCGGCTACATGGAGCTGGGGCTTCCCGATCTGGCGCTCGAAGAACTGGAGCAACTGCACCCGGCCGACCTCGCCCTCGTGTCCGTGCGCGAACTGAGGCTCGCCGTACTGATTCAGCTCAAGCGCTGGAACGAAGCCGTCGTGGCCGGGCACGTCCTCTGTGCGGATGCTCCGGAATGCCGGGGTGCCTGGCTGCATACCGCCTTTGCGCTGCACGAGCTGGGTCGGACGCGCGATGCCTGTTCCCTCATGCTCGGGGTGGCCGAGCTGATGAGCAGTGACCCGCTTTATCATTACAACCTCGGCTGCTATCTGGCTGTGCTGGGCGACCACCAGAATGCCGAAGTCAGTCTGCGTGCAGCCTTTGCGGCCCGGCCGTCCCTGCGGGAACACGCGCGCACCGACCGCGACCTCGCCTCGCTGGGGTCGCTCGAGCAACTATGAGCCCGTGCGCGATGGCGGGTGGGATTTTGCTGGCAAGGTGATGGCGAATTGCGCATAGGGAATGGCTATGCGGACGATCATGGGAACACTCTGGATGACGGCAGCGGCAGCCTTGGCGGCGGCTCCGACGGTGGACTTTGCGCACGAGGTGGTGCCGATCCTGAAGAAGCACTGCGTGGAATGTCATACCGGGGCCAAGAAAAAGGGAGGGTTTTCCATGAACACGCGGGACGAATGGCTCGCAGGCAGCGAGAATGGTCCGGTCGTGAAGCCCTTCGCGAGCGATGGCAACCGCCTGCTGGCCGTGGTGGGGTCGTCCGATTCCGACGAACGGATGCCTCCGAAGGGGGATTCCCTCAGTGCGGCCCAGATCGAAGTGCTGCGGCGCTGGGTCGATGCCGGACTGCCATGGGAAGAAGGATTTGCGTTCCAGAAGCCAGCCTGGGAACCACCGCTGCAGCCACGACGTCCCGAATTGCCCGCCGCGCGCGATGGCCGGGACCATCCCGTGGACCGACTCCTCGATGCCTGGATGGACGGGCATCAGGTCGCCACACCGGGCGAATTGAGTGACGAAGCCTTTCTGCGGCGCGTGACCATGGACATCACCGGCCTGCTGCCGACGGCGGAAGCGCGCGATGCCTTTCTCAAGGATGGCTCGCCCGGAAAGCGGGCCGCCCTCATCGATGCCCTGCTGGCCGACCGCGAAGCGTATGCCGGGCATTGGATGTCATTCTGGAATGACCTGCTGCGGAACGACTATGCGGGGACCGGCTACATTGATGGCGGGCGGCGGCAGATCACCGCGTGGCTCTACCGGTCCCTGCGGGAGAACAAGCCGTACGATGCGTTCGCACAGGAACTCATTGCCCCCGATGGAGAAAGCGAGGGCTTCTCGCGCGGGATCAAATGGCGCGGAGCGGTCAGTGCCGGTCAGACCGTGCCCGTGCAGTTCGCCCAGAGCGTGGGTCAGGTCTTTCTGGGGATCAATCTGAAGTGCGCCTCGTGTCACGACAGCTTCATTGACCGGTGGAAACTGTCCGATGCCTACGGTCTCGCAGCGGTTTTTGCCGACGAACCGCTCGAGCTGCACCGCTGCGATGTCGCGACCGGGAAGATGGCTTCGCCGGCCTGGCTGTTTCCTGAAATGGGCAGCATCGATGCCGCGAAACCGCGGGCCGAGCGACTCCGGCAGCTGGCTGGGTTGATGACGCACCCCGACAATGGCCGCTTCTCGCGCACCATGGTGAACCGTCTGTGGCATCGCCTCATGGGGACGGGCATTGTGCATCCGGTGGATGCGATGCAGTCGCCTCCGTGGCATGCCGACCTGCTCGACTGGCTGGCTTCCGAATTTGTGGCCATGGGGCATGACATTCAGAAGATGATCCGGCTGATCTGCACTTCGCGGGCCTATCAGTCGAAGGCGGCGGTGCTGGCCGATGGAGCGGGGGCGGAATGGCGCGGGCCGCGGGCGCGGCGCATGACTGCCGAGCAGTTTGTGGACGCCGTCTGGCAGATCACCGGGACGGGTCCGGCGCGGATTGATGCCGAAGTGCCCCGTGGTGCGGAAACCGGCCCGCAGGCGCAGTGGGTGTGGTCGCGTGACGGTTCCCATGCGGCCGGCGAAGCCATGGCTCTGCGGTATCGCTTCGTGCTCGCGGATGAGCCGGAAGGATCGACTGGCGTGGTGACCTGCGACAACGAATTTGTCCTGTATGTGAACGGGCGGAAAGCCGCGGCGTCCGACAACTGGGAAGCCCCTGTGGCGCTGGAAGGCGTGCCATGGCGGAAGGGAGAAAACGAAATCCTCGTGGTGGCGCGCAATGGCGGAGCCGGGCCGAATCCGGCCGGATTCTACTTTGCGGCGAAGCTGGGCCGCGGGAAAGCCGCGCGGGAGATCCTCAGCGGGGACGGCTGGGAATGGACGTCGGAACTCCCCGATGCGGAAGGCCGCTGGGCCCGCGAACCGGCGCAGTGGCGTCCCGTGGTGCCGTTTGGACGACAGGAAACCTGGGGTCGCCTCGCGGGTCGGCTCGCCGAAATGATGCGCGGCGATGGCGGGATGAAGGCGCGGGCATCGCTCATGAAAAGCGATTTCCTCATGCGCGCCCTCGGCCGTCCAAACCGCGAACAGATCGTGTCGACCCGGCCCGCCGAACTGACGACCCTCGAGGCCATGGATCTGAACAACGGAGCCATTCTCAACGAATTGCTCGGGCGGGGCGCGGCGAAGCTGCTGGCCCGCTGGAAGGGGTCGTCCGGTGAACTGGCGGACTGGCTGTATGCGAGTGCGCTCAGCCGGAAGCCGACCGGCGACGAACGGGCGGTGGCCCTTGAGATGCTGGGCGATGTGCCCGCTGAAGCCGGCGTGCAGGATCTGCTGTGGGCGGTCTTCATGCTGCCCGAGTTCCAGCTCGTGCGCTGAGAAAGAACCGCTGAACTGTTTACTGAAAACGAATCCGAAACGTACTTCCTGATATGTCTGCTCCGCTTCCCCTCGATCCTGAGAATACACGCCGGGATTTTCTGCGGCGTCTCGCGGCGGCCTCGCTGGCGGCCTGTTCCGTTCCTGAAGTCCGGGCATCCGGCGAAGGAAAAGTGGTGCATCCTGCGCCGACGGCCGATGCCTGCATTGTGCTCTGGATGGGCGGCGGGATGGCGGCACCCGATACCTTCGATCCCAAGCGGTATCAGCCCTTTGAGAAAGGAGTGCCGATCGCGAAGGTGCTGAGCACCTTCCCCTCGATTCCAACCGCGGTGGACGGGGTCCGGATCTGCGAGGGACTCGGGCAGATTGCCTCGGTGATGGACCGGGCCACCCTGATCCGTTCGGCTGTGCAGCCCGACCTCGGCAGCATCCTGCATTCGCGGCATCAGTATCATTGGCACACCGGCTACGTGCCGCCGCAGACCGTGGCGGCTCCGCACATCGGAGCATGGATGTCCAAAGTGCTCGGTCCGCGCAATCCCGTGATGCCCGCCTTCATCAATATCGGGCAGCGGCTCGAGGGTCATGGCGAAAGCGAAGAACTCAAGGCCTTCACCCAGGGAGGGTTTTTCGGAGCCGAGTATGGCCCCATGAATCTTCCGTTTCCGGGCGAAGCCGCCCAGGCGGTGCGCCCGCCCGGAGGCATGAATGCCGGGCGCTTCGAGAACCGTCATGCGCTTTACCGCAAGCTCATCGACCGGAGTCCGCAGCGGGAATACCTGAGTGATTTCCAGCAGGAAAGCATGCTGCGGAGCATGGAGAATGCGCATCGCCTGCTCATGGCGAAGGAACGCACCGCCTTCGATCTGTCGCTCGAATCCAGGGAAAAGGCCGCGCAGTACGGCGAAAGCAATTTTGGTCAGGGCTGTCTGCTCGCGCGGCGGCTCGTGGAGAACGGGGCGCGGTTTGTGGAAGTGACGACCGAGTACGTACCGTTCCTGCATTGGGATACCCATGCGGACGGACACAGCACGGTGGCGCGGATGCATCGGGAAATCGATGCGCCCATTGCCCAGTTGGTGCGGGACCTGGAGGAACGGGGCCTGCTCGACC
>JBIICE010000147.1:0-10411 GCA_044239025.1 Verrucomicrobiales bacterium
CGCATCGTCGATGATCCGCATCACTGCTGTCCTTCCCGTAAACTCCGCAACATCCCACGATCCTTGCGCGAGCGCTTCGCTTCCACCCGGCCGGTCATTCGAACCTGTCGCACTGCGGACCACTTTACCGTCCACCAGCAACTGCAGTGCGAGCTTCTCCGCGTTCATGCCGCCGCCGATGAGAAATGCGAGGAACTTCCGCTCAATCCGGAAGTCGGGAGATGTCAGGGTTCCAGTGCTGTCGTCCCCGTTGTTGAACGAGTTCACGAAACCTTTGCCCCGGAATCCCTCCACATTCATCTGTCCCGCCAGCGGGCCCTTTGCCGGCGCGGTGCCAAAGGCCTCGCCGGCTACCGTCCAGGGCGCGTAGTGGTCGCCCTCGAAATCAGCAATGATCAGGTCGTCGGCCGCCGCCGTCGAGGCTGCGATGGCAGATGCTGCCAGAAGTCTGTTTAGTTGCATTCTCATTGAGATGTATTTTCAGTCAGGACGGGTTTCCGAAGGATTCATGAGACACCGAGATCACCCTGGATGTCCTCAAGGCTGCGACCCTTGGTTTCCGGCACCATCAGCTTTACCCAGAGCAATTGGAGCACCATCATGAAGCAGAAGAACAGGAACACGTAACCCGGAGGAAACGCCGTGACCATCTTCGGGAAGAACGTGGTCAGCAGCGCGGCAAAGATCCAATGCGTGAAGCTGCCCAGCGACTGGCCCGCAGCCCGGTACTTGTCAGGAAAGATCTCCGAGATGAGCACCCAGATGACCGCGCCCTGGCCCACGGCGTGGGCCGCAATGAACGCAAAGATGCACGCCGGCACGATGGTGAAATGCTCCGAAAAGAAGGCCCAGCTGCACATTCCGAGCGACGCGATGTAGCCGAACGAACCGATGTAAAGCAGCGTGCGTCGGCCCAGGCGGTCAATCAGCCACAGCCCCACGAACGTGAACACCAGATTCGTGACGCCGATGCCGACGGACTGGAGCAGGGCAGCCTTCTGGCCAAGGCCGGTCAGTTCAAAGATCCGCGGCGCAAAGTAGAGAATGGCGTTGATCCCGGACAGCTGATTGAAGAACGCTACAAGAAACGCGATGAGGATCGGCGTCCGCATGCCGCGACGCCAGAAGCGCTGTGCGGAGCCCGCTTCTTCACTGGCCGCAGTCATGGCATGGGCGCCCGCTTCCAGTTCGGCATCGGAGGCATGTGGCGTGATGAGTTTCAGCACGGCCAACCCGCCCGCGCGGTCTCCTCGGCGGGACAGCAGCCAGCGCGGGCTTTCGGGAATCATGAAACACGCGAGGGTGTACAGCAACGAAGGCACAGCCATGATGCCGAGCATCCACCGCCATGCGTTGTCGCCCAATCCCGCCAGCATCGAATTCGATACAAACGCGACCAGAATGCCGAAGACAATATTGAACTGGAACATGCCCGCTAGGCGTCCCCGTCTCTCTGGCGGCGAAATCTCCGCGATGTACAGCGGGGCCGCTACCGTGGACACCCCGATCGCAATGCCGCCAAGGAAGCGCGCCATCATGAACCCATAAACGTCGTTCGCGAAGGCCGACCACAGTGAACCCACGAGGAAGAGAATCCCGATCCAAAGCAACGTCCGCTTCCGCCCGAACCGGTCGGTCGGCCAACTGCCCACCAAGGATCCCAGCACCGTCCCCCAGAGCGCCGCCCCCATCGCCAGTCCATGCATGGCTGGACTCAATCCCCACAGGGCCTGGATCGTTTTCTCGGCTCCAGAGATGACGACGGTATCGAAGCCAAACAGAAACCCCGCGAGGGCGGACACAAGGGACCAGAGCAAGAGACGGGAAATGACTGGCGGGGCCGATGAACGGGATGGCATGGTGGTGGACCTGAATTTCCCCGATGATGTGCCATGGATCGGAAGGTGCGAAATCGAAACAGACAAGTCGGCCATATTCCTGTCATGACATTTCTCACATTCTGCCTATACCGGTCTGATGCCGAGCAGAATTGCCAAACACGCCGAGATTGCCCGCGAGATCCGTTCGGAGATTGCGGCCGGAAAGTATGGAAGCGGGGGACGTCTCCCGAGCGAGGCCCAACTGGTGAGCCGGTTCGGCGTTTCGCGGCCCACCACGGCGCAGGCACTGCGGACCCTTGAGCACGAAGGAATCGTCGAGCGCCGCCCGGGATCCGGCACATTTGTCATCAGGCCGCCGGGCACCCGGGCCGCTGTGCGGCAGCTCGGGCTGATCGTTCCCGGCCTTGGGCGCATCGAGATTTTCGACGTGATCTGCGGTGAACTGGCCAGCCTTGCCCGGGTGCATGATTTTGGAATGCACTGGGGCGGCAGCACCCGGCCCATGGCTGACGCCGACATGAGCATTGACGAGGCGGAAGCGCTGTGCGGCCAATTCATCGAGAAGGGAGTGAACGGCGTCTTTTTTGCGCCGTTTGAACACACTCCCGACAACGGTGCTGCCAACCGCCGCATCACGGAGCGGCTCAGCCATGCGGGCGTGCCTGTGCTGCTGCTGGACCGCGACATCACCACCTTTCCGCAGCGCAGCGGCTTTGATCTCGTGGGTATCGACAATTTCGCCGGAGGCTACCTGCTCGCCGAGCATCTGATCAAGCTGGGGGCGAAGCGTCTCGCCTTTGTCACGCGTCCGCTCTCGGCCACGACCGTGGAGGCGCGCAAAGCGGGGGTCTGTTCGGCCATGATGGCTCACGACCTCCCTATGCCGCGTGATTTTCTCCGCACCGGCGACCCCACCGATAGGAAGTTTCTGCGCCAGCTGATGGCGGGCAGGCAGCTGGACGCGGTGATCTGCACCAATGACCACACGGCAGCCCAGCTTCTGCAGGCGCTCACCCGGTTTGGTCTGTCCACGCCACGCGATCTCCGCGTGGTGGGCTTCGATGATGTCCGGTTTGCCACCTTGCTGACGGTGCCGCTGACGACCATTCAGCAACCCTGCCGGGAGATCGCGGTCACCGCCTTTCATGCCCTGCGCGAACGGATAGCGGACCCGACCCTGCCGCCACGCAGCCTGCTGCTCACTCCCCGCCTCGTGGTCCGGGAATCCTGTGGTGCCTATCTGCCGCGCTGAACACGCGCCGACCAAATGAATTCGTCGGCCTTGCCGGGCTCGCGGTTCGGTCCGGAATGATGCGAGGGAGCCATCGCAGGAACGGGGACGTTCTGCCGACTGCCGGGCGTCGCATCCGTCGGAGCAGCGCCATCCTGCTTTCCCCATTCCCAGACCACCCCGGGCGGATTTCGGGCCCCTGCCGAGGGAACTAGCCGTCAGGATTTAGGGATTGCGGGCTTCCATTGTGGCGTGTACAGCCCGCGCAAGCTGTCTGGCTTCTCCCGTCAGCGATCGATCCAACCCGAACTATCATCACCACATGAACATCATTGAAATCATCATGAAGCTGCTCGGCAGCGGCGACACCATCAGCAAAATTGCTTCCCTCCTCGGAGTGGGACAGGACCAGGCCGGCAAAGCCGTGGGCGCAGCCGTTCCGTCGATTCTCGCCGGCCTCATGGGTGCGGCCTCGAAGCCAGAAGGAGCCGGTCTCCTCGCGTCGATCCTCGGCAAACAGGACACGGGCCTGCTTGACAACATCGGCGGCCTCCTCGGCTCGGGCGCCGAATCCGGCGTGGGCTCGTCCAATCCGCTTTCGTCCCTGCTCGGCGGTTCCGGCCTCGGTGCCATCGCCGGTGCCCTCGGCAAATTCACGGGACTCGGCGACAGCGGCAGCGGCAAGCTCCTCGGCATGCTCACGCCAGTCGTCCTCGGAGCCGTCGGCAAAGCCTCCAGCGGCCTCGACGCCGGCGGCATCGCCAACATGCTTCTTGGCCAGAAGGCCAACATCACCTCGGCGCTGCCCTCCGGACTGGGCAGCATCCTTGGCTCCGCCGTTCCCGGCCTGTCGAACTTCCTCGGAGACGCCACCAGCGCCGCCACGAATGCCGCTTCCCAGGCAGCTTCCGCAGCCACCGGAGCCGCCCAGTCGGCTGCCCGCACGGCAACCGCGGCCGCCCACCAGGCTGAGAAGGCCTCTTCGTCCATCGGCAAGTACCTCATCCCGCTTCTCATCGCGGGTGCCGCCCTCTTCCTGCTCCCCAAAATGTGCACGAAGGCCGGTGACAAAGCCGCCGACGCCGCCAATGGAGCCAAGGCCGCCGTCGCAGGAGTCGCCGACGCCGTCACGGACAGCAAAGCCCTCTCCGGCGACCTGAGCAGCATCCTGACAACCGCCACGGAGGCCATCGGCACCATCAAGGACGAGGCCACCGCCACCGCGGCCCTGCCGAAGCTCCAGGAACTCACCGCGAAACTCGGTGGCCTCAAGGCCCTCTGGGACAAAATGCCCGCCGCCGCCCAGTCGGTCGTCGGTTCCCAGATCAATCCTCTGATCGCGAAACTCCGCGAAGTCATTCAGCCGGTGCTGGCCCTCCCGGTCATTGGCGACAAAGTGAAGCCAATCGCCGACGAAATGCTGACGGCCCTCGCGGCCTTCGCCCCGGCGCAGCCATGATGACCGATGCCTCCCGTTGCCACGACGGGCGGTAACTCACTCCACGCCCCCGCGTCCACTGACCCACCGGTCAGCGATGGACGCGGGGGTTTTTTCTTTCCCTCCCCGCGCCCCGGAATGAAGATCCGGTGAATGGCCCGCCCATTGACGCTCCCCGACCTGCTCCTTTATAGAAGATCATACGGATGAAAGGCTTCGGACCAGCCCTGCTGCTTTCGCTGGCTCTGACCTGCGCGGCTCGCCTGCACGCGCGCCCCGCGGCCCCGTTCGTTTCGGAATTCCTCGCCAGAAACACCAGCGGCATCACCGACGAAGACGGCGACCGCAGCGACTGGATCGAAATCTTCAATCCGAATGGCTTGTCCTACCCGCTGAGCGGCTGCCATCTCACCGACAATCCCGCGGAACCCGAAAAGTGGTCGTTTCCCGCGGTCACCATCCCCCCGGGTGGGTACCTGCTGGTCTTCGCCAGCGGCAAGAACCGGCGCACTCCCGGATCGCCCCTCCACACCAATTTCAGCATTGCCTCCGCCGGAGAATTCCTTGCCCTCAGCGACCATACCGGCGCACTGGTCTCGGAGTTCGCTCCCTATCCCCCGCAGCAGAACGATATTTCATGGGGAGTCATCTCAACTTCGCCCGCGCGGCGCTACGCAGCCTTCCGGACCCCTTCCCCCGGCACCGCCAACAATCCCGCCGAGGCCCCGGCGGACAAAGTCTCTTTCTCCCCAGCATCGTCCTCATTTCCATCCCCGGGCTCCGTCACCGTCACTCTCTCCACCCCATCGACATCCGCCGTCATCCGCTACACAACCGACGGCAGCGTCCCCTCGACCGGAGCCAACCGCTACACCGCTCCCATCACGCTCTCCGCCAGCGCGAGACTGCGGGCGCGCGCCTTCGAGGCAGGCCGACCCGACGGACCGCTCCAGAGCGAATCCTACCTCGCCATCAATGCCAGCGCCGCCCAGTTCACGTCCAACCTTCCCATCGTCCTGACCCACTTCTGGCAGCCGGGTCTTCTGCCGACGACAGATGAAAGCCGCGAGGGGTCATGGATGATCTTCGCCCCCGGACCCGACGGCCTTGCCAGACTCTCCCTACCCCCATCCCTCGCCGGATACGGTCGCTTCGAACGGCGCGGTTCCTCTACCCTCTCGGCCGCAAAATACTCGTTCTCCATGGAATCGTGGGACGAGAACAATGCCGACCTCCCCATTGCCCCGCTCGGCATGCCCCCGGAATCCGACTGGATCCTCCATGCTCCGTTCCAGTTCGACCGCTCCCTCATCCGGAATGACTTCATCTATGAACTGAGCCGCCGCTGCGGCCGCTACGCTCCCCGCAGCAGACTTGTCGAACTTTTCCACAGCACCCTCGATGGCATCGTCAGCGGTTCCCTCACCGGCCCGGATTACGCCGGCGTCTACAGCTTCATGGAGAAAATCGACCGCGACAAAGACCGCGTCAATGTCGAGAAAATCTCGCCTGCCGACAACGAGGAACCCAATGTCCGGGGTGGCTACCTTTTGAAAATCGACCGACTCGACCCAGGCGACTCGGGTCTTTCCGCGGCTGGACAACTGCTCGGATGGGTCTACCCCCGGGAACGTTCTCCCAACCCTGCCCTCATGGTCACCGCCACCCAGCGCACGTGGATGACGAATTACCTCAATGCCATGTGGTCGGCCCTCAATGCCCGCGACTTCTGGCACCCGCAGAACGGCTACGCTAAATTCCTCGACCCGGCCGCCGCAATCGATCACCACCTTCTCAATACCGCCGCCAAAAACGTCGACGCCCTCCGCCTCAGCGCCTACCTCAGCAAATCGCGCGACGGTCGCCTCGCCCCCGGACCGCTCTGGGACTTCGACCGCTCCATGGGGTCGGCCGACGGGCGCGACCTCAATCCCCTCTCATGGCGCGGTGAAGGTGGCGACCTCGGCACGGATTTCTTTCACTTCCCATGGTACGCGGAAATGTTCCGCGACAGCAATTTCTGGCAGGCATGGATCGACCGCTATGCAGAACTGCGGAACGGCCCGCTCCGCAGTGACCGCATCCTCGAGCTGATCGGCGGATTGGCCTCGCAGCTCAATCCATCCCCGCTGCCGGAGGGCCTGCATGCCTCGCCGGTCGCCCGCAACCAGACCCGCTGGGCCGGGTCGGGATTCAATCCGCGACCGGCTCATCCGGCCACGCCGGGAACTGACGGAACCCACGCGGGCGAAATCCGCTGGCTCGGCAACTGGTGGACATCGCGGCTCGCCTTCATGGATGGCCAGTTCTCCCGCCCGCCGGAAGCCTCGCTGCCCAGCGGGCCGGTTCTCCACGGAGCCAGTCTCTCGCTCACGTCTTCCAGCCTCGCCAGCCCGGGCTCGGCCATCTACTACACCACGGACGGATCGGACCCCCGAGCCTTCGACACCACACACGGCACCCCGGAACCCACCGTCACCTTCATCCCCACGCGCCACCCGCTCCGCGCCATTGTTCCCACGGCTTCCCAATTTGCCTCATGGGGAACCTCCTGGCGGGGAGCCGACCTCAATGGCAACGGCGACCACAGCGACGATTTCAGCGACGCGGCATGGCACAGCAACCCGCCCGGCAGTCTCTGCGGTGCCGGATACGACGACAATACCGCTGTCGGCACCGTCAGCTTCCTCCCGTTCATCGGACTCCGCTGGAGCACTCCTCTCAACAAGGTGCCCCCCAATGATGCCTCCAATTCCATGCTCGCCGTGAATCAGAGTTGCTGCCTCCGCATTGCCTTCACCGCCACCTCCGGACAACTCGAGGGCCTCTCGTTCCTGTCTCTCCGCGTCCGCTCGGACGATGGCTTCGTCGCTTTCCTCAATGGCTCGGAAGTGGCCCGCTCCAATCCTCCCGCTGGCTACCCGGCCACCCCGCTCGCATGGAACTCGGCCGCCCGTGCCACCACCGCCGACACCACAGCCATCCAGGAGACGCTCCACAATATCACGGCCGCCCTCCCGCTCCTCCGCCCCGGCAACAACCTCCTCGCTGTCCACGGCCTCAACTACGGCCTCGGCAGCTCGGACTTCCTCTTCCAGGCAACCCTCGCCGCCGGGAGATCCGAAATCGAATCACCTGACTTCTCGCCCACGGCGCGCCCATGGTCTGAACCTCTCCCACTGGTCTCCCCCATCACCATCACCGCCCGCACTCTCCACGGAAACCCCGCCTCGGACCCACCCACGCAGGCGGGCGGCGGCGTCGGTTCCGTACCCAATGGCTCCTCGTGGAGCGCCCCGGCCACTTTCCACTTCTTCCCCGGAGCCTCCCTGCCTTCCGCTGCCTCGCTGGTCATCTCGGAAATCCTCTACCGCCCGCCCAGCACCACCACGACCGAGGCCAATGCCGGCATCCAGCCGGACGATTTCGAATTCATCCGCCTCACGAATACCGGAAAGGAACCGCTCGACCTCACCGCCATCCAACTCACCGGCGGCCTCTCGTTCACCTCTTCCCCCGGTCTCCACAACTGGCTGCCCCCGGGAGCCAGCACGGTCGTGGTCCGCAACCGCTCCGCATGGTCCGCCCGCTACGGCAGCGCATGGCCCATCCTCGGAGAATTCACAGGCCAGCTCGACAACTCGGGAGAATCCCTCACCCTCTGTACCTCCTCCGGTTCCCCGATCGTCTCGCTCGCCTACTCCAATCAGTCCCCATGGCCCCATCAGCCCACCGGTTCCCACTCCATCGCCCTCACCAACCCCGGCAATCCCACCAGCCCGGAATCGTGGTCGCTCAGCCCCGACCCCGGTGGCTCGGGAGTCTCGTCCTATTCTCAGTGGACCACCCGCCACTTCCCCGTCTCCCCGGAATCCGCCGCCCAACCGGACGCCGATCCCGACCACGACGGCACCTGCAACCTCCTCGAATACGCCTTCGCCTCCTCCCCCCATTCTCCCTCACCGCCCCCCGTTCCATCCCTCACCCTGCCCGATCGCCTCGCCCTCTCCCGCCGCATCACCCCGGACCTCATATGGTCCCCGGAATCGTCCCCGGCCGCTTCCGCATGGACGCCCCTCCCGATTCCCCCTGCGGTCTCCCCACTCTCCGAATTCAAGGAATCCGCCCGCTGGATCCTCCCCGCCAGCGCCCACCCGACTCAACTCATCCGTGTCCGCGTCTCCCTGAAGTAACGCTTGTGTGACGAAATCGTCACTTACCAAATTCTTGTATGTGACAATTCCGTCGCAAATACTACCAGTGACCCCCTTTTCCTTTTCCCGGCCCCCACTTCCATGATCTCGCTACAGAAACTCTTCAGCAAGGACGACACCTTCTTCTCTCTCCTCGAGGCCTCCGCCGAAGAAGGCCGCAACAGCATCCACTCGCTCAATAATCTCCTCGCCAAACCGTGGGAGGAAATCAGCACAGCGGCTTTCCATCAGTCGAAGGAAGCGGACAAGCGCATCACGGAGCAGATCAACGAGGCCCTCGTCACCAGTTTTGTCACCGCCCTCGAAAAGGAAGACATCGAGGCCCTCAGCGCCGCCCTCTACCGCATCCCCAAAACCGTCGAGAAATTCGTCGAGCGCTTTGCCATCAGTGGCATGCTCGTCAAGGGCATCGACTTCTCCCGCCACATTACCCTCCTCAGCGCCGCCACCGAACAGGTCGTCGCCCTCATCCGCACCCTCCGCGGTCTCGGAGCCGGGCAGGTCGCCAATGCCAAGGCCTGCAACCAGAAGCTCCAGCAGATCGAAGGCGATGCCGACAAGCTCATCCTGGAAATCCTCCGCGACCTCTACAGCGGCCAGCACGACCCCATCAAGGTCCTCGCCCTGCGCGACCTCTACGAACTCCTCGAAACCGTCGTCGACCGCTGCCGCGACACCGGCAACGTCGTGATGCACATCGTCCTCAAGAATTCCTGACCCCGTCGCGGCCCATGATCTCCATCCAGCGACTGCTCGGCAGACCCCGCGAATTCTTCGGACTCCTCGAATCGAGCGCCTCCCTGTCGACGCAGGCCATCGCGGAACTCAAGGCCATCCTCGCACGGCCCGATGGTCCCCCGGACCTCACGGCCCTCCGCAATGCCCGCCGCAAGGGCAAGGAGGTCATGAACCGCCTTGAGGAACTCCTCACCAGAGTCTTCGTCACCCCCATCGAACGCGAGGACCTCGAAGCCCTCGGCGAAAAACTCTACCGCCTCCCCAAAACGCTCGAGAAGTTCGCGGAACGCTACGAAATCGTCCATGAGAGAGTCCGCGGGCGCGACTTCAGCCTCCTCCTCGGCATGCTGGCCCGCGCGGCCGCCATCGTTCAGGAAATGGTCAACCGCGTCGGCCAGGGCGACGGCGGAGCCCTCGCTGGAGTCAAGGCGCTCGATGCCCGACTCAGCCAGATCGAACAGGAAGCCAGTCACCTCATCCTCGATGCCACCCGGCAACTCTACAGCGCACCGGCTCCGGCCCTCGAAGCCATCGTCTGCAAGGAACTGAACGATATCCTCGGTGACTGCATCGACTGCTGCCGCGACATCGGGCGCACCGCCGCCCTCGTGATCCTGAAAAATTCCTGACGTTCCCCCTTTTTTCCCTTCTCCCATGGAAACCACCACCATCGTCTTCGCGGTCATCATCATCGCGCTGATCTTCGAATACATCAACGGCTTCCACGACACTGCCAATTCCATCGCCACGGTCGTCGGCACCAAGGTCCTCGCTCCGCGCCAGGCCATCATGCTGGCCGCCCTCACCAACCTCGGCGGTGCCTTCACC
The DNA here is from genome assembly GCA_044239025.1 of Verrucomicrobiales bacterium. Lineage (GTDB taxonomy): Bacteria > Verrucomicrobiota > Verrucomicrobiia > Verrucomicrobiales > V1-33 > V1-33. The sequence goes on from JBIICE010000147.1 coordinate 10,291, forward strand.
GGCCTCGCCGTCGCCAAGACCGTCGCCGGCGGCCTCGTCAACCCGGACTTCGTGAATCAGGGTGTCCTCATCGGGGCCCTCCTCGGAGCCATCATCTGGAACCTCCTCACCTGGTGGTTCG
>JBIICE010000361.1:0-2579 GCA_044239025.1 Verrucomicrobiales bacterium
ACCGGCTTCTTTGGTGGTAGTCTTGCTGCTCATGCGGATGGACTTGTAGTTTTGGTGTTTGGTGTCCGCAACTTCCCGTCAGGCTCAGTACTTGGAGTCGCCGAAGACCAACGTGCCATCGAAGTAGGGAAAAGCTGCCCCGGCGGCCATGCTCCACTGCAAGTTGACATCGAATCTGCCATCGCTCGTTCGCTTGAGATAACCCCATTCATTGGGGCCAACGCGGAGAGGGACAAACGGGCCGGTTCGATTGGTGAGTCCAGCATCCAACCAACTACGAAAGTCGCTCTGGCAGTCGGCGAGGAGTTGCTTGTCCACCTTTGCCAACAGCGAGTTGAGTTGAGCCTGTTCCTCCCCGGCGGCTTTGGCTGTTCCGGCGGGAGCAAATAATGTCAGCAACACAGCCGCGAGCCTCCAAAGTGGTCGTTTCGAAGGCTGAATGGGGATGATGGTGCGATTCATGGTGGCGAAGATACTTCTGCGAACAGGCTGGCCAAGAATTTATCGCAGCGGTTCCTCGGGAATTTTGCGGATTGCTTCGGGCCGCTGGCCTCGGGCGTTAGGAGCATTCCAGGACGAGGGGGCGGCCGTCTCCGAGATCGATTTCCGGTGCCTTCCGAGCGGTACCGATGCTCTGGTCCCTGAGTTCTGGCGTGCCCGTTCCGGATTCGTCATCGTCGGCTGGAATCCAAGCGCGGACGGCCTGCCTGGGAGGTTCGATGGGCTCGAAGGTTTGATTCGTCCGCCCTGCATGGCGGGCTCACGCGAAGGGGCGAAGGGTTTGCGGGGTGGGGGCGTGAACCGTGATGGGGTGTAGACCCCATCGTGGACGAGCGGGATGCCGTGCAGGCGATGACTGATTCAGCTGGGTTCCGATGTGCTGAACCAGAAAAGCCTTACACATATGAAAATGTTCAGCAATGCAACCATTTCAAGTCTCCTTGGTCTGATGCTATGCTCCTGTCAAAGCACCGAGACTGTCAGGCATGGTCCTGCGGTGATGTGCAGCAAGTGTCAGACTGTCGGGGTGAAGACGGCGAATTCGCGTGGCGCTGGAGGCAACGGATTTGCCACCTGCAGCAGCCAGAAGGTCAGGAAGTGCCCTCATTGTGAAAGGGCAGCGGTCACGTTTTTCAAGACGGCGCAATTGAAGCGTGAGTGCTCGCATTGCCGCAGCACGCTGGAACACTGCACCCCAGCATTAGTTCCAAGGGCGAAGCCTCATCAGACGTCCTTGCCGTGAAAGCTGTCTGGCGTGTTGACGGGGCATTCCTGTGCGCCCAGTGGGGGTGAATGGAGGGGGGATCACGCGAGGGCGCGAAGGGATGGTGTGGAGAGGTGTGCTGGGGAGTGATTGTCGGTTGCCATGGTGTAGCGGGGCGGCGAGCCGGGGGCTCGGTGGCGCGATGGTAGAGGGTGGCGGTTGCCTGAGGTGAATGGTGCGCCTTGGAGAACATGATTTCAGCCAGGACGAAATGATGAAGCGCAAGATATTGACATTGGTTTCGGCAGTGGTTCTGGCCGGCGGCATGGGTGCTGCGGGCTGGTGGTTTGGGCATCGGGATGGGATGACGTATGCTTACGCTGAAGTTGGTGGCGAGCGGGTTTCCTGTCATGTGGCGGTGAAGTCTGGAGACACGGCGACGGCGGAGAAGGTGATCGAGACTTTGACTGGGGATTCGGTGTCGCTGCTTTTGGATGGGCGTCATTCGTTCCCGCTCTTTTTTGAGAACCCTAATCGGGCGAACCGTGTGCTGGCGATGCTGCGAGCCGCGTGGTCGCCGCGGAGTAAGCATTTTAGTTCGCGGATTCAGCATCCGCACCGGAGCCCGGCGGGGCGTGATTATGCGGGAGAGTTTCAGGGGATTCAGCCTGCGGATGAGGTGCGGATCGCGGCGAAGTATGAGGGGGTGGGGTCGTCGTTAAAGTCAGAGGTATCGGTCGGGAAGTGATGGGAGTGAGAGACGGGAGTGCGGGTGGGGAGGGTGGTTGTGGGCTGGGGACGGATGGGGGAAGGATGGTGAATGAGCTGGAAACTGATGATGGTTTTGGGTGGGGTGGTGTTTGGTGGGGTGGGTTGGGTGCGGGGCGGGATGGAGGTGGCGGAGGGGTATGAGGTGAGTGTGGCGGTGCGAGCGTCGCTGGTGGAGCGTCCGGTGGAGGCGTGTTTCGATGACAAGGGACGGCTGTATGTGACGGAGGTGTCGGGGACGAACGAGCCACCGGAAGTGCAACTGACAAAAGCGCCGCATCGGCTGCTGCGGCTCGAGGATTCGGATGGCGACGGGGTCTTCGACCGCCGCCTCGTTTTTGCAGACCGCCTTGGCTTTCCCGAGGGCGTCCTCTGGCACGAGGGCGCTCTCTATGTGGCCGTGCCGCCACAGATCCTCAGATTCACTGATCGCGATGGTGATGGATCCGCGGACGATCGCTCGGTCTGGTTCGACGGAAGGACGCTCACGGGCTGCGCCAACGACCTGCACGGTCCCTACGCCGGACCGGATGGACGGCTCTACTGGTGCAAAGGAGCCTTCGACGAACAGACGCACGATCTGCCCGGCCGGCCCGGCTGGAAGTCG
>JBIICE010000148.1:0-10367 GCA_044239025.1 Verrucomicrobiales bacterium
CCCGGGTAGGCTGCGGTGCTCAGGTAGAAGTTGCTGGCAATTCCATTGGCCGCCGTCGCCAGGGTGGAGGTCACGGGATTGCCATCCGGAGCGATGATGCGGCCCATGGAAGCCCGGGGTCCGTGACGGTTCCAGACCGAGCTGAAATTTGCCGCTGTGGCAGCCACCGTGGCGGCCGTGTTGGCATTGTCATTGCGCCATGGCAGAGCGGGCCACCAGACGCCCCAGCGTTGGCCATCGAGCCAGACATCACTGGTGTTCGCCTGCCCGGGCGGATCGAGCGTGTCCATGAGCTGGGCGAAGCGTGTTTCAAAATGCCCCGTCGCGCTGCTCGGTCCGATCAGCCATTGGTCCATGAGCGTGCGCAGGCGCCGGAGGTACATGCGATTGAACTCCGGGCAATGGTAGGCGATCTGTTTCAGCCAGTTGAGCGGACCGAGCTGGAGGCCGCGCTGCGAATCGATGTGGTCATCGAAATAGGCCGCCCCGATCTGCGGCGGAGCCGCCGCGAAATTACTGCCGGTCCACGTGCGCCCGAAGCTCAGGTCGCAGTCCCATGGCAGCAGCTTCCATTCGCGCGTCCCCCCGCTGTCGCGGTAGAGGAAGTAGTTCTTATGCCCCTGATCATTGTGCGTGATGAGCGCCGTGATCGCGAGATTGTTGGCCAGCGCAGCGAGGTCGAGGTTATCGTAGGCGAACTGGCGGCGTCCCGGCAGGGAAGTGACGGCGTTGGATCCTGGGTTGAGTCCATTGAGCAGGGCCAGCAGATCATGGTTCGTGTCCCAGCGGCGACTCTTCTTCTCGACACCGGAACTGGCATGAGCCGGCGTGGCATTGAACTGGTTGTACATCTTGTAGAGCGCTCCTTCAGGGTCGAGTCCTGCCCGCTCGAGATAGAGATCATCGGCGTCTTCGACCAAGTCGTAGAGGCCATAGAACTGCCCATTCTGATGGACCCTGATGGGGAAACACTCGAGGGCCGGCATCCCACCGAGGCGGTAGGTTTCCCATGCCATCGTGTTGCGGCACTTCGATTTGTCCGCCCAGTTCGAGAGGAGGTGAATGTCTCGCACGCGGGCCCTTTCCGGATGGTAGCGGAAGCGCTGGTCCCTGGCGAAATCGAACGCGTGGCTCTTCTTGGCGAAGCCGGAGGTGCTCTGCCCGCGCAGCTTCGCCCGGACATTGTCGTAGAATTCCCCGAGGTGCCAGACCGAGCCGCGGTCGCCGGCAATGGTGCCCGCATTGGCCGCACTGACCGGAAACCAGTGGAACACCTGAAGCCGCGAGGAAGCCGTCGAGGGATCGTCCACGATGGTTCCGTGATACTGCGGCGAATTCAGCGGATCCGGGAAAGGCGGATCCGTGACGCTCGCTCCGCCGTCGTCGGTGGCCACGATGCGCCAGCGCAGCATTTCGCCGGGAGTTGCGTAGGTAATTTCCGCGCGGCAGGTCCACGTGCCGTCGCCGGCCACGGCGTCGCCTTCGCGGCCATCATCGCGCATCGCAAGGGTCGTCTCCGCCTGCTGCATGATGCGAAACTGACAGGTAACCGAGGCAATCGGACGGACCGTGCGGGCAACGCTGGCGGTCATGGTGAAGAAAGCCGGAGCGGCTGGAGCGGGCAGGATGCGGAACTGGCAATTGGTGCCATCGCTGCTGTCGTTGTCGGCTGGTCCCACGTCCACGACCGCATCGATGATGTCGCCTTGGCGCAGGGTGACCGGAAGGTTGAACGATCTGACTTCGCCGGTGGTGAGCGCGCTGAAGAGAGAGGTGCCGTTGAGGAAAACGTGGCCCGTGGTTCCGTCGGCACCCGCGGTGATGCGCTGGAAGTAGCCCGTAATGATGGCAGGTCCGTCGTGGGTGCTCACCCAGCGGCGCACCGCGGCATGGAGCGGCCCGGGGGTGGAATCGTTGGGATGGACGACGAGTGGAGCGACCGTGGTCCATGGGGCCGACGCTGCCGTATTGAGATCCCATGCGGTGCCCGTCCAGTGATTGGTGGTGGCATTCCATGCCCCCGAGGAAGCGCCGCCGGCGAAGGGGACCAGGCTTTCGATGGAGTAGTTGCTGCTGGCCGGAACTCCCGAGGCAAAGGCTGCGTAGCCGGCCGTCCAGCCATTCTGACCCGGCACCCCGGAAAACTGCGCCTGGCTGTCCGCGATGGCCACGGAACCCGGAGGCAGCACCGGGGGTACCGGATTGCGTGTGACGTCCGCGATGCGCGGTCCGGGGTCCGCCGTGCCGGCCGGGTTGAGCGTGCCCGGCGTGGGTATCGGGAAGTAGGCGCGTTGCCCTGTGAGCGTTGGTGTGGCCGTTTCCGCGATCAGTTCCGGCCAGAGCAGGAAGTCGTTGTTCGTGGTCGCGCGGTTGAATCCATGGAGGCAGAGCACATTGGCACCCGCCACGAGTTGCCGGGGATCCAGCACGAATTCCTGCCATGTGGTCGAGACAGTATCCGGATGCTCCGCTGCCGATGGTGAATTCCACAGCTGCGTGGTGCCCGCTTCATTTTCGGGCATGTTGAAGTCGGCCACGGTCGCCGGATTTCCATTCAGGTAGGCAGCAAATCCGTCGTCGGCCCGCAGGCGCAGCCGCAGCGTGGATATCGACGCGGGATCCGCCACCGTGAAGGCAGCCCGTGCATAGACACTGGTGCGGATATTGTAGAGCCGGGTTTCGATGTCCGTGCCGGGATAGGCGTCGTAGGGATCGTTGGTATCCCGACCGTATCGCAGCGGCAGCGTGCCCGTCAGCCATGCCGCATCATTGAAGGCAAGGCCTAGCCAGTTCGCGGGATTGAGTCCCTGATTGACCTCGAGATTGGCGTTCGCGGGAACGAGATAGCGCACCGGGGCGTTGGCTCCAGTCAGATTGGCGGTGGTCGTGACCTGCCCCATGCCATAGCTGATGTCCTCGAACTGCGGCGGGTAGGCCGGTCCGTAGTCGTGCTCCACCACGACGCCGGTGGGCGTGAGCCGAGTCAGCCCAAGGTACTCGCCCGCGGTGGTCAGCCGGAAATTGGTATGCAGAGCGGCTGCGGAATTGCGGCGGTCCTTTTCACTGGCCCACACAAGGAGGACACCGCGGGCCGGCAGGGTCACTGCAGGAAACGGCCACTTCGTCGGCCGCGCCGCGTTGTCCGTGAGATGCCAGCCTGCCAGATTCACGGGATCCGCCGTGAGATTCCGGATCTCGATCCAGTCATGCCGGTCGCCGTCTTCATCGCGCGGACCGTCTTCATTGTCCGCGAGGAATTCGGAAATGATCACGGTCTGCGCAGAAGAAGGCGTCGCCGCGCAGAACACCGCACCAACAGACGCCGCCAGCGCGGCCACTCGGGGGAAAATGGATCGCATGCCCATGGTATACGTCATGCGCCGCGATGACCGCGAGCCACAAAATTCCCGGACCGGAAGATTTTCCAGGATGGCAGCGCCCTGGCGCGCCCTCAGGTCATCCGTCAAGGAAATGAACACCAGTCCCTCGCGGTCGCGGGGATTCCTCTTCCCGCCTTGCTACGATCCATGACTGGGCAGACCAGCCATGGCGGGCAGCCATGTGGTCCATGGCCGGGGGGGCTCGCCGGTGATTTCCACGAAGCGGTCGGTGGCGAGAGCGGAAAAGGTGGGGCGACGGGCGGCCATGCCGGGCAGTTCAGCAATGGAGACCGGCGTGAGCCTCGTGGTCTGAAGCGGACGTCCGGCGGCGGCGGCGGTGTCGAGGATCTGCTGACCCCAATCGAGCCACGAGCAGGGAGGTCCGTGGCAGAAATGCAGGACACCGGCGGTCTCGGCGGGCATCCTGACAAGATCGAGGAGTCGTTCCGCGAGGTCGGGAGCCCATGTGGGGCAGGCCCATTTGTCGGCGATGACCCGCACCTCCGGCCGCGTCATCGCCTGGCTGAGGAGCCACTCGGGAAAGGCAGGACGGGCTGGACCACAGAGCCACGAAAGCCGGACCACGAGGTGGCGCGGGGAAGCGGCGAGGACAAGTTCTTCGCCAACCAGTTTCGACTGACCGTAGACGCTCACAGGCGACGGTGTATCCGATTCGCGGTACGGGGTGCGGCTGGAGCCATCAAAGACATAGTCCGTGCTGAAATGGATCATGCGGGCCGCCTTGCGGGCCGCGCAGTCCGCCAGCACCCCGGCAGCCGTGCCATTGACCGTCATGGCAAGTTCGCGGCCACCGGACGTTTCGGCGTCGTCGACCCGCGTGTAGGCCGCCGCATTCAGCAGGAGGTCGAACGGAACGCCCTCAAGCACCTCGGCGATGCGGTCGGGCTGGGTGAGGTTAAGTTCCGCGCGGGAGAGCGGGAGGAGTTCGATGTCCGGCTGAGCGGACCATGCCTCGCGCAGCGCGACTCCGAGAAGTCCGCTTCCCCCGAGGAGGATGGCGCGTATTCTGGGAGGGTGGAACGAGTGGTCGGGCACACCGAACTCATCCGGGAGGATGCGCGGGGCGGCAAAGGGATTTTCCCGGTGGTCTTGCAATTGCCCGCGCCGCCCTTACCATTCCCAACCCAATCCCCAAAACTCATGAATACGGAAAAACCGGCCATTACTGCCTACCTGAAAACCTTCTGCGGATGGAGCGAAGGAGTCCGCGCGATCATGCGCAAGTACGACCTTCCCTACGAGGAGAAGGACATCATCAAGAATCCGGCCTTCCGCTGGGAAATGGAACAGAAGAGCGGGCAGCCCCTCAGCCCCTGCGTGGTCGTCAATGACACCATGCTCGCGGACGTGAGTGGCGAGGAAGTCGAAGCCTATCTGCTCTCGCAGGGACTGGTGGGTTCGGTCGACCGCGCAGCCGATGCCCCCACCAATTCCGCCTGCAGCGACGAGCAGCATGCCGCCATGGCGCGCGGCGAGATACCCGGAGCGAAGGTCCGGCTCGTGCCGTAATCCTGACGCATTCTCCCTTTTGCGGAAGCCCCGGACTGTCCCCGGGGCTTCCGCCAGCTCACCGCTTTTCTTTCCTCCGATTCCATGCTCCGCCGGGTTCTGCTCAGTCTGCTGCTTCTTTCCGCCGTGGCTCCGGCCCGCGAAGCCCCTTTCCGGATTCCCCCGGCCACCGCGGCAAAGATCGGGCAGAGGCTATGGAAGAACGAATGCGCGGGCACGATCGAGGGACTGACCAGCTGGAACACAGGCGAAGCCTTTGCCTCGCTGGGCATTGGGCATTTCATCTGGTATCCACGGGGGCCCCGCGGCCCGTACGAAGAAAGTTTTCCCGCCCTCGTGGCGCATCTGGCAAACCGTGGAGCGCGCGTCCCGGAGTGGCTGCGGAAGGCACCATTCTGTCCGTGGCGCGACCGTGCCTCGTTTCTTGCCGCGAAGAATTCTCCGGAGATGAAGGAACTGCGCGGACTGCTCGCGGCCACGGTGCCGCTGCAGGCGGAATTCGCCGCCGACCGCAGCGTGCGATCGCTTCCCAAAATCCTTGCCGCAGCTCCGCGGCAGCAGCGGGCCGCCATCGAGGCGCGCTTCATGTCCCTCACACAGACCGGCAGCGGTCTCTACTGCCTGATGGATTATGTGAATTTCAAAGGCGAGGGCACCAACCCGGCGGAACGCTACCAGGGCCAGGGCTGGGGCCTGCTGCAGGTGCTCCAGGCCATGGAGGGTGTGCCCCGGCCGGACGATGCCCCCGCCGCCTTCGCCGTGGCCGCCCGCCGCACCCTCGGCCGCCGCATCGAGATCGCACCCAAACCCGAAGGTCAATGGCGCGCCGGATGGTTCAGCCGCTGCGATTCCTACGCCCGCGGCCTCTGATCCCACCCCATCATGTCCGTTCCCCAGACCACCATCGCGATCGTCTACGACTACGATCAGACGCTTTCGCCGACCTACATGCAGGACGAGGTCCTCTTTCCGGCATACGGAATCGATCCCGCCGCCTTCTGGAAGAAATGTCAGGCGCTTGTGCGTCAGGACGGCTGGGAATCGGAACTCGCCTACCTGAAGACGCTGCTTGATTCGCTGCAGATGGATCCGCCCACCAATGCGGAACTGGAGAAGCTCGGAGCCAATCTCGGATTCTACAAGGGTCTGCCCGAAATGTTCGGCGAACTCGAGGAAATCCTCTCTCCCGCACACCGCAGCATCGGAATTCAGCTCGAACACTACATCGTCAGCAGCGGCATGAAGGCCCTCATCGACGGCTCCCGGCTCCGTCCGCATGTCAAAGCGGTCTTCGGCTGTGAATTCGCCACCGATGGGGAGGGCCGCATCACCTTTCCCAAACGGGTCATCTCGCACACGCAGAAAACACAGTACCTTTTCCGCATCAACAAGGGCCTCCTCGACCTGAGCCAGGACGTCAATGACCACATGCCCGCAGACCTCCGGCCGGTCCCGTTTTCAAACATGATCTACCTCGGCGATGGCCCTACCGATGTGCCTTGCTTCACGATCATGAAGCAGTATGGCGGAGGAGCCATTGCCGTCTACAACAGCGAAGACCGCACACGCAACAGCTTCCGGAAATGCTACCAGCTGGCGGCCCATGCCAACCGGGTCAAGCACATCGCCCCGAGCGACTTCCGCCCCGGCAGCCACCTGCGCCTCATTCTGGAGGAAATGATTTCGGAAACAGCGGACCGCATCCTCCGGAGCCGCCGGGACGAAATTGAAGAAGGACGCATCTCCGCTCCCGGGCACACCTGACCCGATACTTCCCAGCCCTGATTCAGCCCTGACCCGATTCCCCCACATGAACGCCGACGAATTCCTGACCATCGCCGGCGACTTTCAGCTGGGTGCCCTTGATACCGAATCCCCTCACCCGCTCACTGGCGACCTTGCCCGCCTGGCCCGGGAGGACCTTGCGGAAGGAATCCGTATCCTCCGCGAAGTCGACCTGCTGGCGCTCCGCCGGTTTGCGGATGCCGCTGGGCAGCTGCCCGCCATGGCGGAAGCCATTGCGACCTGCCTCGGGGCCGGGAACCGCGTCTTTCTGTGCGGCTGCGGTGCCACCGGCCGCCTCTCGCTTTCGCTCGAATTGTTCTGCCGCGAGGGCCTGCTGCCGAAAGCATCCGCGGCGCGCGTCCTTGCCTTCATGGCAGGGGGCGACCTCGCACTGATCCGCGCAGTCGAGAAATTCGAGGACCATCCGGAATATGGAGCGCGGCAGCTGGAAGACCTGGGGTTCCGCGACGGCGACCTCCTGCTGGCCTCCACGGAAGGCGGAGAGACCCCATGGGTCATCGGAGCCACGGAACGTGCCGCCGCCATTTCCTCCCAGGCTCCCTTCTTCCTCTACTGCAATCCCGACGAAATCCTCGCGGCGACCGCGGAACGTTCGCGGCGCGTCCTCGCGAACCCCGCGATCCGGAAGGTCAACCTCGCGGTCGGACCCATGGCGCTCAGCGGCAGCACGCGCATGCAGGCCACTACCGTACTCACCGCGGCCCTCGTTTTCGCTTTCGCGAGCCGCGCGAACCCTGCCGCCGCCGCAGCCCTCCCCGATCGCCTCCGCTCGCTGCTGGAGGCGACTGACTGGTCATTCCTCGCGCCCTTCACCGAACGCGAGGCCTCCCTCTGTTCCCGCGGTGAATACACGCTCTACGAACCCGGGCCGTTCGGCATCACGGTGCTCACCGACACCACGGAACGCAGCCCCACCTTCAGCCTGCAGCCTTTCGAGAATCAGAACGACCCGAAAGCGCGGGCTTCCTGGTGCCATCTCTTCATGCCCTCGGCTCCGGATGGGCCTTCCGCATGGCGGCAACTGCTGCACCGCGAGCCACGCGCCGTCGACTGGCCGGAAGTCGCGTCGACCACCGGTCTCCGCGTGATCCACGGATACGATTTTTCCGCAAGGCTTCCCGAACTGCGCCGCCGCCGCACGCACGGAGCCCTGCATCACGTCTTCCGCATCGAAGGCGGCCCCGGCCGCATCCTGCTGCATTACGGTCCCCTGCACCACACGATCCGCTGGCAGGCCACCGGGGGATCTGACGGCATGGCGGAGGCGCACCTTATGCTCAAAATGCTTCTCAATGCCCACAGCACTCTGCTCATGGGTCGCCTGGGACGGTACGAGGACAATGTCATGACGTGGGTCCGACCGGCAAACAACAAACTGATCGACCGCGCCATCCGCTACGTGCGTCTGCTGGCAGCCCGCCGCGGCCTCGCTCCAGGCTATGAGGAAACCTGCCGCGCCCTCTTCCGCGTCATCGATTCCCTCAAACCCGATCAATCGGTCGTCCTCCGCACCCTCGAAGCCCTCGCGGGGCCAGCCTGACGCTTCCCAGTTGGGCTTGCCATCGGCCCGGGGCCTCGCCAGCATGCTGATCATGAGCATTCAGCGCACCGCCGCGGCCCTCGGGATCGATCCCGCCATTCTGACCTGCTTCGGATCCGACAAAGCGAAGGTTCCCCTGTCGGCACTCGATTCGCCGCCTCGCTCCGGGCGTCTCATTCTGGTGTCGGCCATCACCCCCACCCCGGCGGGAGAGGGCAAGACGACCATTTCCATCGGCCTCGCGCAGGGACTGCAGAAAACCGGAAGATCGGTCGCGCTCGCCCTGCGGCAGCCCAGCATGGGACCGGTCTTCGGACGCAAGGGAGGAGCCACGGGCGGTGGGAAATGCACCGTCGAGCCCGCCCAGTCGATCAATCTCCACTTCACGGGGGACTTCCATGCGATCACTTCGGCGCACAATCTGCTTTCGGCTGTGGCGGACAACGCCATGCAGCAGGGCACCCTGCCACTGACCCCTGACCGTCTGCTCTGGAAGCGGGTGCTTGATATGAACGACCGATCGCTCCGCCGCATCACCACGGACCGCGGAGGACCGGCGGAACGCAGCACCGGTTTCGATATCACGGCGGCCTCCGAAATCATGGCTGCCCTCTGCCTCGCGGAATCGCGCGATGATCTGCGCGGGATGATCGACCGGATTGTGCTTGGTTTTTCGCCCGATGGCGAGGCTGTCACGGCGAGTGCGCTCCGGGTGACGGGTGCGGTGCTGGCATTGCTGCGGGACGCCCTGGAACCGAACCTCGTACAGAGCGTCGAAGGCGTGCCGGCCTTCCTGCATGGTGGCCCCTTCGCGAATATCGCGCACGGCTGCAATTCCGTGCTCGCCACCCGCATGGCCCTCGCTCATGCCGACTACGCCGTGACCGAGGCCGGCTTCGCCTTCGATCTGGGCGGCGAGAAGTTCTTCCACATCAAATGCCGCAAGGCCGGGCTTGACCCCGCTGCGGTGGTCATCGTGGCCACGGTGCGCGCCCTCAAAATGCATGGCGGCATCACGCTTGATGCGCTCACGCAACCGGACACCGCCGCGCTGCAGCGGGGGCTCGACAATCTCGCTGCCCACCTCGACAGCGCCTCTCAGTTCGGCAAACCCGTCGTCGTCGCCATCAACCGGTTCCACACCGACCATGATGACGAACTCGCGGCGGTGAGCGCATGGTGCGAGGCCCGCGGCATTCCGGTTGCCGTCGCCAATGCCTTTGCCGCCGGAGGCGAGGGCTGCACGGAACTGGCCGAGATCGTCGCCGCGGCCGCCGCCACTCCGACTCCGCGCCACCAACCCCTCTACGATCCCGCCGACGGAGTACGGCTCGCTGTCACCACAATCGCCCGGCGCATCTATGGAGCCGACGGCGTCAGCTTCTCGGAAGCCGCGGAAGCCCGGCTCGATCAATTCAGCCGCAGTGGATTCGGTCAGCTTCCCGTCTGCATGGCCAAGACGCAGAATTCGCTTTCCGATGATGCGCAGCGACTCGGACGGCCCACCGGATTCACCATCAATGTGCGCGATTTTGAACTCGCCGCCGGCCCGGGATTTCTCGTGGCACTCACCGGCACCCTCATGCGCATGCCTGCTCTGCCGCGCGTGCCCGCCGCAGAACGCATCGACGTCGCCCCCGATGGCTCCATCACGGGGATCTGAAATCCGTCAGCACCGCTTTCCTCATGCTGCCCCGCCGATCATTCCTCGCCGCCCTGCTCGCATCAGCCGCCCTGCAGGCCGCTGAACTGACGGATTTCACTTCCCCCGGCACCGCACCGGAAGTCTGGACGGCCCGGGGAAAGGCAGGTCAGCAGGTCAGTCTCCATGCCTTCCTTCCGAAGGACCACAAGCCAACGGACCGCCGTGCCGTGACCGTCTGGATCCATGGTGGAGGCTGGAAATCCGGAAAGCCCGACCTCCTCTTTCCGCACTGCCGTTACCTTGCCTCACGCGGCGCCATCGCCATCAGCCTCGCGTACCGGCTGGCACCAGACGGCGGTCCGGTCACGGCGAGTGACAGTCTCGACGATTGCCGGACGGCCCTGCGCCATCTGCGCAGCCATGCGCAGGAACTCGGAATCGATCCCACGAAGATCGCGGTGCTGGG
>JBIICE010000149.1:0-10360 GCA_044239025.1 Verrucomicrobiales bacterium
TCGCCGGCATGGAAGACATTGGCGATGCGGAGCTGGTGGTGTGCGGCGATTGCGGCGATGCCGCGGAGGGCTTCGCCGAGGCGGCGGCGGGGAACGACGCCATCCTGGACGATGAAGTCGGGGCTGAGGCGGCCGACGGCGGAGAAGGCGCTTTTGCGACCCTTCCAGATGCGGAGCCTTTCGTCCTCCGACTGGGCGACGGTGATGGTGCGGGCACCGCTGTCGTGGATGATGGTTTCGAGTCGGCTGCGTTCGGATTCGACCTGATCGCGGGGGCCCTCGAGTTCGACGATGAGCATGGCCGCGGCGTCCGGGGGGTAGCCTGCGCCGACGGCGGCCTCGGCGGCATCCATGGCAAGCCGGTCCATGATTTCCATGGCACCGGCGAGAATGCCGCTGGCGACGACTGCGGCGACAGCGCTGCCGGCTGCTTCCGTGCTGTCGTAGCTGGCCATGATCGTGTGGTAGCGCTCGACCTTCGGGATGAGGCGGAGGGTGATTTCGAGAGCGATGCCGAAGAGGCCTTCACTGCCGGTGAAGAGTCCGGTGAGGTCTGGTCCGGCGCCTTCGAGGCTATCGCTGCCGAGGGTGGCGAGGGAGCCATCGGCGAGGACGACCTTCATGCCGGTGACATGGTTTGACGTCATGCCATACTTGAGGCAGTGGGCACCGCCGGCGTTGAAGGCGACATTGCCGCCGATGGTGCAGATCTGCTGGCTGGAGGGGTCGGGGGCGTAGATGAGACCGTGTGCCGCGGCGGCACGGGTGACCGAGGCATTGAAGACGCCCGGTTCGACGACCGCGGTGCGGTTGAAGGGGTCGAGCCGCAGAATCCGGTTCATGCGGTTGAGGGCGATGACGAGCCCGCCGTCGCAGGGGACCGAGCCACCGCTGAGGCTGGTGCCGCTGCCACGGGCGGTGAAGGGAATGTGATGACGGTGGCAGGTGCGGACCGCGGTGATGACGTCGTCGGCGGTGAGGCACACGGCGACGGCTCCCGGGGAGATGGAGAAGGCGGTGAGTCCATCCGACTGGTAGGCGGCGAGGTGTGCCGGCGAGGCGAGGAGTCGATCGGGCGGGAAGACGCCGCGCAGTTCCGCGAGGGCAGCGGCGGGGAAGCTGTGTCCGGGCACAGCCGGGGTGGTGGCAGACATGGGTCGGCGGTGCGGCGCGGTGGGTCAGTAATTGAAGAGGAAGCCGGGCGTATTGATGAGGGCCCAGGTGAGGTCCTGAGCGGCGGTGAGGCGGCGGTTGGCGAGTTGTTCCGCGCTGAGTGCGGCGTCGCGGCGGAGAGCGGCGAGTTTTGGTTCTACGGGCAGGGGTTGTTCCTCGCGGGCGACGGCTGCCTTGCGGTCGGCCAGTCCCTGGTCCGGCGGCAGTGGTTTCTCCGCTTCGGCGAGGGCCGTGCGTCTGGCGGCGATGTCCGGGTCCGCGGCAGCGAGGTGGTCGAACAGAGCCTTCTGCTGTTCCGGGGAGCGTTTTTCCGGGGCGACCGCGAGGATTTCGGTTAGGGCGGCGGGGAGACCGAAATTCAGTTCGCCGGGTGTGGATGACAGGCTGATGCGGAAGCGGCCGAGGAGGTGTTTGCCGTCGTTGTACTGCTGGCGGAGGACGATGCGGAGTTGACCGGGTCCGAGTTCGAGCGGTCTGCCGTCGGTGGAACAGGAGAAGATGGCGGTCTGGGGTTTGCCGATGCCGTCGGGGAAGATGCCCCAGCCATCGGGGTCCGGGCCGGCGCGGCCGTTGATGGCATTGGCGACTTCATACTGTCCCTGCTGGAAGGTGGCGATGGCCTTGATGAACTTGATGGGAACCGGTTTGGCATCGGGGGCCGACGGGATCCACGAGGCTTCGATTTCGCTGAGGACGAAGTTTCCGGCTTCGTTGCGTCCGGGGCCTTTGGCGGGAAGGCTGTCGTCCGGGAGGGCTTCGAGGCGGACGCCGCTGAGGCTTTGGCCTGGCAAAGGGAAGGAGAGCGTGAAGTCCTGTTTGCCGTCGGTGCCGGTAGCGAGGTAGCTGCCGTCCGGGAGGAGTTTGAGCGGATTCTGATTCTGGCTGCTGAGGGCGTCCGTGGCTGGGATGACCTTCCATGGGGTGCCGGACGGATCCTGTTGTTTTTCCCATTCCACGACGCGGGCAGCGACGGCCTTTTCTGCATCGGAGAGCGCGGTCCGTGCGGCGTCGATGCGGGCGGCGCGTTCCTTTTCCATGGTGGCGAGGCGCGGGGCGAGTTCGGTTTCGTAGCGGGCGAGGTCTGCCCGGACGACCCCGAGGCGGCCCTCGCGTGCGGATTCAGCTGCTTCGATGGCAGGGCGGAGCTGTGCTTCCAGTCCGGCGAGGGCGGTGGAGAGGCTGGCGTGATCCGCTTCGATATCGCGGAAGGCGGCTTCGGCGGCGGTGATTTCCGGATCCGAAGCCGGGCGGTTGAGGACACGCAGGTAGATTTCGCTGATGAGATCACGGTCCGAGGGGAAGGTTGCCGTGAGACTGGCGATGGCGTTGCCCTGCTGAGAGACAGCGTCGCCCACGGTGGGGCCGGAGATCAGAGCCATGATGGGGCCGAGCTGGAGGTCGCTGCTGCGTTCGCATTCGCAGGAACTCTCCCGGACAGGACGGCCGGCGTTGGCAAGGAAGCCGTCGGCGGGCCCCTGCTGACTGTCTGCGAGCTGCGAGGCGCGCACCTTGCCGGGCAGACCTGTATGCGAACCCGTCACGGCGTGGAGGGCGTCGTAGAGCACTTCTGCGGGGAGGCGGCGCGGGATGGCGTGGCTGTAATTGGTGCGGTCGTCCTCGTTCCAGCGGTTGGTTTCCATGCTGAGCTGGTAAGTGCGGCTGCGGCAGATGGTTCCGATGAGGTGACGGACGTTGAAGTGATGCGCGGTGAAGTCGCTGGTGAGCCACTGCATGAGTTCCGGGTTCGACGGAGGGTTGCCAGCGCGGATGTCGTCGAGCGGTTCGATGAGGCCGATACCCGTGAGGTAACCCCAGATGCGGTTCACGTAGCTGAGAGCGAAGTAGGGATTCTCCGGGCTGGTGATCCAGCTGGCGAGACTGGCACGGCGGGGCTGCGGGGCCGTGTTCTGGACTGGGACCACGTAGGGGAAAGCCGGGGGAGCCACCTTGCCGGTGCGGTCGTGCCGGATGTCGCCCGATTCCCGGTCGATTACCTTCTCGAAGAGCGGACGTGCGCCCTCGACGGCCGTGCCGCCGATGCTGCGGTCGCCGCTGGCCGGATCGCGCTCGAGGCCGACCTGGGCGAAGTAGGCGGCGAGGTGGTAATACTGGTCCTGGGTCCAGCGTTCGAATGGGTGGTCGTGGCACTTGTTGCAGTTGAAGCGGGTACCGAGGAAGAGATGCGTGGTGTTCTCCATGATTTCCGTCGGTTCGCGGAGGATCTTGTAGTAGCTGGCGGCGGGGTTTTCCCGGTTCGAGCCCGAGGCCGTGAGGATCTGGCGGACGAACTCGTCGTAGGGCAGGTTGGCGGCGATGCGTTCGCGGATCCAGTCGCGCAGCATGACCGAGCCCTCCCCGCCGAGGAACTTGCTGTTCACCTGGAGGAGATCGGCCCATTTATTGGTCCAGTGATCGATGAATTCCGGGGAACCGATGAGGCGGTCGATGAGTTCCTCGCGTTTCCGGCGGCTGTCGCGAGGATCGCCGGTGAAGGTGCGGATCATTTCCGGCGACGGGGGGAGGCCGGTGAGGTCGAGGTGGAGGCGGCGCACGAATTCAAGATCGGTGCAGAGGCCCGAGGGAAGGGTCTGCATGCGGCGCAGTTTGTCGGCGACGAGTTCGTCGATGCGGTTATTGGCCGGGGGTTGCTGCCATGCGAATCCCGAGCGGTCGCCCATGACCGTGAGGACAGTGGAGGCGTAGGCGCCTTCGTAGCGGGCGAGGATGGGTGCCTCGCCCCGGCGGTAGGCAGTGAGCAGGCCCGATTTGCCGTGTTTGGCGACGTCGGCGTTGCCGGTTTCAATGAAGGCCTCGCGGGTTACGTCGCGGTGGGATCCGTCGGCGTAGCGGGCCACCACGCGGAACTGCTGGCGGCCTCCTTCGCGCTGCACGACCGGGAGTTTAGGCTCGAGGTCGATGGCGGTGACGCGAGGGGATGCCATGTTCACCGGCATTCCGGCGGCGATCCAGTCGCGCAGGACCCGGTAATAGGGATCGCCCGGTTTCATGAGCTGCCCGCCCTCGTGGGGCACGCCGGCGCTGCCTTTGAGGAGCATGAGGGAATCGTCCGGCGAGGCCGCATTGGTACGGCGTCCGCGGATGTCGTCGGTGAAGGCGCGGATATCGAAGACGGGATCGTAGCCGCGGAGACTGAGTTTGAAGCCCGCCTTGCCGTCCTTGGCTCCGTGGCAGGTGCCCGCGTTGCAGCCCATCCGGGAGACGACCGGGGTGACATCCTGGATGTAGTCGGGCGACGTGCGGTCCGCCTGCCCGCTGACGGTGACTTTGAGGGTCGTTTCCTTGCCGCCCCATGCGATCCGGAGCGCAGCAGAGCCATCCGCCCTGGGGGTGACGAGGCCGGTGGGGGACACCTCCAGAGAGCCGCCGTCGATGGTGCGGGCCGCGGCGCGCGTGACGTCGGCCGAGGTGCCGTTGGAGAAAGTGGCGGTGACGAGGATCTGTCCGGCGGACGCGGGGCCGTGCAGGGTGAGTTCGGAAGGGGAGACCGTGATGGATTCGAGGTCATCCGCTGAAGGCACCACCTCCGGTGGCTCGGTGGCGTCGGCAGCGACGGGATCTGCGGCCCGGAGCGGTAGCTGCAGGCAGCAGAGCGCGAGACAGAAGTAGGCTTTCATGGCCTGCCACGATACCCGGAATTGCCGTGTCGGCATTCCGGATTTGCGGATGGCCGGAGCGTCAGGGCTCGGTTCCGAGTTTCGTGTAGCAGACGCTTTCGCAGGACATGTCCCAGAGCGTCTTCAGCTCTGCGTCGAGTTTGGTGAGGCTGAGGGAGACGCCCGACATTTCCTGGCAGGTGACGAGGGGGCCGATGATGGTGTCGTGGACGTGGATGCCTTTGGCGGCGAGCAGGCGTTTCACGGTCCGGTTCACGATGAGGAGTTCCATCATGGTGGTGGAGCCGAGACTGTTCACGAAGAGCACGATTTCGTCGCCCGCGCCGAAGGGAAGGTCGTCGGCGAAGATCAGGTCGAGGAGTTGGGGAACCAGTTCCTCGGCGGTGGTCATGGGGATGAGAGCGACGCCTTTTTCTCCGTGGATGCCCATGCCGAGGCCGATTTTATCCGGATCGATGTCGAAGGTGGGCTGGCCGGTGGCCGGGATGGAGCCCGGGGTCATGGAGACCCCGATGGAACGGGTCATGGCCTCCGCCTTGGTGGCGATGCGGGCGAGTTCGTCGAGGGAATCGACGACCTGGGAGGCGGCTCCTGCGAGTTTTACGATGGGAACGAGACCGGCGATGCCGCGGCGGTCGGCCTTGCGGTCGGGCGGGGCGCTGGCGACATCGTCGTGGATCAGGACGGTTTTGACTTCGATGCCTTCCTCGGCGGCAAGTTCGGCCCCCATGTCAAAGTTGAGGACGTCTCCGGCGTAATTCCCGTAAAGGAAAAGGACACCGCGGCCGCGGTTCACGGCTTTGGCTCCATCGAGCACGATGTCCGGGGGTGGGGCGGCAAAGATGTCACCGCAGGCGGCCCCGTCAGCGAGATTGTGGCCGACGAGGCCATGGTAGATTGGTTCGTGGCCTGCGCCACCGCCGACGAGGAGGGCGACCTTGCCGTCGCGGATGTCCTTTTTCACGATGCAGCCGCGGCCGACCCTGAGGCAGGATCCATCGTAGGCTTCCACGAGTCCGTCGAGGAGTTCGGCGGCGCAGTCGTTCGGATTATTGACGATTTTCTTGGTGAGGGGCATGGCTTGCTCGGGGATAGGAATTTCCGGGCTCATAGCGCTTTGGAAGCGATGGAAAATCAAGAGCGGAGGCAGACCACGTTGGCGGTGGGCTGCGGCGGAAGAGAACGCGGCCTGCCGCGGTAATTTTATTGCTATGGAGCGGTCGATCCGGCACCATGACGCAACCCTTTTTCCGCGAACCCTTCCCGTTTTAACGTTTTATGTTCCGAGACCTGCAAACTCCCCTGCGGTGGCTGGCCGCCGTGTTCCTGCTTCCCGCTGCTGCCCTGTCTGCGCAGGATGCCATCATCAGCGAATTCATGGCGGCCAACGTCACCGAACTGGCAGATGAAGACGGGCAGTTCAGCGACTGGATCGAGGTGGAGAATCCCGGGGGTGTGATGGTGAATCTGGAGGGATGGAGCCTGACTGACAATGCGGCGCAGGCGGCCAGGTGGCGGTTTCCGGCGGTGACGCTGCCACCGGGCGGAAGGATCGTGGTATTTGCCTCCGGCAAGAACCGGGTGGTGGCGGGGCGGCAGCTGCATACAAATTTCTCGCTGAAGTCGGAAGGCGGGTATCTGGCGCTGGTGCGGCCGGATGGATCGGCGCGGACCAGTGAATGGAATCCCTATCCGCCACAGCAGGACGACATCAGTTTCGGGTCGGCACAGGAAACGGTTCCGGTGAGTCTGCTGGGCGGGAGTGGGGGTCGGCTGCTGGTGGCCTCGGGTGGTGCGGTTCCGCCGTCCGACTGGGCCAGTGCGGGATTTTCGGGCGATGGCGGCTGGCGGGCGACATCGACGCCGCCGGGACTGGGATATGACACGACGGCTCCGGCTCCTCCGCCGGGGAACATCGCGCGGACGGGAACTGCGGTGCAGAGCACGACTCAGGGGAGTTTCAGTGCGGCGCTGGGCAACGACGGAATCTTCAACAACTTCACGCATACGGGGCCCGCGGATGCGGCACCTTTCTGGAATCTGGATCTCGGCGGCATTGCTCAGATCAGCAGCATCACGGTGCGGAACCGCGGGGACAACTGCTGCGGGAGCCGCCTGCGCGACATCACGGTGCAGATCCTCGACGAGGCCCTCGTGCCCATCTACACCTCGGCTCTGCTCAATCCGGAGAATGCAGGATTCACCTACCCGGCTGGTCCCACGTCGCTCACGGTTGATCTTGCGGCGCTGACCGGTGGATCGGTTTCGGGCCGGCATGTGCGCATCAGCCGCACGGCGGATCCTGACCTTTCCGGAACCGGAGGGCAGGGGGACACCAATGAGCAGAACGTGCTGTCGATGGGGGAGGTGGAGGTATTTGGCGTCGTTCCGGGGATTGCGGTGAACCTGGCACGCACCGGCAGCCCTGCCCCGGTGGCCACTCAGACGAGCACCTTGTCCACCTATGCGGCGGCACTTGGCATCAACGGGAACAATGCTGATTTCACGCACACGCTGTCCACGGATGTGAATCCTGCGTGGACCCTCAATCTGAACCGGCGTGCCGCCATCGCCTCGGTGAATCTGCACAACCGGGAGGGTTGCTGTCCGGAGCGGCTGCGGAACATCACGATCCAGATCCTCGACACGAACGGGACCACCGTGCTGCATGCGTCTCCGCTGCTCAACCCGGAGAACGTGCTCGGTGGTCCGGCTGATCTTTTCTACGATGTTGCGGCGGCCAATGGCGGGAATCCGGTATTCGGTCAGTACGTGCGGGTGCGGCGGACTCCGGATGCGGCGGCCACGGACGATGCGCGGGTGCTTTCGCTGGGAGAAGTCCAGGTGCGCGGCACGGAACTCAATGGCTACCGTCCGCACATCCGGACCGATGTGGAAGCCGACATGCTGGGCAAAGCCACGACCGCCTACTGGCGCCTGCCGTTTGCTGCGCCGAATGCGGCGCGCTTCAATGCCCTCGTCCTCCGGATGCGCTACGACGATGGATTTGTGGCGTGGCTCAACGGAACGAAGATTGCGGAACGCAACGCCCCCGCCGCTCCCGGGCCGGGCAGCGTCGCCACCGTCAACCGTCCCTTCACCGACGGGATCGTGGCCGAAACCATCGACGCAGCCACCGTGCTGCCTCTGCTGCTTCCGGTGGGACCGAATATTCTGGCGATTCAGGGACTTAACTCGGCAGCGAGCGACGACAATTTCCTGCTCCAGCCCGAACTCGGGGCAACCTACGTCAACACCACGCCGAACGTCTACCTGACGAACGCGACTCCCGGTGCACCGAATGCCACGCCATGGTACGAGGGGGAGGTGGAGGACACGAAGTTCAGTCACCGCCGGGGATTCTACGATGCTCCGTTTCCGCTGAGCATCACCACTTCCACCCCCGGAGCCCAGATCTGGTACACGACCAACAACAGCGAACCCAGTCCGCAGAACGGCACCCTGTACACGGGACCGGTCACCATCGGAAGCACCCCGAACACGTCGACTTCCGGTGCCCGCGTGATCCGGGCGCGGGCCTTCCGCGCGAACTGGAAGCCCACCAACATCGACACGCATACCTTCATCTTTCCGGCCGATGTGACTGGCCCCCCGAAGGTCTCGCTTTCCACTGGCGGGGCCGTGACGGGTTCCGTGGCCAACATTCCCCCCGGTTGGCCGACCAATGCGGCGACCAATGGCGGACAGGCCTTCATCTGGGGCTTCGATGCGACGGTCCGGAACCAGTACACCGCCGCCCAGATGCGCGAGGCCCTCGGGCAGATTCCGGTCATTTCCGTGGTCACGCAGCAGAATCACCTGACCGATCCGGTCACGGGCATCTATGTGAATGGCGTCCAGCGCGGGCAGGCATGGGAACGACCAGCGAGCATTGAAATGCTTGACCTTGGGAAGCCGGGAGCCGCTCCCGAGGAAGGTCATGGAGAGTTCAGCAGCGGCTGCGGCATCCGGATCCGCGGCGGTGCCAGCCGGGGCGATTCCAGCACGAAGCACAGTTTCCGCGTCTTCTTCCGGGACTCCTACGGCAACGGGAAGCTCAACTACCGGCTCTATGGCGCGGACGGAGCCGGGGAGTACGACACGTTCGATCTGCGCGGCAGCCAGAACTACTCGTGGAGTCAGAATGCTTCCGATGTGAATGAGACCATGGTGCGCGATCCCTTCTGCCGGATGACCCTTGCGGCGATGGGGCAGCCGAGCACGCGGACCCGCCACTGTCATCTTTTCCTCAATGGTCTCTACTGGGGAATTTACGACATCCACGAACGGGCCGAGAATTCGTTCGGGGAAACCTACCTTGGCGGAAACAAGGACGACTACGACGTCGTCAAGTGCGGCGACCGCTACACCCTCGATTTCAAAACGGAAGCGACCGATGGCTATCTGACGACCAATCCGGATGGCAGCAAGGCGGCGTGGCGGGATCTCTGGGACCGTTCCCTTGCGCATCGTACGGCCCCCACGAATGCGAACTACTTCCGCATGCTGGGCCGCAACCCGGATGGCACGCGCAACCCGGCCTTTCCGGTACTCGTCGATATCGATGACCTCATCGACTACATGATGGTGATCTTCTACACGGGAGACGGCGATGCCGTGCTTTCGAGCTTCCTTTCGAACAACAAGCCGAACAATTGGCATTCCATGCGCGACCGGAAGGGCGAGCGTGGCTTCACCTTCTATCTTCAGGACGGCGAGCACACCCTGCTGGCACCGAACTGGGGAGTCGACCGCACGGGTCCGTTCCTGACCCAGAGCAACAGCACGCTGCCCGACTGGTCGAATCCGCAGTGGGTCCACGACAGTCTGGCGCTCAACCCGGAGTACCGGTTGCGGTTTGCGGATCGTGTCCGGAGGCACTTTTTCAACGGTGGGGCCATGGCGGCTCCGGTGGCCAAACAGCGATGGCTCGACAAGGCGGCCGACATCAACCGCGCCATCCGCCTCTATTCCGCCCGCTACAGTAATTCCTCCACTGGCGAGGCCGCATGGAACACGCGGATCAATTTCATCCGCGACAACTTCTTCGATTCGCGTCCGGCGGTTGTGCTGGCGCAGTTCACGGCCGACCGGCTCTGGCCCTCGGTGGTCGCTCCGGATTTCTCGCAGCATGGCGGCCAGGTTCCGGGTGGCTACCCCCTTGTGATCAATGCGCCACCGGGGGCGAGAGTGTATTATACGACCGATGGAACCGACCCGCGGAGAATCGTGGAATCGGTGCCGACCCCGAATGTCTTCAGTCCCGCGAACGCGCCCATCCGCTGGCGTATTCCGGCGTCAGCCGATGATGGATTCAACATTGGTCCGCCGCCGCCGCCGGTCACGGATGGTCTGGCGGCGCGCTGGCGGTTGGATGGAAACGGTGATGATGCCGCGGGCGGGTTCACCGCCGTTCCTGCCGGCGGTCCAAGCTACACCACGGGGCAGAATGGGCAGGCCATTTCGCTCAACGGGACGAGTCAGTACCTCAGTGTGGGCAATCCGGCTGGTCTCCAGATCACGGGACAGATCACCATGGCGGCGTGGATCCG